>CAZSGN010000076.1:0-11963 GCA_964606415.1 uncultured Bacteroidales bacterium
ACGCATTAAGAAGCTCTTAGCTTGACGGCTATGGTCCACTGACGGATTCGTTGCCTGTCCGTCTACTGACGAATTCTTTGCTTGTTTTTATTATGTGACATTCTACTTCTCTGATTATAAACGAAGGAAGAATAGCCGACAAAATTTATTCATAATTCAAAACTCTAAAATAAAAATATAGTTCACATTGTGTAACAAATAAAAAACATTGGTTTTAGTCGGTAAAAATAAAACCTTTTTCTTATTGAGAAAAAAAATCAGCATAAAACGGCAGGTTAAAATAACCCAAATTGAGCGAATTTGCCCAACGATCTGGTATAAAATAACTGAAGGGCATTTTCTCCAGCAAAAAATTTTTATAAATCCTGTACTCAACGTTTCATAAAGCGCAAATTCCTAACCTCGTCATCTTCAGTTAAAGAAAGAATATATTGCCCTTTCGGAAGATAGTCAACATTTAAGACCAATTCATTTTGAGCAACATGATCATAAGCATACATCCTTTGTCCCTGCATATTGTAAATAACAACCCTTAAACGATGCGCTGTTTGATCAGGGAATAGAACTGACAGCTCATTGTTGCATGGATTAGGAAAAAGCTTTACTTTTTGCTTTGGTTCGCCAGCAATCTCAAAATTCTGGCCAACCAAATCATCAGCAAGGACTAATGTCTTTGAAGTAGCTGAATCAGAAAAATTAACAAACATAGTGTCGCTAACCTCCCCGTTTTCAATAATAACCCTGTAATCACCATAATAGCCATTAAACGAAACGATGCCTTCCTGATCACTGATTGACTGCGTATCCGTTGTCCAGCGTTCTTTTATCAAATAATGCATCGTATCCCTGGCAGGCCGGGGAGAAAAATCATCATTATATATACCGGCATTATCACGCCAACCATCACGTATGCCCCAAATAAGAAAACCATTATAAGCAGGATGGGAAAAGACCAACCGCATTATTTTCCCGTAATCCGCAGCCTGTTCGACCCTGGTCATGCCTATCTGATCATAATGCATATCAAATTCTGTGATTTTGAGCGGTAATCCGATATCAGCCAGATAATCGGTTTTAAATTTTACTTCCCGCCAATCAACACGTTCATTATCCCAGTGCCCCTGGAACCCAATGCCATGTATAGGTGTATTATTAGACAACCTGGTTTGCACCCATTTTTTTAATCTCCATGAATCCCATTTATCAATATTCCACCAATCATTTACATAAAGTTTGGCCTGGCTATCAGCTAGATGAGCCCACTCAAAAGTCTTCCGGTAAATAGAATCCCCCACTTGATCCTCCACATAAGGAAAATGGACAGGTTCATTAACCACGTCATAATCGGGAACCCGGCCTTTAAAATAAGACACATCCCTTGTACAGCGTGTTTTTAAAGCACTTATTTTATCAGAAGTATTTAAATTATTCCACCAGGAAGGCATCCACATTTCTTTGGTCCAATAAAGGCAATGTCCTCTGAACTGGAGGTTATTCGTATCCTTCCAGTCAAGATATAAATTAACATCATCATAATTAACATTATTCTGTGTAGGCTCCACCTCAGGCCATTTAAAATCATCTTCATTAACGATGGTATTGAATGTCTTTAAAATTTCTTCGCGTTCCCATACCCTGTCATCATTATCCCAAGAAAAAGGACTTACATATCTTACAGCAGACCCCCATTGAAAATTATGCCTTAACAATTCAGCACTCACGTTTGCCCCGGAAGCAGCCTGTCCATTAACATCTTCAAGTTTCAGTACCAGGTTTGCTTTTCTCAACGTATCAATACGCTTTTGCGCATTATCGAGCCAGGGGTCAGCAGGTTCAATTTGTCCGCTTTTTTCAAGTTGAATATCATCAACATAAAAATCACCAGTCATGCCACCAAAACGGAGAATAAAAACTGCATCTGTTCCGGCATCCCTGGTCACTATAAGTTCCATCTGGTATTGCTTCCAATCCTCAGTCAAAGAGAAATTAACCATGTCATCATCAAGAAGGTCCCAAAAAATCGTGGAAGGATCTTTTTCGGGCATGATTCCGGATTCAAGTGTGTCCCTGGCAATTCCGGCCTGAATCATAGGATGTGCATCTGCCCCGGCATATTTGGCCCATAAACTTAGATGGATAATATCTCCATCATTCAGTGATAATCCCTTTTGCCTCAACCTGATATTGTGGTATCGAAAAGCCCAGTACTCATCCTTCACATCCGCAACATTGACATGTAAAGACTTGCTTCCTTCATATTGTTCAGATGTAGATGCAGCAAAGCTGGCACTATATTCATCATTCGTCCAGGATTGCCAATCCTGCAAATCGTTTTCAAAACCTGAATTAGATAATATATTCTGGCTTTTGAGTTCAGCAGCAGAAAATAAAAAAACGCCTGTCAATAAAAAAAAGAAAGTTTCTTTAAACCGTTTATAAAAAATCATATCCATGACAATAAAAAGAATAATTATGACTTGATCAACAGATATTGGTTATACAAATACAAAAATGCAATATAATCATAGTTTTCTAAAACATCAAATTTTATCAAGCGTTTGACATGTCGGGTTAAAACCTTAAATTACAGCGATATATAGAATCAACAAAAAATGGCGCTGCGGAAAAGGTAAAAGCAGCGCCATTGGTCATTGATAGACATGAAAAAGAATGAGTATCCGTGTACAAATATTTTATCAACTCATAAGATATTAACGAATTAAAGTAATATACCCCACAATAGGATCAATTCCCGTTCCCGGGTAAATCACATAATGATAAGAATCCATAGGCACAGGGTATCCGTCCATCGTTCCATCCCAGGCTTTCTCATGAGAATAAGAATTAACATAATAAAGCATTTTACCCCGCCTGTCAAAAATTTTAATCGTTGCATCAGGATATACCTGAGATAAACGTTCTATTTTCCATCGGTCATTAATGCCATCACCATTAGGCGTAAACGCAGAAGGGATGTCAAAACAAAGTTCTCTTTCAGGAATCAATTTAATCGCAGAATCAATTTTACATCCATTGATATCCGAGATTGTGAATTCATACTTGCCGGGTCCAAGATTCTCCCTCACAGCATCATTTTCGCGATCAGACCACCTCAAAAACAAAGGTTCGTTGCCCTCGGCAATCACTTCAATCCGGCCATCTTCAGCATCATTACAATATGGAAATTCTTTTTCAATACGGGAAATAAAAATATCCTGCGGCTCCCTGATCAAAGTATCAAAAAACAACTGTTGGTTATTGGCATCATAAACAGTTAAATAATAGTGTCCCGGGCTCAGGTTTATATTATCCGGGGTATCTACACCATTGCTCCACTGATACCTGTACTCACCATCTTTAAAGGTTTTTCCTCCCTTCACCCTAATCCGGACAGCACCCAGGTCATCAGGACATAAAGGTTGTTTTACAGATAAAAAAGAAACAGTTAAATCAGCATATTTGGTTGTGCTAACAACGCTCCCATAAGGAGAACTCTCCTGTGAATATGACTCGGGGGCAATGAACCATAAACACAAAATAAGCAAGCAATACTGTAAGTATTTATTTTCCATTTTTAAAATTTCGCATTTACGAATAAAGCTTTAACTAGCAAGAGTCTATCCAAAATGTCCCATTTACTGCATCGTGCCCTTCCCTTCCCAAATTCATCAGCAACAAGCAAAATACTGGCTTAGAGATGAACTTTAAATAATGTAAAACTTCAATCATCAATGTAACTTAAACCCAAATTGAGCGATTTTTATCAGAAATCACTTAAACAATTTGTCCCAATTTTTTCGGAACTAAAAAAATATAAATCTTTCACTTCAGTCATTCAGTGAATCCCAACATCTTCCAAAACGATTTCGTATCAATATAAAACGCTATTTCGCTTTACTCATATCGCTCAACTTAAATTACACTTTACACATAACACATATTACTAATAAAATTATGATTTTGTTTCGAGAGAGCATTAAAATTCTTTGCTCTATTGTATCAAATTATATAACAAATGTTGCATCCACGCCTGAAAATGCTGTTTATTAAATAGTTATCGACCTGGTTTTAATACCTGTCACATCCTCCTTTTTAAAAAAGAGAAAGAAATATCTCTCAAATGAACCTGAAAAAAAGCATTGCGCTATATTTGACCAAGAAATGTACAAATAATGTCCATGGGTACATAGGTCGTCACAAAGAATAGAAATAGAGAACCCTTTACAAAACAGATACTTTAACCACTTGGTGCCCAGTGGGGTCGTTAATAAAATAAATACCAGGATTTAAATCAGGTATTGATATTTTTTTATTTACTTTTTCCTGGCCAATAAAATCTTTCTTACTTATTAAATGCTTTACCTTTTTCCCTGTCAGATCAAAAAGCCAAACATCACTTGTATTTTCATTTATATCAACAGGACTTTTACAACTAATTTCAAAAGATCCCTTTGCAGGATTAGGCTTAACGCTTAAATTAGCAACTCTCTGTTGTTGTTTGTTGCCTCCGGGATAAATCCCTGTTACATCACTCAATAACTGCCAGGAGACCTCAGCGGTGCTGGTATCCACAACAATACGCATCTGATGGTCATCTGAACGCACCTCAAGGGTCCCGTCAGACCATTTTGAATCAACAATGGGGTCACCGTGAACCACCTCATAACTTTCCCATTTTGAGAAATCATTTTTCACACCTTCATACCATATCTCAGGCAGGTCACCGGCAGGATCAACCGTTGATATATAGCATGAATTAGTCATGTAATCATACGTGGTGGTTGGCACCCATTCCATAGTAAAAGTATTCCCAAGCGTTGATAAATAACTTAATCGATCACTTTGGGGAGAAGATACCTGGGCATTGTTGTTGACGTCATTCTTAAAATCACTATAACTGCCATGTTCAGAAAGCGTCCCTACTTCCAATACAAGGCCATTTAAATTTGAGGAATTAAATTCCCATGTCAACTTTTGAAAATGCTGGTTACTCATTGTGAAATCAGCCTGTTGATGACCAGTTGCGTTGTAAGGAACAGCAGCAATATAAACATGATCCGTTAATTTAGCAAACAGGATATCCTGCTGCCATTCAATAACCATAGCCGTATCCGGAACAGCCAACCACATTTTATCTGTCCCTTTCATAATCCTCATCATACTATTGCGATATTGAGCCACCTCCTCATAAGGAGAACGGCCACTAATCGTTGAATTATACCCCGTATTCCCAAAAACCTGGACAGCAAGATCCTTAACCCCCAAACGCCAAACACAATACTCGACAAAAGGGCCCGTCTTAGCTGGCCGGTTCGTAGCAGAACTAGCCAGGGTATATTGATCATGTAAATAAACCGTTTCAAATTCAAACTTCCTGCTATTCTCAGCTTGTCCATCCCAGTCTGCATAATTATCCCAGTCAAGTCGATAATAAGGTTTTGTATTATGCATTTCGACAGGCATGCTGAATTTCCGCTGTGCAATATCAACAATGGCTTTGGGAGGTCGGTAAGATAAATGAGGTATGAAGCCACAAGTCCATAAACCCGCATCATTGGTGTAATGATCGGCCACCTCGTGTTCCGTCATCTCCGGATGATGCGCATCATCGACAAACCAAAGATATGCATAAGGCCAAATCGAACCATTAAACCGGATTATCCCACCATCTTTATTCCTGGACTCAGGCCCAACAAGGTGTCCATCGATATAACGAATGGCTTGTTCCATAGCCATCCAGTCCATAACTGCCCGTGCCTGCTCTCTTTTCACAGGGTCATCAGAAAGTTCAAATATGGTTGCAGCAGCCTGCAAACAAAATCCTGAATAAACATGTGATGCCCACTCGACCCTTCCAGCACAATAAGTGCCACGTAACCAATTATTTACCCAATCAGCATAATACTCCATCGCTGGTTTATCTCCATCTGATATAATCGTATTGTCATCATACTCGTGGGCAAAGAGAAAACCTGCTGTTCTGGCCATCCAGTCAAAATTTTCCGAATTAAATTCAGTACAATTATAAATAGGGTCCATCTGTCCATCCTTCCGGGATGTATAAGCACGATTTTCATTATCCCATGTTGATTCAATTTCAGTAATCTGATCCGGATCCACCTGCTGTATAGTATCCTTATATTTGAAATAATAAAAAGAATACCCCGGACAAGTAAAAGGCTTATAAAAATCACTCTCATGATAATTCGAAAAAATGCCAGCATGTCCATCCTCCCTTATTAAGGTATTCAATGCAGCCGTATCTCCCCAGGCTTTATACATTCTTGCCAATAAAGCGGACCAGTAACGTTTTCCATTATCACTATCTCCTAAAATCCCCCAGGACCAGGTAGATTCAGCATCAAGTAACAAATTCACCCGATGCTGATAACCCGGTTCCCACGCGGCTTCCATCTCAACAGAATCATAAGGAACCTCTTGCCATGTCTGGGCATGTGAACTATTCACATAAGAAAACAAGACTACAGCAATCAATAAAAATAATACTTGTCTCTTCATAAAATAATAATTTAAAATGATCATGGCAAGTTAATCATTTTAACTAAAAAAGCCAAGTCTTATTATCAAAGAAAAAAATTTAACGGGTGAACGGTGTTATGGTAAATTGGTATATTGGTATTATGGTAAATTGGTATCGTGGTGATATTCTATAAACCTGGCAACCTGCCAACCTGGTCACCCAAACACTTGCCCCCTCTCAATTCCAAATCAAGGGGTATATTTAAACTTTTTGGTCATTCCACCAACCTGCACTGTATGATAGCCTTCTTCAAACAAAAGCTGGCCCTCCTTATCTGGAAAAGCGATATCAGATGAATGGATGGTAAACTTAACCTTTTTTCTAAGGCCTGCCGGAAGTGAAATTTTATCAAAAGCTTTAAGCATTTTGACAGGTCTCACCCAACTGGCAACCTCATCAGACATATACCAAAGGACAACCTCATCAGCTTCCATCGCACCTTCATTTTTAATTTCCACCGAGGCAACAAGCGAATCATTACTACCCCTAAGGACACTATCACTAAGTTTAAGATTTGTATAACTTATATCAGCATACCCCATTCCATCACCAAAATCATATAAACTATAAGGCTCCTGATCATTTCGCCAATAAACATTATATTCAGACGAATAATGATGGTAATTAAGGGTATGGTGGACATGTTTGGGATAAGTAAAAGATAATTTGCCCGAAGGATTCACTTCACCCGTCATAATAGAGACAAGTGCATCGCCGCCACCCATTCCGGGATATCCGGCAAATAAAACACCATCCAGATCTTTCTCGTATTTCGTAAACAATCTTGGGCGTCCCTCAACAAGGATTAATACCACAGGCTTTCCCGTTTCAATAGCTAATTCAATCCACCGTGTATGCTTTTCATCCATGGTCAGATCAGAAATATTACCATTAAACTCACTATAAGGCTCTTCACCAACAGTTAACACAATCGCATCAACCTCTTCAGACATTTTTTTAAAACGATCCTGTGTCTCTTCGTTGATGCTCTCACCCCATGGGAACAACTGCACCCGGTCCTCTCCCATCATATCCGTCATTGCGGTATAAATTGTATTCATCGAATCAGGGTGACGCTCATCCTCAGCCCCCATCCACTCATACGTCCAAGGGCCGGTAAGCATTTTTTTAGAATCGGCAGCAAAACCTGCTAAAAGCACTTTATCCTCATCATCAAAAGGCAATGCACCTTGATTTTTAAGGAGAACAACTGATGATTCAGCAGCCTCCCTTGCCATGGCATAATGCTCATCACTGCCTATCTGATCCAGCATAGAACTATCAGGATAAGGATTTTCGAATAATCCCAATTGGTGCTTAAGCTTTAATATTTTTCTTACCGACTGATCTATCCGGGCCTCAGAAACCAGGCCACTATCCACCAGCTCTTTCATGATCTGGTTGAATTCAAATGAATTACAAGCCATGCTCATGTCTATACCAGCATCAACAGACATCCTGGTTGCCTCTTTAACATCTTTGGCCACATGATGCATGTCCACCAATTTGGAAATATCCTTAATATCCGTCAAAATAACCCCATCAAAACCTAATTGTTCCTGTAAAAGATCAGTTAAGAAATCTTTGGACGCGTGTACTGCCTGTCCATTTAAGGCACCACTATTAACCATTACCGTTTTAACACCGGCATCAAATGCTTTTTTAAAAGGCGGAACATAAAACTCCCACAATTGCTGACGAGGAATCCATGCAGGCGCCCGGTCCCATCCATAACGTGGGTCTGAGTAGCCAATAAAATGTTTGGCACAAGCAGCCATTTTATAATTTTTATCTTTAATCGTGGTTTCAGAACCCCGGATAAAAGCCTCCCCCAACTCAGCGGTAACCAAAGGATCTTCACCAAAAGTTTCATAAAATCTTGGCCAATATTGGTTAACTCCCACATCAAGAACAGGAGCAAAATTCCAGTTTAACCCCAGGGGTGCTGTTTCACGAGCAGTAAGTTTACCTGCCTGATACATTAAATCTTTATCAAAACTGCAACTGACCGTAATATTATGAGGCAATATCGTGCCTTCATCAACATAATTAGCCCCATGAACATGATCAATCCCGATAATCAAAGGAATGCCAAGCCGGGTCTCTTCTACCGCAATCTTTTGAATATCCCGGATAAAAGTGTACCAACGAGATTTATTATCGCTTCCACTCAAAAAAGATCCCACATGATGCTCAGTAATAGCCTCCCTGAACTGGTCAACATTAAGCTCAAGGCTTTTAGATCCATCAAGGGTGATCGTACTGAAACAAATTTGTGTCATCTGTCCGATTTTCTCCTCCAAAGTCATTTTTTGAAGAAGGGTATCAACATCCTTTTCATAAGGATCATGAACTTTATCCTGTTCGGGCTGGCATGCAGCGATTAAAATAAGTAATAACGAAGAAATAAGCAATAACCTGGTCATAAGAATAAATATTAATTAATTAAAGTATGGAATATTATTCGGATTTATCAACATTAAATCTTTGTAAATCAATATTTTTTGTTTCGCCCGCGGGTAATTCAAAAACAGGGATGTTTAACATGGCATATTCATTATATTTTTGAGTCCTGTGGTCCTCTTCTTCCATCATTACCTTAACCTCAGCATCCACCACAGTAGGATTTGTTAATTGCAAATGCACTTTATCAGCAGTAATCTCTAAAAGATTTGCCTCAAGCGTATCAAAAGAAAAAATCAATTCCTGTCCAGGCAAAATATAAACAGCAGGAATCTCCGCAACAGTAAGCATTAATGAGGTTTCAGCAAAAGTCGAACCATACATAATCTCTCCCAGCCCTTCAAACCAATCGGTTGTACTAATACGCTCAGTTATCCAACCCTCCGGCATATCTGGCACAGGTCTTTTAGGATGGGACATAATCTGCGTCACATGGCGGGTAATATCCTGTAATAATTCAGCAAAGAAAGGATCATTCGTTGCCCGGTAGAGCCTGAGCAATGCCACGCCGGAATGCGTACAAATTCCCGGTGCCCCGTGCTTATTCTGGGTATTAGCAAACACCGTTCCTTTCGTGCCTACTCCCAGTCTTTTCAACAAACAATCATTCAGAAATTCATAATTATAAGACATCACCCAACTGGCAAACTGCCTGGCCATATCTTTTGTCCGCTCAAGCCAGCGGATCTCATGCGTTTCTTCATACAATACAGAAAAAGATTCAAGCACCGCATAAGCTGATTCGCTATCAGGATTTTGCAATGCATCCCCCACTCCTCCGGTAGTTAATCCACGAGCGACATAATCCCTGAAAAAATACTCAGCAGACTGCCCGGCCACCCTCAGGTAATCATTGTCATCAAAATAACGATAAGCCAAAACCAGTGCAGCAGGAGCCAATCCGGCACTGGTTGATCCACCAACGACGACATCTCCAGTAATGCTATCCACATAATTACCAAACTGTCCCCATTTGTCCCACAAGCGAACAAAAGCATCAGCACATTTGCGTGTTCCTTTTTCCCACTCCGAATCAATAGATATGGACTTGTTTTTCATTACCTCCAACTGCTTGATAATATAATAGAGGGCATCTGCACTTTTACGGATCAGGTGCCAGTTTTTAGCATGAGGCTTCCTGATATCTCCGCCATACCAATGCATCTGCTTATCATCTGACTCCCCGCAATCCCAGAAAAAACCAGAAGGAGCTTGTCCATCAGGAAATAAAAACTGAAAATTACGAATAACATTTTCCTGGGTCTGAGCATGCCCATTGATCAATAAGGGATAAGTGGAAATCATTCCCCCGGTCCAACCAATCTGCCAGTCCTGAAGAAAATTTTGCCGCATTCCCACAGCATAATAACCATGTTTCTCAACAAAATTTTGCTCGTTAAACTTTTTTTCCTGAACACCAAAGGTTCCGGAAAATGGGATAACAGGAGTGACGGGAGCATTACTGACCATTGCATTTCTTAACGGAAGAAGCTCATCAAAAAGCGATTGTACATCATTCGAATCAAAAAAATGGATGCGACATTTCATCATCACCTCATCCCCCTCATGAAAATCAGCCGGCTTATCATCTGATGGCCATTGATTATCGGTAATACGATATTTATGTAATTCCCGTACCACAGGAGAAATAACACGAACAACAGCCTGAGCCCTTCCCCTGTCTTCTGAGATGGTATAGCCATAGTCTCCCTGTCCATTATACTGAGGTGTCAATAGCCACATTCCTGTACGCTTATGCGGATTATGAAAACCCATTGATGGTGTGGTCATACTCCCCGACCGTTCTTGTATTGTTGAAGGGCCATCATGTATATTTAAGCGTGGTACATCAGAAATAATCATGGGTTTATCGGGGCCAATATCTTTCGGATCTAACAATTTCGGGGAATAAGCAATCCGCCGTGACTCAAAACGGTTTCCATTATAGGCAGCACCAGGCATTAAAACATAATGCTCAGGAGACCAATCATTAAAAACCCAGCAAAGCTCCAAAGAAGCATTTTTTAAGCTGCCCTGAATCAATTTAAAAAGGATTTCCAGATTCATCCCATTGTGGTCAACCGCATTTACCCTTGACTCGATTTTCCATTTCGAAGTGCCGTGTTCAATAATTTGTCCTTCATCCTGCCAGTCAACACAAGTTCGCTGGATTAACTTGTTGTAATACTGATGGTCATATTGATTGAGCGCTAATTTTAAACACGCCTGATGTTTATTAAGCTCTTTACTTATATCCATAATATTGATATTTTATCCCGGAAACAAATATAGAAAACTTTTAATGCATCCGGATTTAGATTCTTTAAATTCTTTGATTGGTTAGGTGACCGGGGCGATGACGGGTGACGGGGGATGGGTGACATTCTATAAAACTGGCAATCTGGTGGACGGGTAGGCTTGACAACTGGCACCTGTTAAGAAAAAAATATAAACAGATGAAAAATAAAAATAAAGTTCCATGCAAATCAACTGAAATTTATATTTTTGCAGCTTAATTTGAATCAATAAAATGCATGTTTTATGAAAACAGATGTTGAAATTCGTTACAATACCAATCCAAAAGATGCCAAGAGTTATGATACTAACACACTAAGAGAAGAGTATCTGGTACAGGATTTTTTCAATGACGACAAAGCTAAATTGGTTTATACCTATTATGACAGAATGATCGTTGGTGGATATAAGCCCGTTAAAGAGATACTGAAACTAGAAGCCATTGACCACCAAAAAGCTGATTTTTTCCTTCAGCGCAGGGAAATGGGTGTGATCAATGTAGGCGGAAAAGGAACCGTTAAGGCAGACGGTGAAGTGTTTGAGATTGACTACAAAGATGCGCTCTACATTGGACTGGGGGTTAAGGAAGTTACTTTTGAAAGTGCTGACGAGAACAATCCGGCTAAATTCTATCTTAACAGTTGCCTTGCTCATAAAAATTATC
>CAZSGN010000077.1:0-11914 GCA_964606415.1 uncultured Bacteroidales bacterium
ACACACAAATAAATTAAAACTCAATCGTAATTAATTTACTGCGAAACTTTAGTTATTAATTAACTACAATTTGACACTGCAAATTTTTTCTTCTGTATTCTATGATTCATTCCCGCCACTATAAATCCTTAAAAGCAGGCAATAATCAATAACAAGTAAAAAAAATATGTTAAAATATATCTTTAATAATGATAAAATATTCAATAAACTCTCATCATTTTTTCCCGCTTCGTTACATCTTAATAAAAAATAACAAAAACAAAGCGACATATAAATGAACCTCCTCCTATATCCTCTTAACATTCAATAAAGTACATAACCGCAAAAAAACGCAATGAAAATAATGATTTTATTTCTGAAATTTCACAATTAAAAAGATAATTTTGCTCAAGAGGTTTTACCAGGAGTTCCCGTCTTATTTCATACATTCCCCTCCCTGGTATGAATATTAAGGAACAAAAAAGCCTGTTATTATAAGAGCTATGAGGAAAGAATTAACAACAGGACCTGTTTCCAGACGTATTTTTATATTTGCAGCCCCTATGTTTGTAGGGCAATTTCTTCAACAGCTTTATCATGTTATCGATACGATCATCGTAGGAAACTTTCTTGGTAAAGAAGCCCTGGCAGCCGTTGGAAATTCTTTTCCTGTTATCTTTGCTATTATCTCTTTCATAATCGGAATTGTATCCGGGACAACCATCATTATTGCACAATATTACGGCGCCAAAGAAATGAGCCAGGTAAAAAAAGCAATAGACACCTTATATGTTTTCATTTTCACTGCCTCAATAATCATTTCCTTTGTCGCCATTCTTTTTAGTGAAAAAATATTTCAACTGATTCAGTTACCCCCTTCCATCATACCCCTGGCAAGTTTATATTTCAATATTTTTATAGGAGGGACTATATTGATGTTTGGATTCAACGGGACCAATGCCATATTAAGAGGTCTGGGGGATTCAATAACCCCTTTGTTTTTCATTATTGGCTCTACCCTGTTAAACATCATACTAAACCTAATATTCATTCTTGTTTTTGAATGGGGCATTGCCGGAGTCGCATGGGCAACAGTTATTGCGCAAGGATTGGGATTTATTTTCAGCCTGACTTATCTTAATCGTTATCATCATGTATTTCATCTTTCTTTAAATAATCTTAGCTTTCGTTGGGATATGCTAAGAAAAAGCCTCCGCATCGGCATCCCAACAGGTTTTCACCAGATATCGGTTGCATTGGGTCTTATGGCCATACTATGGATTGTCAACAGTTTTGGCACAGATGTCATTGCAGCTTACACGGCAGGGGCCCGCATCAGTTCATTAGCGGGGCTTCCCCCTATGGTCTTTGGCACAGCCCTGGCTACTTTTACAGGTCAAAATATAGGTGCAAACAAAATGTACCGTGTACAAAAAGGATTATGGGCAACACTTGCCATGGCAGGAAGCATTGCCCTGACAGCATCCATTGTGATCTTTTTCTTTAACCAGCAAATTATTGCTCTATTTACTAACGATCCGAATATTATAGCCATTGGCAGTAATTATCTTTTGGTTATTTGCTGGTTTTATGTGATATTTGCCAGTATGTATATTTTTAACGGGCAAATGCAGGGAAGCGGCGACACCTTTGTTCCAATGCTTATTACCATGGTTATTATTGTATCCAGGGTTATCTTTGCCTATTACCTATCAGACATCTATGGAGAAAGAGCGATCTGGTGGTCATTCCCTTTTTCATGGACGCTGGCAATGATTCTGTCAGGAAGTTATTATTTTACAGGACGCTGGAAAAAGAAAGCGATTGTGAAATATTCTACCAGCAATTAAATCAATTTTTCTATTTTTACCAGAGAAACAACTCTGTACTTAAAATAATTTAAAAAAATAATCATAAATAAAAACAAGAGACATGCTAAGATCAATGACTGGATACGGGAAATCTGAGTGTGAAATTGGTTCTTCCTATTATACAATTGAAATCCGCACCCTCAACAGCAAGCAAGCAGACATCAACACCAAGATCCCGCTAAACATTAAAGAAAAAGACATTGCCATCCGAAATCTGCTATCTGCAGAACTCATCAGAGGCAAAATAGATGTTTACATGGACGTTGAAACTTGCAGTGAAGAACCAGAAAATACTATAAACCAGGGCGTTATACAAAATTATTATAAAGACATTAAGCAAGTAGCCGATTCACTAGAAATTAAGGATACAAGCGGAGTTCTCCCAGCCTTACTAAGAATGCCGGATGCTTTTAGCAAAGAAAAAAACGAAGTCAGCGAAGATGCCTGGAAAAAACTGGCAGGAGCTATTCAGCAAAGCATCAACCAGGTAAACGAATTCAGGATACAAGAAGGCAAAGCACTAGAAGAGGATATACATGAACGCATCGAACAAATAAATAAAAAAATAAACAGCCTTGATGACCTTGAAGATGAGCGAACAAAAATACTAAAAGGAAGGCTACAAAAAAACCTAAATGAATTCATTGGACAAAACGTTCATTATGACAAAGACCGGTTTGAACAAGAATTAGCCTACTACCTTGAAAAGCTGGACATTAACGAAGAGAAAGTCCGATTAAGGAACCATTGCTCTTATTTTCTGGAAACATTAAATTCGGAAGAACCAGTCGGCAAAAAGCTAAACTTTATTGCCCAGGAAATACTAAGAGAGATAAACACCATTGGCTCCAAAGCAAACCATTCAGCAATACAAGCAAAAGTAGTCGAAATGAAAGACGAACTTGAAAAAATGAAAGAACAACTCATGAACGTCCTATAAAATGAACAAGCAAAAAGTAATTATTTTATCTGCTCCCTCCGGATCAGGAAAAACAACGATTGTTAAACGCTTACTAAAAGCAATTCCGACACTTGAATTCTCTGTTTCCGCAACCACAAGAAAAAAAAGAACAGGAGAAGAATACGGGAAAGATTATTATTTTCTGAGCATCGAAGATTTTCAGTCCAAAGAAAAACAAGGACTGTTTATTGAAACTGAAGAAGTATACGGGGGGCTCTATTATGGCACGCTTAAAAGCGAAGTTGAGCGCATATGGGGCAAGGGTCATCATGTTATCTTTGATGTTGATGTTTACGGAGGATTAAACATCAAAAAGCAATATCAAGAGAACGCCTTGCTTATATTTATCAAACCCCCTTCAATTGCTGAATTAGAAAACCGCCTCCGTCAGAGGGCCACAGACAGCGAGGAAGTTATATGCCTGAGATTGGGACGGGCAGAAAAAGAACTTGCATTCGAAGATCAATTTGATAAAGTCGTTGTGAATGATAATCTTGAAGAAGCAACACGGCAAACGATAGACATTGTCCGGTCTTTCATTAACTCATAAAAAATAATTATGAAAAAAACAGGACTTTTTTTCGGCTCCTTCAATCCCGTACACATTGGACACATGATACTGGCCAACTACATGGTTGAATTCACCGACCTCGAACAAATCTGGTTTATCGTATCTCCTCAAAATCCTTTCAAGAAAAAAACATCCCTTCTAAACAGTTATGACCGCCTGGTGCTTGTAGAAAAAGCCATTGGCGATGATCTTCGTTTCCAGGCCTCAAACGTTGAATTCAATCTTCCCCAACCATCCTATACCATCGACACACTCACTTATCTATCTGAGCAATATCCACAAAGATCATTTGCGCTAATTATGGGAGAAGACGGCCTAAGCAGTTTTCATAAATGGAAAAACCATGACGAAATCATTAAACACTACCCCCGATATGTTTACCCCCGGCATCATTTAAAAAGTCAGACCCCGGATAAACATCAAAACATCCATTTTATCGAGGCTCCACGTGTGGAAATATCTGCAAGCTTCTTACGCAATGCTATCCATGAAAAGAAAGATGTCAGACACTTTTTACCTAAAGCTGTTCATCAACATATTTCCGAAATGCATTTTTATCAATAAAAAACCGTTTTCCGGCTCATTTTTTGTATTTTTACAATTGATTAAAAATCTAATTAAATTCATTTATCGCATTTCACAACAAGCCAAATTACTTTTCTCAATATGCAATTTTCAACATTTACAAGATATGGTCTCAGAGCTTTAATCCGGTTGGCGGAGATATCCATCCAGACCAATAAACCTGTGAGTGTAAGGGAAATTGCCGAAAAAGAACAAATTTCCGTTAAATATTTGGAAAATATTTTCGCTATTTTAAAAAAAAATAACTATATCGCCTCACAGAAAGGAAAATTTGGCGGGTATAAATTAACCAAATCACCAGATAAGATAACCGTTCTTGAAATAGTCAGATCCCTGGAAGGCGAGATAGCACCGGTTAAATGTGTAATTAATAAGAAGTATTGCACCTTTAAGCAACAAGACGCATGTAATGTTCATCCACTTTGGAATGAATTAAATAACGTAATGGTCCAAACCCTTCAAAACCGGAACATTAAGGATTTAATTTCAGAAAATCAACCATCGGAATAACCACCACACATGTTTCTCCTTCTCTTATATCTCTTCATTGCTTTATTTTTTTCATTTCTGTGCTCAATACTGGAGGCAGCACTACTAAGCATCACACCTGCATATATTGGTAGTAAAATCAATGAAGGAAAAAGCTATGCAACATCGCTTAAGCATCTAAAAATGCGAATAGACCTTCCCCTCTCCGCCATCCTGACATTAAACACGTTTGCTCACACCCTGGGTGCAGCAGGCGTAGGCGCACAAGCACAAAAGATATGGGGCAATCAATACCTGAGTATTGTTTCCGGCTTACTAACGCTCATCATTCTCATTTTTTCAGAAATCATTCCAAAAACCCTGGGGGCAACTTATTGGAAAAATCTTGCCCATTTCACCACCATCTCATTAAAAATACTCATTTATTCGCCCCTTTATCCATTCATTTATTTAAGCAAATTTATTACCCAACTCCTTAATCCCAATAAACAAGAGTGTTTCCTTAGCCTTGCTGAATTTCAGGCCATTGCTGAACGTGGCATAAAAGAAGGATTATTTGTTGAAGAAGAATCTAAAATATTAATGAACCTTCTTCGTTTTAACCGTATTACAGCCCGCGATATTATGACACCCCGTACCATACTGATTGCAGCGGAAGAAACATTAAGCATCGAGGCATTCTATAAACAAACCAGCGAACTTAATGTTTCACGCATACCAGTATATGATGAAACCATTGATAACATCACTGGTTATGTATTAAAAGATGAATTACTTCAGAACATTATCAACAACGCCGGATCAAATTCACTCAAACACATTCGCCGTGATATCATTACTGTAAATGAGAAAATGCCGATTATCAAGCTTTTTAACAAGCTTATTGTTGCCAAAGAACACATTGCCATTCTTGTAGGAGAATATGGAGAAACAGCCGGCATTGTCACCACTGAAGATATTATTGAAACCCTGTTAGGCATTGAGATCATGGATGAACAGGATAATATTGAGGACATGCAAAAGCAGGCACGTCGAAACTGGGAATCGAGAGCTAAACGGATGGGTTTGCTTGAAAAATAATAAAACCTCCAAAAACAGGAGAAATCAAACCATCACTCCTTTCTTTACAATCTCCATTCCCCTTTGGATAGCCTTTTCGTTCATCGGAATTAATTTATGATGCCTTTCGGGCAAAGATTTTTGAAGGCCTTTCACTACATTCTCATAATCAAGAATATTTCTGATTTTCAGATAAGCCCCCAGCACAACCATATTAAAAGTTTTTGAAGAACCAATTAATTCAGCCTCTTTCACCGCGTTAACATGATAAACCTGGATATCCTGACGCCTGGGATGCTTTAAAATGCCATTCGTATCATAAAGCAAAACCCCACCCGGCTTAACCTGTTCCTCAAACTTATCCATTGACTGTTGATTAAGGATTACAGCTGTATCAAATTGATTCAGCACAGGAGAACTAATGGATTGATCACTAATAATGACCGTTACATTAGCTGTACCTCCTCTCATTTCAGGTCCATAAGAGGGCATCCATGTGACTTCCTTATTTTGCATGATACCAGAATAGGCAAGTATTTTCCCCATAGAAAGTACCCCCTGACCACCAAAACCGGCAAAAATTATTTCTTCAGTCATGATTATTTTGCTTGATTAACCATTTCACCATCGATTTTAAAATCACCTGGGGGGAAGAAAGGGAACATATTATCTTCCATCCATTGATTTGCTTCGACAGGGCTCATTCTCCAATTCATATTGCAAGTTGAAACAATCTCCACGATAGATAAGCCTTTTTCAAGCCGTTGATTATCGAAAGCTTTTTGTATGGCTTTTTTTGCTTTACGCACTGCAGCAGGCTTATGAACGGATTGTCTTGTAACATAATAAGTACCGGGCAATTGCGCAACAATCTCGGTCATATTAACAGGATATCCCATAGCATTAGCTTCTCGTCCAAAAGGAGAAGTTGATGTTTTCATATCCAACAAAGTTGTTGGCGCCATCTGGCCCCCCGTCATTCCATATATGCCATTATTAACAAATATAATAGTAACATTATCTCCTCTATTGCATGCATGAAATGTTTCGCTGGTTCCAATTGCCGCAAGGTCGCCATCCCCCTGATAAGTAAAAACATATTTTCCGGGGTTGGTCCTTTTCACTCCGCAAGCGACAGCTGCAGCACGCCCATGAGGACTTGAAATAAAATCGACATCAATAAAATCAAAAATAAAAGCCGAACAACCGACAGAAGCAACACCAATGGTTTCTTCCTGGATATTCAATTCCTCTATAGCCTCAGCCACAAGACGAGTAACAGTTCCATGTCCACATCCGGGGCAATAACTAAGCATATTATCAGTTAAAACCTTTGATTTGCGGTAAACCAGATTATCTTCCTGCTGCAGTTTTTCATTATCTTTCATTACATCCATAAATCAAACTTAAACGTTCATCATTTTACTTTTAAAATCCACCAGTACTTCACGGGGGCTAGGGACAATACCTCCCAACCGACCAAAATGCCAGACTTTTGTTTTCCCATTAACCGCTAATCTAACATCCTCAACCATCTGTCCTGCGCTCATTTCAACAGTAAGAAAAGCACTTACCCGGTCAGCCAGTTTATCAATGGCCTTTACGGGGAAAGGAAATAAGGTGACAGGCCTGACCATTCCCAGCTTTAATCCTTCGTCCCGAGCCATTTCAACCGCCCTTAGGCCTATTCGGGAAGCAGAGCCATAAGCAACAATAACAGCCTCTGCATCTTCGGTATAATATTCATCCCAGCGAACATCCTCCCGAGCCATTTGTTCATATTTATGAATCAACTTAAAATTATTTTGTTCCTGTACTTCGGAATCAAGCTCCACCGACTTATGAACAATTTGATCCCGACCATTCCGACCAAGTGCAGCCCATGGAAATTTTTCTTTGATCTGTTTTTCTGTCAAACGAGGAACAGGCTTTTTAAACCGAACCTTTTCCATCATTTGACCAATCATTCCATCAGCAAGGATAAGGACAGGATTACGATATTTAAAAGCCAGCTCATAGCCAAGCGGAACAAAATCGGCCATTTCCTGGACAGATGAAGGAGCCAGCACAAGTGTTCTATAATCCCCATGCCCTCCTCCACGGGTTGCCTGAAAATAATCCCCCTGAGAAGGCTGAATAGTCCCTAATCCCGGGCCCCCTCGCATCACATTAATAATCAGGCAAGGTAATTCACCCCCCGCCAGGTAGGACATCCCCTCCTGTATTAAGCTTATGCCAGGGGATGAAGAAGATAACATAACTCTCTTGCCTGTTCCGGCAGCACCATAAACCATATTAATGGCGCCTATTTCACTTTCCGCCTGCAAGACAACCATGCCTGTCCTTTCTTCTGTTTTCTGCAAAGTCAGATACTCCATAATTTCAGACTGCGGTGTAATAGGATATCCAAAGTAGGCATCTGAACCAGCCCTGATAGCAGCCTCGGCAATGGCTTCATTTCCTTTCATTAACTGAATCTCATCCATGATTATTCAGAAATATTTTTATATTTTTTTCTATATACAGTAATAACGCCATCAGGACAAACAATTGCACAATTAGCACAGCCAATGCATGCCCCGGGGTTGATCATATAAGCATAATGAAAACCCTTCGCATTTACTTCAGATGAAAACCCAATCACATCTTTGGGACATACTGATTCACAGACTT
The DNA here is from genome assembly GCA_964606415.1 of uncultured Bacteroidales bacterium. Classification (GTDB taxonomy): domain Bacteria; phylum Bacteroidota; class Bacteroidia; order Bacteroidales; family JBBRXJ01; genus CAZSGN01. The sequence continues at coordinate 8,189 of CAZSGN010000077.1, forward strand.
TGCAGCCCTTGCATTTCTCTACATCAACCGATATTAAACCACTTACTTTTGTTGCCATATTTTAGTCATTTTAATAAAGCTAAATTACTATTTTATAACACATCTGTCCGAAGATTTTGAGAAAAATAAGGTTTTAAGAAATTAAACCTCTGAAAATCAATATTTGAATTTTCCGAATTTAATCAAAATTCACGAAACTTTTTCTTAAATATTAAATTTAGTTCTACTTTAACACATTAAATCACCTAATTTTCAGGACTGTCTTAATTAATAATCAGAACCCATATTGAACGATTACTCACTTCGGTCATTTGAATAAAACGATTTGCAGTAGATGCAGGGGTGTGCATTAATGTTTACCGGACGACAGTGATATTATTTGTTCGGACAGTTGTAATAAGAACAAATCAGTTAAAGACGAACAAGTCAAAAAAATCTAATGCGAAACATTTTTTAATATATTAAAGGAAAAGGCGAGGTTCCTTTAATTATTATTAATTTTGTTACAGGAAAGTGAAAAATGCAACATTTTTTATAACTTCACGTAATAACGAGGTAAACAGAATTCAATAAAATGAAGCAACTGATGAATAAGATGAAGATGGTTTTTTCGCTCCTTCTATTAAGCGGGACATGTTTATTTGCACAAGAGAGCGACAAAGTAGTCAGGATTATTTTGGAAGAAGGACATAGTGATGTATTACAAATAAATGACCGAAACATCGAGCAGGCCTATATTTACGGAAACCGTGAAAATGTAATTAAATTCCTGATCAATGATAAATACATTCAGCATCAAATGGATAAAGGTATCGTATATAACTTTTTATTTGACAAAAAAGATACAATATCAACCCTCGAAAAAAAAGAATCGTTGCTTAATGACACCAATAAAATACTGATCGTCACGAGTGACAGTAATGCTTATCAAATCATTCACGATAAAGTATTTAATACTCCTGCCAAGCGCTCTGGCACCTTTCAGCTCGAAGAAATCAATAACCTTAAAGTTTTTGTTTCTCAAAGCATCAAGGACACATCTATATTCAAACACCCGGATAAAGTTGCCAAGATTCAATTGAATGAAGGTAGAAGTGATATTTTCCAAGTTGATGGCGAACCAATATCCAGCGTGACTATTTTTGGCTCTAAGAATAATATTATACGCTTCCTGATCAACGATAAATATATTAAGCACCGCATGATGGATGAAGGCGCCAGTTACACCTTCACCACTTCAACAAAATTCAATAAGATTTATGAGTATTTTGAAAAAAATGCAGGTCAGGATAAAATATTGATCGTTATAGGCAGTGACCAGGATTTCCTTGAAGCTTACAATAGTATAAATAAAGAAAAACTTGAAAACATAAAAAAGAACTTATCATTTAAACTGGATAAGATCAATGACATGGATGTTTTGATCCTTGGCCCGGATCAGCTCATCAACCCATAAAATTTTTGATTATCTACCATATCAAGCTTTTGCCCTTCTCCACATCAAATAAATACAAGGCATAACATGACAAGGTTTTTGCTTATAATAACAATAGCCATTTTTAAAACAACGCTTTTATCAGCTCAACCGTCTGATTTAGCAGATATTTTTTCATCGCTTAAAATACAAACAGACAGCGGGTCATTCTCTTACCCTAGTGATACAATACATAAGAATGGCATCCCACATCTATACTTTAAATACAAAAAAGAAAAAGAAACCGTTCTCATCCACCTAAAACAAAAAGAAAACATCAATATCAAGAGCATTTATTTATTGCCTTCACAGGACTTTAAGATTATTGATTCTATTATTCAACCCGCTCCTGATCATCACGAACTAAAAATACAATTCAACGAGCTCACAGACAGCGAATTCCTCCATCTTACTTTTGCCATAAAAACAAACAAAGACACTGGATCCAGCATTTATCAGCTGTCTCTGCTACCCTTTACTCGCACCATATTACAATTTAAACCACTTAGCGATCAGCTATACATTGGCGAAGAAAAAGTATTTGAGCTGATAACCAACCGAAAAGAAAATATTATTTACCCTAAAACATGGAAAAAGAGCGGAACCATCGATTACCGGGTATCTGAAACATTTCAGCAACTCCGGCTCCATCTTATTCCCAACGAAACAGGAGAAAACAAGCTTCAACTGGAATTAAAGACAAAAAAACCAATGCTCAAAGATGGAAAAATAAGTCATCAGCTCCCCCCTATTTCGCATCATTTCAATGTTAAAAAGGGCCGATTACAATTTTTAAACATAAGCCCTGGCAGCGTTACGCTAACTGAAAAAAATCGCTTAGAAGGAATAGAAATACAAATTGACAACAGCAGAAAACTAAAATTAAATAAAACTTACCGCATCGAGAACCAAGAAGAACCAGGCGGTCCGCTGATTGGCGAAATTTATACCCGTAGCTACCTGGCCAGCAATAAAGTGCTTTGTTGGTTAAGAGTCTTCAATTATCATAAAAAATCAGAAGGATACCTTTATATTAAGGATGGCGACACCCCCCAATTCATCACCAATTTTAACATTACCCCAAAAACCACCATTAATAATATTCAGGTATTAAGACCCGGAAAAGACTGGCAATCTTCCACCAAAGTTCACCCGGGCGAAACCATTTTTGTCCGGTTAAACGGAGAAGGCTTGCTAAAAGGCCAATTCCGCTTTGAGGAACTGAATCAACTGTCACCAGACTCACTGGTCAAAACAGATGAACGGATTGAAAGTAAGTTTCATATTCCGGAAGACATATCTAAAACCAAAATTCGTTTATTCAATCATAATGAATTAACCAATCACTCCTTAAAAGTTGAAGAATACGAAAAGCCCCGAGACTTTGATTTTGCATATGTCGACTATGGGCCTCGAAAAAAGTTATCCGGGATCAGAGCCCCTATTACTTATTATCCCACGATTAAAGATGTTGCTTTTAACTTTAAACGTTTTTTGATTGACCACCACCAACTGCATGGTAAACAATACCTTAATTTTAAGGTTCGTATTACAGATAAAGACGGGAAACTTTTAGAAATGAAAACCATTGACAAGATCGTTGTCTGTCCAAGTGAAAAATCTCCCCGTTATGAATATTATGATAAAGAAAACTGCTTTAATGACGATTTAAGACTAAACGATTATTTAAGAACAAAAACTTATGACCTTCCCGAATGGTCCAGGATTTCAATACAGGCATCACATATTGAAGACAAGTATAATAAAGGAACCAAAAGCAAGGAAATTGAAATTATCCAGGGTAAGAAGTACAAATTTGACGTGGAAGTTTCTTTTCCCGCAGGATTAATCACCGTATACAAACAAGAAAAGACCAATGACGAGGGTGAGACATACGAAGAAGTTGACTTCGGCAACCTGGGAGGTATTTCCATGGCCATGATCGCACAATTCAGCTTTTACCATCCTGATAAAATTGCCAAATTCAGGCCTTACCGTTTTGGTGCAGGCTTTATTGCATTAAACACCTTTAACTTCACAGATAACGCGAATCAGGACCTTGGAGCGGTTATACTGGGCAGTGTTTACCCAACCACGAAAGACACCAAACTTTCTTTTCCTTTATTCCTGGGCGGCGGCTACCTGTTAAAAGCAGGACAACCATTCTTCCTTATCGGGCCGGGGATTAGGGTTAAGTTATAAGAAGGAGACGAAAGTTAAGGAGTAAGGAGTAAGAAGCTTTCTAATATTGA
>CAZSGN010000078.1:0-11849 GCA_964606415.1 uncultured Bacteroidales bacterium
ATAAAAATATCTGCACCTGTTTCTTTGGTGAATTTTGAAAGCTCATTGGGGTTTGAATCATCCAGAATAATTGTTCCCTCGTCACAAAGCTCTTTCATGGTCGCATAATCGTCTTTATTTCCTGTTTGTGATCCAACCATCACTGTCTCCATGCCAATGAGTCTTAGTGCTTTGATAAGGGATATTGCTTTAAAAGCCCCCCCGACGTAAATGGCGGCTTTTTTCCCTGTTAATTCTTTTTTATAAGGCTCGAGAGCTGGAAGGAGGGTGGTTAACTCGTTTTTTACCAGTTCAGCTGCCTTCTCCATCATTTGTTGGTTGTCAAAGAAACGTGCTACCTCATAAAGGGCATCCGACATATCCTCAATGCCGAAATAACTAACTCGCTGAAAAGGGATATTGTATTTTTCCTTCATATCTCTGGCCAGGTTGATCATGGATCCGGAGCATTGCACCAGGTTAAGACTGGCGTTGTGTGCATTTTTAATGGCATCGACCCTGCCGTCACCTGTTATGGTGGCAATGACTTTCACGCCCATTTTTTGGTAATAATCCATCAGTAGCCATAATTCACCGGCAAGATTAAAATCGCCCAAAATATTAATACTCTCCGGGACTGATTTGTCGGGAGCCTGCCCTACCAATTTGCCAATGGCATCGCAGGCCACTTTGTAGCCATCTTTCTTGCTGCCTGCAAATCCTGGTGCCTCAACAGGAATCACGTCAATGCCTTTTTCTTTTTCTACTTTCTTACATACCGAGGCAACATCATCACCAATAAGTCCTACAATGCATGTTGAATAAACAAAAGCTGATTTAGGTTGATGTTTGTCAATCAGTTCTATCAATGAAAAATAAAGCTTTTTCTCCCCGCCAAAAATAACCTGGTCTTCATTGAGGTCTGTCGAGAAACTCAAACGGTGTATTTCTGGCCCGGAGGACAATGCTCCCCGGATATCCCAGGTGTAAGCAGCACAGCCAACAGGGCCGTGAATAATATGGAGTGCATCAACAATCGGGTAAAGCACGACCCTTGAGCCACAAAAAACGCATGCTCGTTGGCTAACCGAACCAGCAAGGCTGGCTTTGGTGCATTCAATATCGTAGCTGTCCATCCCTTTTGTCCAGATTTGTTTTTCGCGGCCTTTTAATATCTTTTCCATAACTTATATTTTAGATTTAAGCTGTAAAAAGGGTGTGCTTACCCGATTGTTATTTTTGTAATTATTTACATAACAAGCTCAAAACTTTCTTCAGGACTCTCTGCGTCTTGTTTGTCCATAAAAACACCTAGTATTTTTTCCAGGAGTCTCATTGCGCCAAGGTATCCTGTTGTTGGAAAGTAGCTGTGCCCTACCCGGTCTACAGTTGGAAACCCCATTCTGACAAAAGGAATATTTTCATCCCTGGCAATATATTTGCCGTATGTATTGCCTATTAGAAGGTCTACAGGCTCGTTTTTGATCCATTGGTGCATTTTGAACATGTCAGCTCCTTTGCCATTTTCGAATTTTGCTTCAGGTACCTTTTCCAAAATATTTTCCATTCTTTTGATAAAGTGTTTGCCTGGTGTTCCACTTACTATGTATACAGGTTTCATCTCCATATCTACAAAGAATTCGCTTAACGGGATTAGTGTGTCTGGGTCGCCATAAAGAGCTACGCGTTTACCGTGTAAGTATTGGTGCATGTCTGTTATCATATCCAGTAGTCTTCCGCGCTCGTCATTGATTTGTTCCGGAACATTTTTGCTTGCGTTTTTTGAGAGTGATTGGATAAAACGGTCGGTAGCTCTTAATCCAATAGGTACATCTTCTATGGTAAAGGGCACTTTGCATTTATTCTCCAGCTCTATGGCTGCATCTCTGGAACACCAGTGTCCGAGGGCAATGGTGTGTTTTGCATCACCCATCCCAACAATGTCGGGAATAGTGGTGCCTCCTTTTGGGAACATTTCATGCCTGCCGGTCATGGGTGCGTCCAGTACGTCAGATGTGTCAGGGAGCATAGTGTAATCTATATTCATTAAATCAGCAAGCCTTTTAATCTCCCGCATATCCGATGGTTCAACCCATGCGCTTAGGATGTTTAGACGTTTAACTTTTTCACCCGTTGTTTCACTAAAACCTTTAATGAAACCTTTTACCATGTTGGCATAACCAGTAACATGGCTTCCTACATAGCTTGGTGTATTGGCTTTAACTACATGTTTGCCCAATGGAATCTTCCCGTCATTTTTTGCGTTCCGGATAATCTGTTCCAAATCATCGCCGATGGTTTCTGATAGACAGGTTGAATGCACTGCGATAATATCTGGTTCGTAAATTGAGAAAATGTTGTTAATCGCTTGTGTTAGATTTGCCTGGCCTCCGAAAACGGATGCCCCTTCGGTAAATGAGCTCGTGCCGGCCATAACAGGTTCCTTGTAATGCCGGGTTAGCATACTTCTGTGGTAAGCGCAGCATCCCTGGGAGCCATGGCTGTGCGGGAAACATTTGTGTACTCCCAGTGCCGCGTACATTGCACCGACTGGTTGGCATGTTTTTGCCGGGTTTACCGATAAAGCATTGCGCTCCTTTATCTCTTTTGTTGTGTGTCGTAATAGCATGATTCCTCCATTTTTTTGATCATTATTTTTCATATGTCACTTCACCGACTAATTCTGGCTGGCTTTGCCATGGCGCTTTTATCAATTGCCATACTTTTGTACCCACGATGCGTTCCATGTCTTTATAAAAATTGATGGCTCCATCGAAGGAGGCGAAAGGCCCTCCATAATCGTAACTATGAAGTTGTTTCATGGGTACTCCCATTTTTTGTATTCCGTATTTTTCTTTGATGCCAGCACAGAAAACAGCTGGTTTATAGTGTTCAATAATCTTTTCTGTTTCCCATTGGCTAATGTCATCAATGACCAGGGCATCATCATCCATTTCCTTCATCATGCCTTCGTAATCTTTAAAAGGAACCCCTTTTTCTTCGAGCTCTTTTCTTTTTTCTGCACTGATTCTTTCCTTATACCTTTTGGGATCTTTTTCAACATTAAGTTCTTCAATGTTACGGCTATCAGCATCTAATTTAATGCTGTCCAGTACTTCCCGGCCTTCATAGTCATCGCGATGAGCGAATTCATAGCCGGCAGCAATTGTTTCCATACCGATTTCACGGAATAGTTCTTGATAGTGATGTGCTCTTGATCCACCTACGAAAAGCATTGCCAGTTTACCTTCGGTGTTTTTTTTAACATTCTGGGCTGTAGCTTTGACTTTTTTCATCTCTCTTTTGATCACTTCTTCTACTTTGTCGATTAATTCCTGATCTTCAAAGTACTCGGCGATTTTACGCAGCGATTTGGCAGTTGCCTCCGCGCCGATAAAATTTACTTTGATCCATGGTATACCAAATTTCTCCTCCATCATATCGGCAATGTAGTTAATGGACCTGTGGCACATCACCATGTTAAGGTCTGAGGTGTGAGCTCTTTCGAAGCCTTCAATGGAAGAGTTTCCGCTAAAAGTGGATTGAAGGGTGATCCCCAGCTCGTTGAATAATTCTTCAATTAGGAATGCATCTCCACCAATGTTATATTCACCTAGCAAGTTTACTTTGTATTTACCTTCCAGTGTTTCTTCGTTTCGGCCGATAATATTGGTGAATAAGCCGTTGTTGGCGATGTGATGACCTGCGCTTTGGCTGACGCCTTTGTATCCTTCGCAGCTAAAACCAAATACATTAATACCTAGTTCTTCTTTCATCTTTTTGGCCACTGTATGGATGTCATCACCGATTAGGCCTACAGGACAGGTTGCAAAGATAGCAATAGACTTAGGTTTAAATGTTTCATAAGCTTCGCGTATGGCCATTTCCAACTTTTTTTCTCCTCCGAAAACAATATTTTCATCTTGCATATCGGTTGAAAAGCAGTATGTCATAAAATTATCGTCTTGTTCTGATTCAGGTCTTGTTTGGTTTCTTCTGGTTAACCAACTGTAGAATCCACAGCCTATGGGGCCATGAGTAAGGTTTAGTACATCGCGTGTTGGGCCAAGGACGACACCTTTACAACCAGCATAAGTGCAACCTCTTTGGGTAATGATGCCTGGTATTGTTCTTACGTTGGCCTGGATTTCGGGTGGTGCTTCTTTGTTGTTTAGAACCATCGCTTTGGCTCTTTTTTTGGCGATTTTACCCGGATATTTGGAAAGGATTTCTTCTTTCAGTTCCTGGGTTCTTTCCTTTTTTTCTTTTTTATTGCTCATAATTGAAAGATTAAATAACTGTTTCACCATTTTCACCGGTTCTTATCCTCACAGTATCGTTAAGGGGCAGGACAAATATTTTTCCATCGCCCGGTGTCTCTGTTTTATTAGCTTTTATGAGGCTCTCAATAGTAGATTTAACCTGTTTATCGCTAACTGCAACGGTAATCAGCCTGTGGGCTCTAAGCCTGGGCTCTGGGCCCATTTGGCTTAAAGCTTCAGGAATTTCTTGCTTAACTCCATCAAGTACTTTTGCGTCATAATTACCCTTTCCTCGGCCAAATACCCTTCCACTAGCTGAAAAAGCTGGTATTCCAGCGTCAGAAAGCGCTTTTTTTGTTTCGTTGATTTTTTCGATCCTGATGATTGCCATGATCATTTTCATTGCTTTCTGTTTTTATAGTTCTTTACTAGCTCTGCTGATGGTATATGCTTCTTCAACTGGCATGACGAATATTTTCCCGTCGCCGTAAGCTCCTTTTTCTCCCGATCTTGCCGCTTGGATGACTGTTTTGATGGCAAAGTCCTTGTCTTCATCTTCGACAACAATGATCAATAGCTCTTTTGGCAATTCATCATAAGTGATATCTCCGAGTTTAATCCCTCTTTGTTTTCCTCTTCCTACAACTGGTATTCGGGTGACGGCAACATATCCCGCTTCGAAAAGTGCTTTCATTACCGGGCTGACTTTTTCTGGTCTTACAATGGCTCTTATCATTTGCATGGTTTTGTCCTCCTAAGCTTTGGGTTCAACATCAAGAATACCATGTCTTATTAACAGGTCCTCCAGTTCTTCAATTTCAAGTGGTTTTGGCACCACGAACATTTCGTTCTCATCTATTTTTTTCGCCAGAGCCCGGTATTCATCTGCCTGAGGATGATCAGGTGCATGCTCGATGACCGTTCTTCTGTTGATTTCAGCCCGCTGAACCATGTTGTCTCTTGGTATAAAATGGATCATTTGTGTTCCCAGTTTTTTTGCAAGCTCCTGGATCATTTCATATTCATTGTCTACCATCCGGCTGTTGCAGATTAATCCACCCAATCGAACACCACCGCTTTCGGTGAACTTGACAATGCCCTTGCAGATGTTATTGGCTGCATACATGGCCATCATTTCACCGGATACAACAATGTATATTTCCTTGGCTTTTCCGTCCCTGATAGGCATGGCAAAACCTCCGCAGACTACATCTCCCAGCACATCATAAAAAGCGTAATCCAAAGACTTATCTTCATCGTAGGCGCCTAATTGTTCTAGCATATTGATGCTTGTAATAATACCGCGCCCTGCACATCCAACGCCGGGTTCGGGGCCTCCGGATTCGACACAGGAAGATGATCCGTATCCTGGTTTAAGGATGTCTTCCAGCTCGACATCTTCTCCTTCTTCACGAAGGGTGTCCAGTACGGTTTTTTGAGATAATCCACCCATAAGAAGACGGGTAGAATCCGCTTTGGGGTCACAGCCTACCACCATAACATTTTTTTTCATTTCTGCCAGTCCGGCTACTGTGTTTTGTGTGGTGGTAGATTTTCCTATTCCACCTTTGCCATAAATTGCAATTTTTCTCATAATTAATTCCTCCATTTATAAATTATTGTAAAAATCTGTAAATCACTTAAACATTTTATGTGCCAAAAATTTGAAAAAAAACACACTTTTTTATTAAGTTATTAGTGATCAATACTTAATAGTATTGTATTTAATTTGAGAAAATTATAATGAAATATAAATATTACATTTATGTAATAGAAAATATCACTAAATAACATTTATGTAGAAAATTTAAAGTTTTATTATAAAAATAATGATATATTTTTGTGATTATAATGATAATTATAGGGGTTATATTGTAAAAATGCTATTATCTATAATATTTTTTATAAAAATAAAGGAAATTGTTATATTTGGTTATAATTTATTTTTAGATTTGTGTGGATTTAATAATTAATGGAGATGAGTGTTTTTTGTGAGCGCACTGGCATGACTTGTTTTGGAGATATTGATCTCCCTTTATTGTTTGATATCAGTCAGATGATAAATAACAATAAAAATATTATGGAGGTACTTAAACCTGCTATGGAAGCGCTAACGGATTATATTGATGCTGAAAGATCTTTGCTGACTATTCTTAATAAAGAAAAATCGGAAATATTTATAGAAACTGGTGCTGGAGTTAGTGAGGAAACCAAAGCAAAAGTTAGATATAAGGTTGGTGAAGGAATCATCGGCGAGGTAATTAAAACAGGTGAGACTGTATTTATTGAGAAAATTATGGAAGATAAACGCTTTCTTAATAAAACAAAAACACGTTTGCTAACTCCTGACCGTAAGGATATATCTTTTTTATGTGTGCCCCTCAAAGTTTCGGAGGAAACTGTTGGCGCAATATCTATTTATCGGTTGTTTTCTAAAAAATATATAGTGCAACGTGATGTTAGGGTTTTAAGCATTGTAGGATCTATGATTGCGAGGGCAGTTTTGGTCAGGCAAGAAAAAATTGAGGAAATTGAAAGGTTGCGTGAAGAGAATCAAAAACTGCAGGGTGAACTTCAATTGAATTGTAAACCCGGAAATATTATAGGGAATTCAGGTATAATGCAGGATTTGTATAAGATGATCTCTCGTGTTTCTAAAACCAATGCAACTGTTTTAATTCGTGGAGAGAGTGGTGTTGGAAAGGAGTTGATTGCTGATGCTATTCATCAGGCTTCTGAAAGAGGGAAGGGTGCTTTTGTGAAAGTGAATTGCAGCGCGTTGCCGGATACTCTTATCGAAAGCGAATTGTTTGGTCATGAGAAAGGTGCTTTTACAGGGGCTGATCAAGCCAGGCAAGGTCGCTTCGAACAAGCGCATGGTGGTACACTTTTTCTTGATGAAATTGGTGATCTGCCACTTTTGACACAGACTAAACTATTGCGAACATTGCAGGAGAAGGAAATTCAAAGGGTGGGAGGAAACAAGACAATGTTTGTAGATGTCCGGATTATTGCAGCAACTAACAAGAATCTTGAAAAAGCTATTCGAGATGGTAAGTTTAGATCGGATCTTTATTATAGAATTAATGTTTTTCCTGTTTATATTCCTCCGCTTAGGGAACGGATTAATGATATACCTTCCCTGGTAGATTTTTTTATTGAAAAATGCAATAGAAATAATCAAACAAATGTTAAACGTATAACATCAGGAGCAATAGATATGCTAATGGTTTATCATTGGCCGGGAAATGTCAGGGAGCTGGAAAATTGTATCGAGCGGGCTGCTATTCTTAGCACGGATGGAGTAATTCATTCATATAATCTGCCGCCAACTTTGCAAACCGCTGAATCAACCGATTCAGCCAAGAAAGGTACGCTTAAAAGCATTGTGGAAAAAATGGAAAAACAAATTATCATTGATACCCTGGTTTCTACGAAGGGGAATATGTTGGCAGCTGCTAGACAACTCAATATTACAGAACGTATGATGGGAACAAGAATTAAAAAATATAATATTGATGTCAAAAGATTTAAGTATCCGGGATCAGCTCGAAATTGAACGAGTCAATTTTTATGATAATGATCATTGTAATGCTGTTAAAAGGTTAATGCGTATATATATGCTTGATCCAATGGGGGGAACAGTTCCTTTTAATCAGAAGCAGGAAAATGACTTAATTGAAGGTTTGCGAGATCAGGCAAATTTAGTGGCGCTGCTTGCATGCCTTGGTAACGAATATGTTGGCTTAATAAATACTTTTGTTAATTTTTCTACATTTGCTGCCAGGCGATTTATTAATATACATGATCTGGTAGTGGATTATAGGTACCGGCATAATAATGTTGGCCGACTACTGATGGCTGCTATAGAGAAAGAAGCAACAGAACTTGGTTGTTCTAAAATTACTTTGGAGGTGCGTGAGGATAATTTTGTTGCCCAAAATCTTTATAAAAAGATGGGGTTTGCGCAGGCTAATCCTAATATGTATTTTTGGGTTAAGATGATGTGAAGAATATTTTTTATCGTAACAAAAAGGCCAGATCTTTCCTGTTTAATTGATTGACAAATCCTTGTTCATTCGAGATCGACTTTTTCAGTTGTAGTATTTTTTTTTCGATGGAGTTTTTACAGATTATCTTGTAAGCAAAAACATGCTTTTCCTGGCCGATCCGTAAGCCTACGCCCTCCCTCCAAGCATGGATAAAAACAAAAGGGAAGCATTATAAAAATTTCTCTCATGGCAAGATGGTTATGGAGGTTTTTTAGTAAGTTTTTTATTACATGACAAAACAAAAAAGTACATTTAAAATCAGGAGACTCATCATTAAAAAATGAATTTCAAGGAAGAGTATTTTTGTTCTTAAAAGAAGATAGCATTAGAATAAAATGAGCTGAGAGACTGGAATTTACCCGAATTCGCTGATTTTTTTAAGTAATCCTTTTTCCAGGAGGGTGATATGTCTGCCCTCCACTTGTATAAAACCCTCTTTCCGGAATTCGGTCAATAGTCTGACACAGTTCTCTTCGGAAATGGCTGAGAGCTCACCCAGATCTTTTCTCGTTAATAAAAGGCTAAAACGATCTGATTTATTCAGTTCAGCCAGGTATAGCAAACTGTCTGCTATGCGTCCACGAATATTCTTTTGATTAAGGGTGATGATTTTCCGCATAATAGAACTCACCGATTTGCCAAATGCCTGATTCAGGCGAATGAGAAAATCATGATTCTGGATGTATAAGCGCTTTACAAAATCCAGTTCGATCATACATATCTCTGCTTCTTCTAGCGCTGTCACCGAATAAGAATAATAGGGTGTTTCAAAAAAAGCCAAAAGGCCAATATAACTATTCGGTGTTAAAATATACAGGGTGATGTTGCGGTTATTAATCCCTTCGATGTACAACTTGGCACTGCCCTTAGTAAGGTAAATGGCATGGGTTACCTGCGAACCTTGCTTGCAAATATGCTCGTTTTTTTTATAATAAGCATGCAAGGGCTTTAAAGATGCGGCAGAAAAATGTTCATCCTTAGTAATTGATTGATGAATATCACAATGATTGGCACAGGATTGACACGATACGGACTTATTGAACTTCATTATTAACAGTTTTGGATAGAAGAAAAGATAGCCATACTAATCTATAAAATGCAGAAATCAAAATGCAAAAATATTGGAATTATCAATTTAAATAAATAACAAATATATAAAAGTTGTTGTAAATCAATGTTAGATTACAACTTAATTAATCATTTTCAGCAAACATAAATCCATACTTTTGATTTTTAAAAAATATATAGATGCTTTTTGCTGATCTTAATTTTAATAGAAAATAATCCACTAAAATGTTACATGAACCTGCTGTCTCCCTGAAAGAGGATAAATCCTCGAAGGCTAAAAGCAAACTTGGGATTAAGTTGTTTTTTGTCTATTTTTTTCTCTACGCGGGCTTTGTTGCCCTGGCGGTTACCTTTCCTGAACTATTAAGTGTGCAGGTGGTCTTTGGACTCAATCTGGCTATTACCTATGGCTTTGGCCTGATATTACTTGCTATTATTATGGGGTTTGTCTATCATCTTGTATGCTCAAGACTTGAAGATAAATTTAACGAGAAGGAGGCCATATCATGATTTACGATGTTTCAACTGGTGCAGTATTGATTTTCACCATATTTGTTGCTCTTGTATTGGCTCTTTCTTTTTATTTTGCCCGAAAAACAAAAACAGCTGCCAGTTATTATGCTGCCGGAGGCACAATTCATTGGGCTGTTAATGGGGTGGCTTTTGCCGGCGATTACCTTTCTGCTGCTTCTTTTTTAGGTATCTGTGGAATGATTGCCTTTAGTGGCTATGATGGTTTCCTTTATTCAATCGGTTTTCTTGGAGGTTGGGTTGTAGCGTTATTTATTGTCGCTGAACCGCTTAAGCGAATGGGCAAATTTACTTTTACTGATGCCCTGGATGCCAATTACAATTCGCGGGGTATCAAGCTCACAGCGTCTATAAGTACCTTGGTTGTATCTATCTTTTACCTGATTCCGCAGATGGTTGGTGCAGGGGACCTGGTTGTTCCGTTATTGGGCCTTCCTCATTGGGCAGGTGTTGTTATTGTAGGCTCTGTTGTTATTTTCATTGTTGCCACTGCAGGTATGACCTCAACTACTTATGTGCAATTTATAAAAGGAGGCTTGCTGATTATTTTATCCATTATCTTGACTGGATATATTTTGAAAAACGGGTTAAACCTGTCTCCGGGTGGCGATTACCACGAATATATTCAACTTGATGTAAAGGTTAGTGAGGGGGATATTATTCTTGATGAGCCCGGATATAGTATCCTGGATGTGGTAGAAGAGCATGGAAAAACAATGGTACAGGTATCCGTGGGGGAGAACTATCGATGGTTTATGCTTAATCAGTCAAACGGACAATGGGTGCTGGATGAAATGTTGTCCATGACAGAACAGGCTGATGGTAATACGCTTTACAACGGTGCCCTTCGCGATGAACGACAGTTCTACCAGGTGGGGCATTTAAACAGGGTCATTGTCAATGGAGAAGAAGTAGAAAAAACAGGGCCTTTAGATGCTTTTAGTTTTATTCGTCACCTGGAAGAAAGTGAAGTTATCCGTTTCGAAAAAATGAGCTTTTCTCATGAAGATGATAAGATTACTGCCTGGTATCAAAATCTAACCAGTGGTGGAGATGTGATGAAACCCGGGCTGCGATTTAAAATTATGGGAGCATCTCCATGGGAGAAAATAAATTTTATTTCACTTATGTTGGCACTATTTCTCGGAACGTCTGCTTTGCCACATATTCTTATTCGTTACTACACTGTTCCCAGTCAGCGTGATGCCAGAAAATCGACCATCGTTGCTATTGGGGCCATTGGTCTGTTTTATATTTTAACATTGTTCATGGGATTGGGCGCTATGGTTAATGGGGTGCTTGATGTCGAAAGCAGTAACATGTCGGCACCTTTGTTGGCTAAATACTTTGGAGTAGGACTGTTTTCTATCATCTCTGCCATTGCATTTGCCACTGTTCTGGGAACAGTTAGTGGCCTGATTGTTGCTTCGTCAGGCGCTATTGCTCATGATTTACTGGACAATTATTTTAACCTGAAAATGAGTGATAAAAAGAAAGTGCTGGCAGGAAAACTGGCAGCCTTTAGCGTTGGTATTTTCGCTATTATCCTTGGAATCCTTTTCAAAGGGATGAATGTTTCTTTCCTAGTTGGTCTTGCTTTTGCAGTAGCAGCATCAGCAAATTTGCCGGCCATTATCATGATACTTTTCTGGAACAAAACAACAGCCAGGGGGATTGCCGCTTCAATTACTACAGGCGTGGTGTCTTCGGTTGGTATTATACTGGTATCGCCAACGATGTTTGAGCGTTATGGCCTGCATCCTGAGGCTGCCTGGATACCTTTGGATAACCCGGGGATTATCTCAATCCCTTTATCATTCCTGGTATTGATCCTGGTGTCTTTGTATACACAAAAGAAGAAAGAAATACTTGCAGCTTAGCCAGTAAATACCTTTTTTTTTAAAAATTCTACTTTGACGAATTAGAATGGAATGGTTTTATAAAAAATTATATGAGA
>CAZSGN010000079.1:0-11837 GCA_964606415.1 uncultured Bacteroidales bacterium
AACAGTGTCTTATATCATTTAAATATTTAACCATTAAAATAAGGGTAGAACCATATTAATAAACCAGCCCTCTCTCCTTCTTTAAATAAGCAGTGAACGGGAATTTTTTTATGGGGTAATATCAGAATTTGGATTTTATTGTACTTCCAGTTCTCTTGTTTCAATTTTAGGAGAAGGTGATGAAGTATTATTGTCTTTTTTGATTGAATTTGAATGCTGTTTTATTCCTTCCTGGAGAAAATTGAGAAATTCTTCTTTACTTGATGTGTAATCAAGAGTAGCAATTTTGGTTCCGTCTGGATGTAGTATAGCATGAAACGGAATGGTATTGGTGTTGAAAGAAGTCATTTGCATGTCCCCGAAAATTTTGCCAATACTTTTTTTGCGTTTGCCATCACGTTCCGAAGTCACCCATTCTTCTTCCGGGAGTTTTTTCTTTTCATCGGTATATAAAGCGATCACGACATATTCTTCTTTCAGCAGGCTAAGAACTTTGGAGTCAGCCCATATTTTGGCTTCCATTTCTTTACATTTGCTACAGGAATGTCCTTTAAATACGATAAAAGCGGGTTTGTCCTGTTCTTTTGCACATGCCATGCCCTGGTCATAATCAAAATAACCGTTTAGGCCATGGGGGAGATGTAAAAAGTCGCTGTATTTGGATTCTCCGCAGATTCCTTTTTTTTCCTGCTCGTCATGCTGTGTTGATGCCTGGTTAAGAGAAAATTGTTGCTCTGTTTTTGGTGGCAGCACCGAAGATAAATTGTTTAAAGGAGCTCCGATTAATCCTGGTAATAAGTAAAAAACAAACGCGAAAGTCAGTACTGCTAACATGACTCTGCCGACACTCAGGTAAGGCAGGTCGGGGTCATGAGAAAACTTGAATTTACCCAGGAGGTACAGCCCCATGAGCGTGAAAATGCTGATCCATAGAGCTAAAAATATTTCCCTGGGCAGGATATCCAGGTGGTAAACCTGGTCAATTTTGCTGAGGAATGTCATGCTTAATGCAAGCAGGATAAACGCAATTACAACCTTTACTGCATTGAGCCAGCCTCCGGATTTTGGCAGGTTTTTTAACATGGAAGGGAATATGGCAAAAATTGTAAAAGGAAGTGCAAAAACAAAAGAAAATCCAAACATACCTATCACAGGGGTTATTATTTCACCCTGGGTGGCCTTGCCGAGTAAAATGCCAACAATTGGCCCTGTGCAGGAAAATGAAATAACAACTGTGGCGAGCGCCATAAAAAATGGCCCGAGCAGTCCACCTTTGTCTGCTTGTTGGTCTATTTTATTAGACCATTTTGTTGGCAGCATAATCTCGAACATGCCAAAGAATGAGAGGGCCAGCAGAAGGAATATAATAAAAAAGATGGCGTTGGCAAGCCAGTGTGATGCCAGTGTGCCTGTGAAATCGATGCCTGTCAGGCCAATGATTAAGCCGATGAAGGTATAAATAAATATGATAGAAAAACCGAAGAAGAGGGCATCAAAGATGGCTTTTCGCCGGTTGGACCCACCTCGCATAAAATAGGAGACTGTCAGTGGAATGATTGGATAGACACAGGGGGTGAAAATTCCACCTAATCCTCCAAGCATTGCCAGGAGAAGAATGCCCCAGAGTGTTTTATCTTCTTCTTGCCTGGGTTTTTCTGAGAAATCTCCGGCATTGGCTGAATCTGTGGATTCATCTTGATTAAAATTGAAAGTAAATGTTTCTTCGGCGGGTGGAAGACATTGCTCATTATCGCAACTCATATATTCAACAAATCCATCTACCTTTAGTGGGGTTTCTTTTTTTAATTGGATTTTTTGTTTGAAATGCGCTTGACCACCGTAGAGTGGTATTTCCATGTCAAAATTAGGATCAAATTTTGTTTTGGCTTTTTTGACTTTTTCTATTTTGCCTATTTTCTCAATATTTTCGTTTTTTTCTATGTTGATGGATGTTGGAATCGGGCCTTCGCCGTCTATATCCATACCGTACATGTAGAAAGGCGAATCTATCTCTGCTTTGAAGTGCAACCAGTAAGTGTCTTTTGATATTTGTTCTTTTTCAAAAGACCAATGGACTGGTTCAATGATTTGTGTTATTGCGGGAAGAGACAATAGCAGCATAATAACGGAAAAAGTGACCGGTTTCTTCATTGTTCTTTGTTTTGTTTGTTTTTCTTAGTTCCTTGTTCCTGAACCATTTCTGGCTTAAATTATATTTTGATGTTTATCGGTTGGGCAAGTGAACAGACCAATATATATGATGCCTTCTACATATTTTCATATATAAATACAAAATAAATGAAAAAAAACTTTGATTCCAAAAAAAGCATTATATAATTTCTGCGAAGATTATCCTTTTTACTTTGAAAACCTTTGAGAAAAATAGTTTAATCCTGTGATGTTTGTTTTGGACATTAAGAAACGCTCAAAAGCAAGAATATATTATTCAAGATTTAATTCGGTGCCGGTTTCATCTTCGATTTTATATTGCATCAAAGAAAAAGAAGAAATATGTTGAATCCGGATTTTACAATGAAATCTTTTTTGCCATTGTTTTTTTAGTGAATTAAAGAATCCTTTTGTTACATGAGAGGCAATAAAGGGATGTAATTTTAAAATAATTTTTTTAACCTCATTATCTTCGATGGTTTTTTTCAAATTGTTTTCCAATTCATCTATAAAAAGGATACTTGGGCTGATTTCTCCTTTACCGTGGCAGGTAGGGCATTTTTCAACTGTTTTAATATTCATTTCCGGCCTTACACGTTGCCGTGTAATTTGCATCAGTCCGAATTTGCTTAAGGGCAGAATGCTGTGTTTTGTACGATCTTCGGACATAACCTGGCGCATGTGGTCATACAATTTTTGCTTGTTTTCGTGGGTATGCATATCGATAAAGTCCACGACAATAATCCCTCCCATATCTCTTAGCCTGAGCTGTCTGGATATTTCTTCTGCCGCTGCCATATTTACCTCCAGCGCATTTGATTCCTGATCGTTTTTTTCGGAACGCTTGCCACTGTTTACATCGATAACATGTAATGCTTCTGTATGTTCAATAATTAGATATGCGCCTTGTTTAAAAGGGATAATTCTCCCGAAGGATGATTTGATTTGTTTATTAATGCCAAAATGCTCAAAAATGGGAGTCCGGCCGGAATATTGTTTAACAATTTTTTTCTTTTCAGGAGCCACCTCATTGATGTATTCCCTGACCTCTTCATGAACCGTTTCATCGTCAATAAAGATGTTATTAAATGATACATTGAGAATATCCCTGATCATTGCTGTTGATCTGGATAACTCGCTCATAACGATTTGTGGAGGATGAAGGTTGGCAATGTCTATTAAAGCTGTTTCCCATTTTTTTACCAGTTGTCTCAGCTCGCTGTCTAATTCGGCTACTTTCTTGCCTTCGGCAGCTGTGCGGACAATGATGCCATAATTTTTTGGGCGGATGCTTTTGAGCAGTTGTTTAAGCCGGTTTTTTTCTTCGGGGGATTCGATTTTTTGTGAGACAGACACCCGGTCAGAAAAGGGGATGACAATCAGGTTGCGTCCGGCTATGGATATCTCTGAACTTAATCGCGGCCCTTTATTGGCAATAGGCTCTTTGGCAATTTGCACCAGTACCTTTTGTCCGCTTTTGAGCACGTTGTTGATCTTGCCGTTTTTGTTTATGTCCGGGACTCCTTTGAATTTTTGGAAAGGCAATGTTTTAGCCTTTTTGAAGATTGATTCCAGGTATTTATTGTAAGACTGGAATTGGGGCCCCAGATCATGATAATGCAGAAACGCATCTTTCTCATAACCAATATCGACAAAGGCAGCATTTAGCCCTGTCATGATTTTCTTTACACGACCCAGATAGATATCACCCACAGAAAACTGAATGTTTTTTTTCTCTTTATTCAGTTCTACAAGTTTCTTATCTTCAAGAAGGGCTATGCCCATCTCGTCGCGTGAAACATTAATGACCAGTTCTCTATTCACAACATTTAATCGGTTATATCGGGAAAAGATAAAATGGGAAAGGAATCACATAAGTGATAAATACAACAAACCCAAAGTTGGTTTATGTACTTTAGGTTTGTTGTGTAAGAATATTTGAATATCAAATTATTTCTTCTTCTTATGTCTGTTTTTCCTTAAGCGTTTTTTTCGCTTATGGGTCGACATCTTATGTCTTTTTCTTTTTTTTCCGCAAGGCATATCTTAAAAAAATTTTTATTTAACATTTTTTTTCACATCATTAACAAACACTTTAGCAGGCTTAAAAGCAGGAATGTAATGTTCGGGAATAATGATGGTGGTATTTTTGGAAATGTTCCGGGCTGTTTTTTCGGCGCGTTTTTTAACAATAAAGCTGCCAAACCCCCTCAAGTAAACGTTTTCATTATTTGAAAGCGATTCTTTTACATTCTCCATGAAGGCTTCTACAGTTTTTTGCACAACTGTCTTTTCAATGCCTGTTTTTCTGGAAACTTCGTTTACAATATCTGCTTTTGTCATTGCTAAATACCTTTAATAATCAACAAATTATTTAATTTTATTTCTTCGGATTGCAAATATATATGTTTTATTTTAATTCACATGATTTTTTCAACTTTATTTGTGGTAAAATTACATTGCTTATGGGTTTTACTTCTCAGTTACTGGAATGGTTTGAATTCCATAAAAGGGATTTGCCCTGGCGTAGGACGGCAGATCCTTATAAAATTTGGGTTTCTGAAATTATCTTGCAACAAACGCGGGTTGAACAAGGGTTGGATTATTACATCGGTTTTATCAGGAAATTTCCTACAATTAAGGCCCTCAGGCAAGCTTCCTCCGATGAATTGATGAATATCTGGCAGGGACTTGGTTACTACAGCAGGGCCCGGAATATGCATGTTGCTGCGGCGCAAATCGAAGATTTATACGGTGGGCATTTTCCTGATTCGTATGATGAGTTGTTAAAGTTAAAAGGGATTGGCCCATATACTGCTGCTGCTATAGCTTCTATTGCTTTTAGCGAAGCCCGTGCGGTGGTGGATGGGAATGTTTTTCGTGTTTTAGCGCGTATTTTTGGTATGGAAGATGATATCCTTTCTAATGCAGGTAAAAAACGTTTTAGCCAAAAAGCTGATGAGTTATTGTATCGTAAGGATCCGGGACGGTATAACCAGGCATTAATGGATTTCGGAGCTATGCAGTGTACGCCTCAAAATCCTCAATGTAGTGATTGTCCTTTTAAAAATGATTGTATCGCTTATAGCAAGGATTTGATTAATGCCTTTCCGGTAAAAAAGAAAAAACGGAAGGCCCGGACGCGTTTTTTTCATTACCTGATTATTACTTGCGGCGATCAGGTCTTTATTGAGAAACGATCAAAGAAGGATATCTGGCATTCTCTTTATCAGTTTCCCCTTATTGAAACATTAATCGGTGAGCCTCCCGAGCAGTTTATTAAAAGCCGGGTTTTTAAGGATTTTTTTGTTGATTGTCAGCCACGGTTGCTTTTTTTTTCTGATGATTATGTTCATCAACTTACCCATCAGAAGTTATTCACACGTTTTTACCACCTGAGGATTGATTCATCTTGTGCGTTTTTACAACGAGAATTTTTAAGCGTTAAAAAAGATGATGTTTTTCGTTTCCCCCTGCCAGAATTGCTGGTTAAGTATTTAATTAATCACCGGGATGAATATATTAATTCTTAAATTTTGTCTTTACTTTAAAAATTTGTAACCTTGTATTTCCGTTATAAAAAATAAAAAAATAAAAAAATAGGAGAATTATCATGTCAGTAAACAGAGTTATGTTAGTTGGTAATGTGGGTAAAGACCCCGAAGTTCGACGTTTGGACAGTGGAACGCCCGTTTGCAATTTCCCACTTGCCACCAATGAAGTTTATACGAACAGAAATGGTGAACGGGTTAAAAACACCGAATGGCATAATCTTGTTTTGTGGCGCAAACTAGCTGAAATTGCTGAAAAATATGTTAAAAAAGGAGATCTTTTATACATTGAAGGTAAAATCAGAACCCGTTCTTATGACGATCGTGACGGGAATAAAAAATATATTACGGAGATTGTTGCTGATAATATGCAAATGTTGGGTAAGCGTCAGGATTCAGACCAGGGTTCCGGTTCTGCTAACCAGTCACAGTCAGCCGTATCTGATGCTGAACCTTCAAATGACCAGGTTGCTGATACTAACCAGAATGATGACGATGCTTTTAGTTCACAAGAGGATGATCTTCCTTTTTGATCAAGGCACTGTGAAGTATATGTCTAACTAAATCCCGCTGAATTGGAATCTGAGTCGTATATTCTTTTGCTAAACATATTAACAGGTCTTGACACCGGCGTTTATTTTGCAATGCTGGCTGGGAGTTTCATTTTACTTTTATTTTGTGGATTGATCTCCGGAAGCCAAGCCGCATTTTTATCTCTTTACACGCCTGACATAGAGAAAATACAAAATCGCAAAGATCACCGCAGCCGGATGATCCTCCGCATGCTGGATATGCCAGACCGATTGCTGGCCACTATTGTCACTACTAAAATTTTTATTACGGCATTAGTTTATATGCTTGCGACTATTGTTGTTCTTCATTTTTTTGGCATGCAATTCTGGATTGTTTTGCTGGCATTTTTTCTGTTGTCTGGTTTGGTTATGTTGATCAATGAGAAGTGGTTTCAGGTGGTGGCTTCGAAGAATGCTTTTCAGTATGCTTATATTAGTATTTACCCGCTTTATGTTTTGAAATCATTGCTTTATCCTGTTTATTATGTTTTCATCCATTCCGACACAAATTTGAACAGTAAGATTATACAGACCAAGTATAAGATCACCCTTGAGGATCTGGCTAATATTATGGATGTTGAATCTGTTTCATCTAAAGATACGCGTTTGATCAAAGGAATCTTGAATTTTGGGGATACTGATGTAAAAGAGATTATGCGATCAAGGGTAGATGTGACTGCGGTGGATGAAAAAACAAGTTTTGATGAACTCAATCAAACGATTATCGAGTCAGGATACTCAAGGATTCCTGTTTATTCAGAATCTTTTGATAATATCAGGGGTGTTTTGTTTGTGAAAGATTTGTGGCCTTACCTTGAGAAGAAAAAAGATGATTTCGAGTGGCAAAAATTGATCCGCCCTGCTTATTTTGTCCCGGAAAATAAAAAAATTAATGAGTTGTTGAAAGATTTCCAGCGTCATAAAAATCATTTGGCTATTGTTAATGATGAGTACGGGGGTACTTATGGGATTGTTACTCTTGAAGATGTCCTGGAAGAAATTGTCGGGGAAATTAGTGATGAGTCGGATGATGAGGAACTTTTTTATTCTAAAATTGATGAGCAAAATTATCTGTTTGAAGGTAAAACATTATTAAATGATTTTTACCGGATACTGGATATTAGCGATGAAATTTTTGATGAAGTTAAAGGGGATTCTGATACACTTGCAGGCTTGATTCTTGATATCAAAGGTGAAATGCCATTGAAGGATGAGATTATTGATTATGAACGTTTCCAGTTTAAGATCGAGTCGGTGGATAAAAGAAGAATTAAACAGATACGTGTAACCATTATTCCGGAAAGGGTCGTTAATGAAAAAGATAATTTGTAGGTATCATCATTTAATGTTATTGTTATTTTTTTTAGGGTTATTTGCCTGTAAGGAGTCGTTTACGCCCAAACCTCTCGGTTATCACCGGGTTGAGTTTCCCGAGAAAAGTTATCAGGCTTATGAGGGGGATTGCCCTTTTCGTTTTCAATATCCTGATTATGCTGAATTGAGACCCGATAAGGGTAAAAAGGCTGAGCCTTGCTGGATGAACATGGAGTTCCCTGGGTATCAAGGAACCGTTCATATTAGTTATAAAAAAATCAATAATAACCTTGATGAGTATATTGAGGATTCGAGAAATTTTGCTTATAAACATTCGGTTAAAGCGGATGCCATCAATGAAAAACGAATTTACAAACCCGGGGATGATGTCTATGGTCTTGTTTATAATATAGAAGGCGATGCGGCATCATCTTTGCAATTTTTTTTGACGGACAGCTCCAGGCATTTCATAAGGGGGGCTCTTTATTTTAGGACAGAACCAAATAAGGACTCGCTGAGGCCTGTTATTCAATTTTTCTCGAAAGACATTCATTACATGATCGAGACTTTTAGCTGGAAATAATTCCGGATATTAAAAAGCTATTACATGGGGATTATTCGTGAGACATATTTAAAGCCGGATGCTTATCTGGCTTTCTGGAAAATTGATGAAGATTTTGATACCCTGTATAATATGGTGAATTTGACCAGGGAGGAGGAGCAGCTTCTTCATGGATTTAAAAGCCCCAAACGGCAATTGGAATGGCTAAGTGTACGTTTATTGGTCAGGCATATGACAGGGAAGCCTAATCGTATTGTTTATAATGGGCAAAGAAAGCCTTTTCTCGAAGACCAGTCCCATCAAATCAGCATTTCTCATTCGGATGATTTAACTGCTGTTTTTCTTTCGGAAAAGCATCTTGTTGGAATCGACCTGGAAAAGCAAAGCCACAAAATCCAGCGAATTGCATATAAATTTATTAATGATCAGGAGTATATTAATATGACGGATGTTGAAATGGAAGAATATCATTTATATATTCATTGGTGTATCAAAGAAGCGATTTACAAGATTTGTGATAAACAGGATATTAATTTTAAAGAAAATATTTTTGTGGAGCATTTTACTCCTGAGTCTGCTGGTTCTGTGAAAGCAAGACTTGATAATATTCATGGTGTTACTGATTTTGATGTTCATTACGAAAAACTGGGCCAGCATGTTATTGCCTGGTGTTTACAATGAGAACAATTTATCTTGATATATTAGCTGCTAAGCAGCGTGGAAGCAAATTATTTGCTTTATTAATTGATCCTGATCAGTATAATGATGATACATTGGATGATTTGATCTTCTATTCAGGAAAAGGAGGCATTGATTTTTTCCTGATTGGCGGAAGTTTGGTCACAGGGAAAACGGAGATTCTGATCTCGGAAATTTGTAAAAAAGCTCAGATTCCTGTTTTGCTTTATCCGGGCAGTTTACTTCAATTAACGGATAAAGCCGATGGTGTTTTGCTCCTTTCATTGATATCGGGGCGTAATCCTGAGTTATTGATTGGCAATCATGTTTTGGCAGCGCCATTTCTTAAGAGAAGTAATATGGAGATTATACCGACTGGTTATATCCTGGTTGAGGGCGATTGTTATACTTCTGTGGAATATATTAGCCAAACACGGCCGATACCTAAGGATAAAAAAGATATTATCCTTTCCACGGCGCTTGCTGGTGAAATGCTGGGAATGAAAATGATTTACCTTGAAGCAGGAAGTGGCGCTAAAACATCTATTGATCCGGAAACCATCCGGATGGTACATGACAATATTGATATTCCTTTAATTGTTGGTGGGGGCATTTGTTCCGGCAGTCAATTGAGGTCTGTCTACCAGGCTGGTGCTGATTTGGTTGTAGTAGGCACTGCTGTTGAAGATGAGCCTGCTAAATTGGAGGAGTTTACGGAGATAACCAAATCAATCAATCAGATTGAATAGCTTATTGGAACCGGGACATGGGAAAGCAAATGCTGGATACAAACGGGCATGATTCTTTATCATTTTAACTTCATCAAAGGCAGCAGTGATTTGCCGGTGCATAATGCTGGCTTGCATGCACCTGTAATCTCAGATAAGGTTGGGGCCAGATCATGAAGAAATATTTCTTGGTTCATTTTCTGGGCTGGCAGATTCCAGCTATATAAAAAGAGTGGCAGGGAAGCTCCGTGTTGTTGTGTATTCCCTTCTTCGGTGTACTCTTTCCATCCTGGTTTTAATATAATCATAACGTCTCCAGATCTTTTAAGGCAGTAATTATTCTTTATTTTACCCATTAGTCCTTCGTTGAAATTATTTTCTCTCAGCACATGTGCCGGCACAGCATCTGCAACGCCATTGAACTGTACCATAAATTGGGCAATATGGTTTTGTATTTCTTTAAGAGGTAGATTTTCATTATTGATCAGGTTGCGATCGAGGTATATTTGTTGTTTATAAACAAATTTAACCAGTTCTTTTTGTCCGTAAAGAACGTCCAGGTATGTTCTTAAGAGGTATAATGCTTTGCTGGATTTGAAGTATCCTCCCGGCAGGCCCTGGTCTTTCAGCCAATCAGGATGATCCATGGGGCCATTGCATGATGTCAGGAATAAAAGTACTTCACCTTGTTTAAAATGGTCATCAATATACTCAAGTAAATGGCCAATATCCCGGTCCAGCCTGAGGTAGGTGTCCTGCATTTCTACAGACCGGGGACCAAAATGGCGTTCGATATGGCGATTAGTTGAAAAAATAATATTTAACAGGTCTGGATGATGGTCTGCACCCAATTTCATGTTCATGATGGTCGCTAACGCGAAATCTTTGGTATAAGTGTTTCCTTCCGGGACGCTCCTGATTAATTTATAACCGGTTTTTTTTCGCAGATTGGCTAGGTCATAAGGGAAAACGGATTGGTCATAAATACCTTCCTCGTATTTGTTTTTATCCGGCAGGCTTTCTTGGTAATGATCTTCGGGAAGAATGCAATTCCATGTGCGACCGAGGTAAATATCAATCAGTCTTTTGTCATTGAATTTTCTGATCCATGATGGAAAGGAATCCAGGTAATGTTGGCTGCTTACCCAGTTGCCAAATTGTTTATCTATCCAAAAGGCTGCATCTGCCGTGTGTCCACCACTTAATATTGCTGCTCTGTGATCAGGTGATATGGTATAGACTTTGCTTAAAGGGTTTCTTTTTTTCATTTCGTCACCCAGGGTGGTTGAGATTAACGACCCCGGGGATAACGATTCTTCTTTGATATACTCATTGCTGATATTTCTGTTGTTATAACCTGTACAGGTAACAATTTCATTGGTGAGGGACTGATACCACTGATCGGCGATGATACCATGGTCTGCAGGTGTCGCACCTGTGAAAAGGGTCGCATAGCCGGCCGCATTGCTGGTGTAAAAGTACGGGAGGCTCATGCGATTAAAAAACACCCCCTCGTTCATCAGCCTTTTAAATCCTTTTTTACCAAAATCATCCCAGTAACGTTTTAAATACTCGTTACTCATCTGGTCGATGACAAGACCAATAACTAATTTAGGTGGCTTTTTGTCATGATGGGGTGAAAAAGAGAAAAGGGGAGGGGACATTATTAAGATTGCGAGCAGTATGCAGTATGCTTTTTTATATGGGGTCATTTTAAGATTGGCTTAAGGTTTGTATGATGTTTGTGACGAAAGGTTTATGGAAAATTTATTCAGCCAGGCACTCCTGTTTTTTTGTAAGTCAGATAGAGGACACCGATACCCAGGCCTACACTAATCAGCAAGTTTAGTGTTGCCATCCAGAAATGGCCTGCACGCAATAACATGAATAATTCATAGCTGAAGGTAGAGAAGGTACTGAATCCTCCGCAAAATCCCACAACTAAAAATGCTTTCATGGTATCTGACAGCAGTCCTTTTTGAACACCATAAAAAATGAATAATCCTAAAAAAAAGGTGCTGATGATATTGGCTGTCAATGTTCCTAACGGATTGATGTGCTGAAAGCCGGAGGTGGTCAGGCGGGCAATCAGGTAACGGGCCAAACTGCCAAATCCACCGCCGATAAAGATGGCAATAATTATTTTCATTGATATTGGATGTTTTTGGGCTTTGCCATGGATGTGAGATATATTAATATTTTGGTTTCACTCTTATTTTAATGGTTAAATATTTAAATGATATAAGACACTGTTAAAATTGTT
>CAZSGN010000080.1:0-11564 GCA_964606415.1 uncultured Bacteroidales bacterium
TATAAGAAGGAGACGAAAGTTAAGGAGTAAGGAGTAAGAAGCTTTCTAATATTGATTTTTCATTTTCCCTTCACATTTTTCGGCACTTTGCTGCTTAATACTTTAAAATTTTATATATGCTTGATAAATAACAGAATATCTTATTCAATTGATTTAATTCTGCCATTTGCACTTTTTTCTATAAACAAAGAATCGGGATTTGGATGATAATAAACATTACCGGCACGGTCCATGGTTATATTTAATATATCAGTAGCCCAAACATAACTATCTCCCAAAGTATTATGAATTAAGCGAATACGATCACACTTCAAATTGCCGGCCTCAAGATGGCTGGATCCTCTTGGCCAGGCATAAAAATAACCTGTCTTGCCGCGAAAAATATAAACGCCAGATCCACTATCAGCATTAATAAAAGACAATTTGTTGTTATCAACAACCAGATCAATATCCCCGATTTCCACATCAAAAATCACCACGTGAAGCTCAGGAAACCTTAATGTATCGGCACTGGTAAGATTAACAGCATGAAGTAAACGAATCACCCGGAGATCTTTTAGATATACCTTAAAGGAAGGCCTATGATAATGCTTAATGCCTGCTCCTCCATTATTGTTTTTAATCGTTAATTCTCCATTTTTTAATTCGCAACTTATTTTATCAAGATCCTCATCATAAAACGAGACCTCAACCTTATTCAGGGTATCCTGATACAGGGTAACATTTGAAATGCTTGATATTTTTAAAGTCTCTACTTCTCTCCGGAAAAAGAATTTTCTTGTGCCGAAGTCTTCCTTACGGCTACAACCAGAAAGGAAAACAATAATAAAAAATAATATAACTGGTTTCATGGTAATTGCAAATATATTATCTTTCTTTATAACAAATAAAATCCTAAGATGAAAACAAGAATCATATTATTTGCTTTTTTGTATTTGATAGCAACAAATTTAAACCTTTTTTGTCAAAAGATTGATTTTGACGAAAGCCTTGACACCATTAACAAACACCTATCTTTTTATGAGATAGACAGTCACTTGTATAGCTTTATTACAGACACCAATATTTCTTATATTAAAATGTCAATTGATCAATCCTACAGGGAAGAAGTTGTCCATTTCAATTATAAGCAAGAAGGAACAATTATCATATACAAAACCAGATTTTATCTTCCTGATAGTTTCAATTTACCCTTTAACAAGAATTATGGAAAGAACTACATCCATATCCAACAGTTGCACGATAACCCACCTAAAGGGATGAGTTGGGAAAAATACAGAGAATGGAGATGGTGGGAAACTTACAAACCTTCTTATTGTTTAACAGTGCATCCCTTGGAAAACAAGAATGATTCGTTTTCTATCAAGGGAAAATACGGTACAACATTTGAACCAAGCACTCCTGAAGAAAGTCTATGGATTGAAAGACCACAAATTTATTTTCTTGACGACACAATCATCCGCAATCAATGGTATACGATAGAATGCAAAATAAAACTTAATCTCACAGATGAAGGATGGTTAGAATTTAATATTTCAAATGAAGACTCCAGTTATTTTTATGAAACAAAAAGGATTTACAGAGCTAATAAATACAACGAAAACCATGATTATTTCAAATTTGGTTTATACCGGCCATATTCAAATTTGAAATCAGTAATATATTACGATTATGTTGATTTTTCCACCCAAAAAACACAAACCAATATTAAAACACTTAATCAAGAAAATAATAAACATAAAATTTCCTTTACGAGAAACACTCTTATAAGCCATTCTGATAAAGAATTAAGGTTCTCGGTTTTTAACTTAAATGGCCATATTTTACATCATAACCAATTAATAAGCCCCTTTGAATCTGTCGATCTTTCAGTATTACCTCAAGGAATATATATTTTTAAAATTATTGATTATAAAAACAATATAGATATCATCAAAAAACCTATACATTAAGAATCGAATATCCAAACCCAAATTCA
Organism: uncultured Bacteroidales bacterium; assembly: GCA_964606415.1. Taxonomy (GTDB): domain Bacteria; phylum Bacteroidota; class Bacteroidia; order Bacteroidales; family JBBRXJ01; genus CAZSGN01. The sequence goes on from CAZSGN010000080.1 coordinate 1,979, forward strand.
AGGAAATCAGCGTTAAATTTATGTGACTTGAGTGTCACATTGAAGAAGAAATGATCCCATAACCGATACCTTGCGCCTATGCGGGTATAAACATGGCTTATGGTAACATACTTTGCGCGAAGATAAGTCCCAACCTGGAGGGGAAAATAAAATCTGTCAACCTGTAACTCATAACCAGCATGAACACCAAGGCGATAAAGATGCTGTTGATCAAAATCAGCCACATTCATTCGTTTGGCTGCAGCTTCAATCGCCTGATCATAAAACACATCCAATCCAAAGCCAAGCACCTCATTTTGGTTAAGCCTTCTTCCATAATCCACTACAAAAGAAGCAATTGCATAATCACCAGGATCAAAGCGCGCATAACGCTTAAGGCCTGTTGCCATCGTTAATGAAACACGATTTTTTTCAATGGCTTTAGGAACCCTGGGTTTGCCTTTGGGAGGGCCATCAAACTGATACCTCAACCCAAGTCCCGTATTAACCACATTCAATCCTTTATTGGGTTCGGCCATCTTGCCATTGGAGAGATGCAGCAAACCAAAGCTCCCGGCAAAATAAAGCGAAGGATAAAGTTTGACCCGACCCTCCATATATGATTCAAAAAAAATGTTGAAGGGTGCACCAATGGCAATATTATAGTTATTATCGAGGCTAAAGGTTTTATCAATGTAGCCAATGCCCGCTCCCAGGTGAAAAAACAAATTAAACCGCTCATTAAAGCGAACAAGATTTGTTTTGAGATAGGAATAAACAGCAGTGGCATTGCCATATACCTCCGGGTTAGATAAGCTACCATGATAGAGCCCTAAACCACTCACCGGGTATTCACCAAAAAAAGCATATTGCTTAGCCGTATCATACTTAAAATCAGCTTCAAGCGAAAAGCCATTGGTATTCTCCTCGACCATATATGCAATCTCGCTAAAGTGGGCATAGATAAAGCCGGTTTTGTATTGAGCGCGGAAAGATGAGAAAGATTGAGATTTTAAAACAATTGAAATCCCAAAACAAAAAAAAAGAAATAAGTGATATTTTAAAAAAGAAACAAACATCGCAAGAATCTACTTAAAGATCAATATCAATTACAAAAAAATAAACATCTGATCAGAAAGACATGAATTGTCATAAAAATTTTAAACTAATCAAAAAGCTATTTAACAACTACCTTCCCAACAAAACACACATCATTAACATCATGAAACTCAATAAATTTCAATCCTTTAGTTAATTCATCAACCATTATTTCACTAGCATTAAACAATACAAGTTCTAAATTACCAGTTACATTATAAATTTTAATAACAGAAAAAATTCCAGGAAATCTTAACACATCCTCAACTGGATTTGGATATAATTTCAAATAATTCGTTTCACTCTTCAAAAATGAATCATTTGCAGATAAACCTTGTCTGTCAAGAAAAGATTGGATAAGGTATATAGAATAAAAAAAATCTCTATGTCCCTCTCCAGATTTACTCTCAGAATAATTTGAAAAACCATGACCGCGTCCGTTAAAACTATACAAATGATTATCACAACCTTTCCCTGAATATATCGAGTCCCATCTTAACATGCCCACAAATGGAGCCACAGGATCATCGGTTCCACTTAAAACAATAGAAGGTATAGATTCACAATTATTAATATTATGTAAAGGAGAAAATAATCTCCATTGATCTCCTATCAAATCATGGCCATATTCCCAACCATCTTCTGAAAGATCAAAAACAGGATTCTGTAAAATAAGGACATTTGGTGATGATGAAACATTCATATTTTCTGAATCTGACTCATAATCCTGAATAAAAGCTGCTGCTGAGACAAGATGGCCTCCTGCAGTCATCCCACAACCTATAATTTTGGAAGTATCTATTTCCAGATCATCTGCATTTAAACGTAAAAATCTAAAAGCAGACTTAACATCCTCCAACTCATCATATGGCGTAACGATACTTGAATCGTTAAATACTCTATACTCTACAGAAATAGTATTAAAGCCTTTATTAGCAAAATAATAAGCATATTGCTTATGTTGATTTATAGCTCTGTTTATCCACCCACCCCCATGAAAGAATACAATGGTCGGCTTTTCCTTTTTAAGAGTTTTTCCTTTATACATCCGCATTGATAAATCCTTCCAACCTAATTTTTTATATATATAAACAATATCCCAAGCTGGAATATCCTCTAACATATTGACATTTAAATCTTCAATAAAATGCTGAAAATTTTCATCAACCATATATAAAGAATCAACATCTATATTTTGTGAGTAACTATTTAGAAGAAAGATATTAAAGAAAAACAATAAAATAAGATACTCAAATTGACTACCCATAATAAGAAAATATAAATCACAAAAAACTCTTGATCATAAAGATTGATTTTTAAACATAGAAAGCGTCTCAACAATCCGTTCCGCCGTTGCCCCGTCCCATAACTCTGGCCTGACAGCATGGCGTGGCTTTTTAATAAGGTCATTGTAAGTGCGGGCAATTTTATCGATTTCATTACCCACTAAAACACTAACCCCTTCATTCTCAAGCAAAGTGACAGGGCGTTCTGTATTAAATCTTAAGGTAATGCATGGTGTACCTAATACTGTGGACTCTTCCTGCAAACCTCCGCTATCAGTAAAAGTTAACTTAGCACACATGTTTAATTTCAACATCTCGAGGTAACCAACAGGATAAAGAAGAAAAATATTTGGATTGTCCACTAATTCATCCCACAAATTAAAAGCCCTGAGATATTTTTCTGTTCGTGGATGCACAGGCCACACAATATTTAGATCCCGGCTAACTTTGGATGTGAAAAAATCAATAATAGGCTTAAGGGTTTGTTCATCATCGACATTAGAAGGGCGATGCATCGTAAGGAGGACAAAGCGCTCCATTTCCAGGCGGGCATGCTCATAATCAGGAAAATAAAGATTATTTCGAACCACTTCATCCAGATTCAATTCAGCAGCCCGGTGATAGTGAGCGTCCAGGGTATCGATCATAATATTACCTACGAACTTAATTTTTTCTGCAGGGATCCCTTCATTCAATAAATTCTGGTTTGCTATTCTGTCAGGGGTAAAATGAAGATCAGAGAGACTGTCTGCTACAACACGATTTATCTCCTCAGGCATCGTGCGATCAAAAGACCTAAGACCGGCTTCAATATGTGCACACTTTACATGTTCTTTTTTGGCCGTGATCGAGGCAGCACAAATAGCATTCACGTCACCTACCACCACCACCCAGTCCGGCTTTTCCTTTTGCAACACCTTTTCAAAAGCAATCATTGTTTGGCCGACTTGCTCGGCATGTGTGCCCGAACCAATTCCCAAATTAATATCCGCCTCAGGAATATTCAATACCTGAAAAAAATTCCTGGACATGCGGTCATCATAATGCTGTCCGGTATGAACCAATATGTGCTCAATTTTATCTTCACTTTGCCGGTTATGTTTTTCAATGGCATGCACGAAAGGTGCTATTTTCATAAAATTAGGCCTTGCACCTACAACGGATATTAGCTTCATTATTAATGTCTTTTCTATTAAACGCCAATTTTGAATCGTTTAAATTAACATTTTCTTTTGACATAGTAAGAAGAATACACGAAGAATAATACAAACCCTGCAAAATGTAATGACATTATTTATTTTTCAACCGGGAAGAAAAAAAATCTTTAAACACATAAAAGACAAAAAGTGAATTGGTAACAAGATACCGCTTCCACATCCTTCTGGGTTCCTGTATAACGCGGTAAAACCACTCAAGCCCCATACGCTGCATCCAACAGGGAGCTCTTTTCACTTCACCGGCAACCACATCAAAACTACCGCCAACTCCCATAATGAAAGGCGTATTAATCAAATTTTTATGTTGATTCAAAAAAATTTCTTTTTTCGGGGATGTGATAGCAACAAGAAGAATATGGGCCCCACTATTCCGAATTTGATGAGCAACATCGTTTTCTTCTTCCTTTTTAAAATACCCATTCCGGTAACCAGCAATAATATCAGGAGAATACTTTTCTGCATACTTGCTGACCACCTTTTGCACTATGGGCTCTTTCGCTCCAAGAAAAAAAATTTTATAATTATTCTGATGAGCCATTTCCACCATTTTTCCCATTAAATCAATCCCGGCTACCCGCTCCGGAATCTTTTTCCCTAATAATCTTGCAGCCCATACCACCGCTTGTCCATCAGCATTAATAAGATCGCTGTTAACAACCGATTCATAAAGTTGCGGGTCCTTTCTCATATTAACCAGTTTGGCCGCATTAACAACACAATGATGCAGGGGTTGGTTGTGCTGAATGTGTTGATTAATCACATCAAGCGTTTCCGTCATAGTCAACGCATCAATAGGACAAGATAAAAAATCTATTCGGGGGCTCATTTTCCTTTAAAATAATTATATGTTGTAAAAGTATGTTTTTGTGCCTTTTCCTGCACAAACTCTTCCATTTTTTTTAAAGAAAAAGGGGTTATTGCTTTAGGGTGTCCAATTGTAACGAGCAATTCCTTATCATCACACACGCTCTTTAAGCCCTGGGCTTTATACCCGTCTGTAGACAAAACAGAATAGTTACCAAAAAGCAAACATTTAAAAACAAAAAGCAATGAATTGGGTAAAGCAAAACCATCTCCGAATGATTTGTGCTGTTTATTGGCTATCTTTTTAAAAAAAAGGAACTTCCAATAAAATAAAGGAGAATAATATTTAGCAGTGATGGGCACTTCAATAAAATTAGCATGCTCATCCACTTCTTTAACCGGATCATTGTTAAAACGCCAATATGGTTGTTTGGGAGTTCCCCGAAAATCAATAGAATGCGTGCCGGAATTTAAATATCCGTTCCTGAAAACAGACGAATCCACTTCTATACCATTTCCTTCAAATGCCCTTTTAACAGACGGGGCAAAAGGCTGTATGCACCAGCCACCCGCTCTAAAAACAAAAGGCTTTCTCCCAGTTATTTCAGTAAAGAAAGAAGTATATTTTTTAAATATAGCAAGAACATGACGGTGTTCAAATTTATCAAAGCTATAAAAGCGGTGATCAAAATGCCATTTTCCATTTTTATAAACCGTTTTTTCCCAGTGAGGATGAATATGCAACTGGACATCATGGCCTTTTTTGATGATTTCATCAATATTAGCCCTCACCTTCTGATAATCAACAAGCAATTCCGGATATCTATCTTTTAAATGATGTAAATGATAAACGTAGCCCACATCAATAAAAAAAGTAAAAGGAATTTGGTATTGCTCTCCTATTCGAAGAATTTCCCGGACTGGATGAATAATACACTGATCAACTGTTCCTGAATTCTTTCCAAAAAACAGTTCCCAATCAAAAGTAAGGATTATTTGCATAGAAAGCTAAAGCTTATATTTATTTCGCAACATACAAGGTAAACATGCTACAAAATAAACAATTTTCTCTATACTTTTCATTCGACTTTTCCATGAAATATCCTGGACAAACTTAATTTTCCGTTTTGTTTTAAGCCTGTTTCCCCCGATAATATGACCCACATCGAAAAAATCGTCATTACTGATTTTTGCCTTGCACTGATCCATTTCTATTCCGGTAAGATCTTTAATTTGATCAAGTGTAGTAAGAGGCTGCTGAATAAGATCTTCATATCTAATCCTGATAGCATAAGGTTTCAGTTTTTTCAGCCCTAACTCAGCCAATAAATTAATAAGATTGTAATAAATAGCTGTATTCCATGGTTTTTTTGGAGTTTGAACCGATTTACGGAACGAATTGATCACGCCTCTGCAATCCCTGACCAAAAAGATATAATATATATCATAACCTTTTAAATGACTTAACAACAAAGCCCGTCCAACATATTTTGATGAATCCACAATCACCGGTTCAGAAACAGAAGAAAAAAGCTGCTCAAACAATAAATGCTGATACCTGAGATATTCTATTCTATTTTTTTGAGGCAGCAAACCGAATATATTTCGCCAATTGGTGTGAAATTCCATGGCATGATTCTTTTGATCAATTTGCCCTGCATTTTCTCTTACTTCCACGGGCAATTGGTTTACTACCTGTTGATAAACCTGGCAATCATTTAGCATATTTCCACATGAGCAAGCTTTTCCCTGGCCAACATGCTCAAAAAACTGATGCAATTCCCCTGCATTAAATATCTGATCATGACTGCCCAGAATAGTAGCCAAAGCGGTTGATCCACTTCGACCAGCCCCCATAATATAAATAATTTTTTTATTATTCATTACGGTATTTTAACACTTTTGCCGGCACTCCCCCTACAATGGCATAATCAGGAATATCTTTAGTCACAACAGCCCCAGCACCAATTATAACATGGCTTCCAACAGTTACGCCAGCCGTTATCACCACATTGGCTCCAATCCAAACATCATCACCAATAAAAGTTTTTAAATAATGCTTTCCCTGCAATGCAACAGGTGTATCAAGACGTTCTGCACGATGGTTGCGCGAATAAATTTTCACATCCGGCCCCATAATCACATAATTGCCTATAACCACATTACTATGGATCATACACCGGGTGCCTAACTCAGAATAATCACCAATTTCAATATAAGGAGAAATATCTGCATGACTTTTCACGCGAATTTTTCTGCCCGCCTTACTCACAAAACCTTTAACCAACCACCGCCTAAGAGCAGGGAAAAACAAGGCATAAGGACGATAATCCTCAGGCGTTCCTCTGAAAAAAGCGATGTAAAAAAAATAAACCAATAATCGAAAAAACTTTTTCATAATCCTCCGGCCATCTTCAGATAAGCCTCATTTAATTGCTTACAAACAAAATCAAGTGAATATTCTTTATTCGAATTTAACGCATTCTGAGCCATTTCAGTATATTCCTCATCAGACAAATGATGGACAATTTCCATTTTCTTTGACAACAAACCAGCTTGATTCTCTTCAAGGATAAAGCCATTCCACCCATCAACAACCTGCTCCTTTGTGCCCGTATCCCCCGAAACGATGCAAGGAGTCCCGGAAAAAAGGGATTCTGTTACCACTAAACCAAAAGAATCGCCCCTGGAAGGAAGCACAAGAAACCGGGAACGATTATAATATTCAACTAATTCTATCTGTGTGAGCGACTTAACCCATAAAACATCATGCTGAGTATTATTTTTAAGTGCTAAAACCTCCTGATCGTAATCACCGCGTCCGACAAAACAAACCTTATACTTCGAATCTACTTGACGGAGCGCTTCAATAAAGATATCAACCCCTTTAATTTTATAAAAGGAGCCAACAAAAATAAAATCAATTTCTTTTTTCACCCCTTCAAGGGGTTTAAAAATACGCTGATCAATTCCGGCACAAAGGATCAAATCAGCATCAACCCCATATGATTTTTTTAGCATCTGACTTTGAAAATGGCTCACACAAATCAAATAATCGTATAAACCAAGGATGCCAAGTAATAACTTTCTATATTTAAAAATGTGTATATCTGTGCCATGTAATGTGATGAATATTTTTACTGACGGGTGAAATAATTTATAAAGCAAAGCCAAAAAATAATGCACTCCAAAATAATGAACATGGATGATCTTATACCGTCTTAAAAAAAAAGGCATGAAGTTTATAAAAAAGAGAAAATACTTCCACACACTTCCAAGAAAAGAAGTAACGGTTCTTTTCATATAATAAATTTCAACATCCTTTTCCAACTCATTTCTCAAATAATTGAACTGATTCTCAACAAAAATCCCGGCATATGGTACTTGTTGCGAAGGGTACATATTTGAAATAATTAATATTCTCATATTAAAATCATAATTGACTGAGCAATTTATTTAACTCATCAAAAAAATTCAATAAATGCTGATGAATTATACCTACCTTCTGCTTAATCTTAACATTTCTAATTTTACTTATCTTATTTATAACCTCTTTATAAGTATAATTTATATCAAAGCACAAAAAATCTATCATATCATTGTGAAACAAATAATTAAGCATGTGAATAATTTTTATTTGCCAAGGATAAATAAGAGTCGGTATCCCATAAGATAAAAAAATAATCCCAGCATGCATTCTAGATACTACTGCAAAATCAACAAAAGGCAATACCTCATCAAGTAACTCTAATTTATCAAGATTAACAATTTTAACACTTAATCCATATTTATCGTCTAAGATGTCCTTTACAAATAAAGATTTATTTAAATCCCTGTCAAGATCAGTATTAACCAATAGAATATCCTTGTTATAATGCAAATGAAGTTGATATATATTATCAGCTAACTGATGAGAGTCTTCATTATTGATGTGCAAATTCAATGAAGAATAATTCATTAAATTAAATGCAATATATGGCTTGTCCATTTTTGTTTGATCCATAATCTGATGAGAATATGATATCAAAAAAGCAGGATCAAAAACCAGGCGAATTATAGGATTAATTAAATAATTAAAAACACCTATATCTCTTACGGAAAAATAACAGGACCTATCCACAATAAATCGAAGCATATTAATTTCTTTATTTGAGGTCAACGGCCCAACACCAGAGAATACAATTATCTTAGGATTATCAGGAAATGCTTTATAAAATTGATAGATATAATGAATATAATTAGCATATAACAAATTTCCTCCCCCAAAAATTAATACATCATTCTCTCTTAAAACTTTTTTAAATTGCTTTAACCGAAATTTGAACTGAATAAATTTTAATATTTTAATTAACGGCGGGCAAAAAGATAATAATCTTCTTATACGGTACTTCTTTTTAAGTTCATCTGAAAAACCATCTGGGTCGAAATAAGAATACTCTCCGTGAAGATCAATGCTTTTATTAATCAAAGGAAAATTCAGATATTCATTTATCATCATTGAAATAAGCGAATCACCAAAATTTATTCCCTTAATCGAAGCAAATTTAAAAAACCGGGCCTTCATCATTAATAAAAAAAATTATATAATAAATAGGAGAAATCAGAGAACCAAATATAAAAAAATCGTTTCGCTAATAAACAACTATTTTCTTTTTGTTTGATAAAATGGCATAAAAAAAGTGATTAAATTATATTTATTTTTAAGAAACACCACTCCTGTCAGTTTCCAAGCAGCCAAACTTACAAGACTGGCAATTGCAGCTCCTTTAATGCCATAAGCTGGAATAAGAATTAAGTTCAAAACAATATTCATGATAACAGCTACTGAAACAAACAGTTGATATTTTTTCTCATCACCAGACATTTGCATGGTATACCCCACAATACCAGTGATAGAATTAATAAAACGGCTGATTATAAGAATAACAAGTGTTAACCACGCACCTTCAAACTCAGCACCAAAAATCCCCAGAAAAAACCTTGGATTAATTACAAGCACCAACAAAATCGGTGCTGTCAAAAAGAAAATCAATTTGGAGATATTAAAGAGAAAAATTCTTAATGTCGAGAAATCTGATTTACTGAAAAACTCAGCAATCTTTGGTGCCGCAATGCTATTCACAGCTATCAAAAAAAAAGTATTGATTTCTGCGATCTTAATGCAAACGTTATAAATACCAACCTGCTCAACATCGGCAAAAA
>CAZSGN010000081.1:0-11430 GCA_964606415.1 uncultured Bacteroidales bacterium
ATATAAAAGTTTTAAAATTGTAAAAAAAATGCTTGGTTATTTAAGGTTAAAACAGCAATAGATACAGGGTTGTGCATTGATTTTTACTGGACAACAGTAATTCAAAAAATAAAAATCGTAAGGATGTCACTTCACGTATGCTGTAAAACCCAATGCAATAATAAGTAATATCTTGAATATCAGGCATATAAAAAAGCTAAGCTGTTATTTCACAAGCCAACATCAAAAGAATATATGGTTAATTCAAAAAACTGTTATGAGAGAAACAAATATTTTTTTATCGTTGAACAACACTAAAGCAATAAGAGATATTAATCATTTTTTTTGAAATCAAAAAAAAATATTATATTTACCTTATAAATCCTTTACAGCAATAATTTTAAAAAATAATAATATGTTTGCAAAAACATTTAGACCTGGCAAATCAACCCTCACTGCATTTCTTATTGCCGGATTAATAGCTGCTGGCTGTGGATCCGGGAATGAAAATGAAGAAACAAGCGAGATTGATGTAAACAAAGATGAGTTAAACCAGGACATCAAGGATCTCAAAAACGATCTCAACAGTACAAAAAAGATCATTTTCTCCCTGCCCTCTCCTTTAGAGACAGCAATGCTGCTTAAAAGTGCAGGAGCCACTTACGATGAATCCTTATTAAATCCGGTGGATAATGCATCCAAATATACCACTAATAAAAAAATGGCATTAAATCTGGGCATCTATACCACAGACCTGAGTTTTGCCAGTCTATATGACCAAACACAAACAAGTATTGAATATATGAATGCCTCCAAAGAAATGGCTGATCGCCTGGGCATCCTGGATGTATTTAATGACAGCACATTACAAAGGCTGGAAGACAACGTCAATAACCGCGATGTAATAATGGACATTATTTCTGAAACATTCATGTCCTCAACAGCTTATCTCAAAGAAAACAACAGGGCTGCTATATCTACAATAGTATTGATCGGAGGCTGGATAGAAGGTCTTTATATTTCAACAGAGCTTGTTAATCAAACATCATTCGATAATAACAAACTAGTGGACAGGATTGCCGATCAAAAATTCACACTGGATATTGTGATTAAAATCATTGAAAAATACAGTTATGATGAAGATGTTGCTTCATTATTAGTATCAATGAAAGAAGTCAAAGAGATTTATGACAAAGTAGAAATCAGAACAAGTAAAAATGAAGCTGTCAAAGACAGTGATGGTGTAACGGTATTGCAGTCTAATTCAAAGATTTCTATTACTCCTGAAGTTTTTAACGAGTTAAGCAATAAAATAAAATCAATCAGAAAGAATTTTGTCCTCTAAACTATAATCCTATTTATTATGAGAAGTTTCTTAAAGATAGCATCAATCCTGGCAGTGCTTGCACTTGTGCCCTTGCAAAAGACAAATGCACAATGTAAAACGTTTGCTAAAAACGTGTGCAAACCATCTCTTGATCCTTATATTCATGATGGAAACTACAATGCTGCTATACTCACAGAAGGTGAAGAGGCCGAATTATATAAAACTTTTTACTCGGGACAGGTATACAAAATAGCAATATGTGGATCTGAAGCGCTTCCGGATATTGAATTCAAAGTAATTGACGGGGACAATAACGTTCTTTTCAATAATAAGGACAATGATTATGCACAAACCTGGGATTTTAAAACAGAGGCAAGTCAACAATTAAAATTACACATCAAGGTACCTGCAAGCGGAAAAAACCAGGAGGATATTAAAAGCGGATGTGTTGCGATTATGTTTGGATTCAAAGATCAGGAATAAAAATTTAATTCTATATACAAAAAAATCTATATAAAAAAGAGCTGATAGAACCAACATTTTATCAGCTCTTTTTATATATTTTCTGTTGGATTATTTGAAGTCAAGGAATGCTGATGTATATGAATCCCGGCAACGACTTAGTTGCTCCGGGGTCCCACTAAAAACGATCTCTCCCCCTCCTTCTCCTCCTTCGGGTCCCAGATCAATCACCCAATCAGCGGTTTTAATCATATCAGGATTATGCTCAATAACCAGGATTGTATGGCCTTTATCGATCAGCTCATTAAATGCTTTAAGTAAATGATTAATATCATGAAAATGAAGGCCAACGGTTGGTTCATCAAAAATAAAAAAATGTTTTTGAGCACTATTCCCTAATGTGAGAAATGAAGCCAACTTAATTCGTTGACTTTCTCCACCACTAAGCGTACTTGAGGGTTGCCCCAGCTTAACGTATCCAAGACCTACACTTTTTAATGCGAAAATTTTATCAGCAATTCGTTTACAAATATTATTTACAGCACTATCCCCGGCAAAGAAAGTCAAAGCCTCATCAATTGTCAATTCAAGAATATCATGAATGGATTTCCCGCGGTACATCACCTCCAGTACATCATCTTTAAACCGTTTCCCACCACAACGCTCACAAATAAGATGTACATCAGCCATAAACTGCATTTCTACAGTTGTTTCGCCTTCTCCTTCACATTCATCGCATCGCCCGCCCGGGACATTAAAAGAAAAATGAGAAGCTTTAAAACCATTAATTTTAGCAGCAGGTTGTTCAGCAAATAATTTCCGAATATCATCATATGCTTTAAGATAAGTAACAGGATTTGACCGGGAGGATTTACCAATTGGATTTTGCGTCACATATTCAACCTTCTCTACCCCATAAATATCACCACTAATCTTATCAAATTCGCCGGATTTAAGATACTCCTGATTTAATTTCCGGCTAAGAGCAGGATATAAAACATCGCCCACAAGAGTAGATTTCCCAGAACCACTAACACCAGAAAGAACCGTAAGAATACCCAAAGGAAATTCCACATTAATATTTTTCAGATTATGCTCTCTAACTCCTTCCAGCTTAATAAATTGAGATGCTTTTCTTCGGATATCCGGAACAGGAATGGATCGGGTACCATTCAAATATTCGGCCGTGAGTCCTTCATGTTTAAGTAGACCCTGGCCCGTTCCCTGGTAAACAACTTTTCCTCCTAAACGTCCAGCCTCAGGTCCCATATCAATAATATAATCTGCTGCCCGGATGATTTCTTCTTCGTGCTCCACAACCACAACCGTATTGCCTTTTTCTCTTAATTGTTTCAACACCTCAACCAAGCGTGATGTATCCCTGGGATGAAGGCCTACGCTCGGTTCATCTAAAACATAAAGCGACCCAACGAGGTTGCTTCCAAGAGATGAGGCCAGATTAATACGTTGAGATTCACCTCCGGAAAGAGTGGAAGACATTCTGTTTAAAGTAAGGTATCCCAATCCAACATTAAGTAAAAACTGAATACGATTATTAATTTCAACAAGAATTCGCTGCCCAATCTTCACTTCATAATCAGATAACCGGATCTTTAAAAAAAAATCATGCAGTTGATCAACAGGCAAATCCAATAAATCCTGGATAGCTGTTTGATTAATTTTAACATAACCTGCTTCTTTCCGTAACCGTTTGCCCTTGCACTCGGGGCAGGTTGATTTACCCCGGTAGCGAGCGATCATCACCCGATTCTGGATTTTATATTTCTTTTTTTCCAGATGCTGAAAAAAATGATTAATTCCCTTAAAAGCCCCGGATCCATTCCAGAGCATTTCTTTTTGCTCCTCATTTAGTTGATTATAAGGTCTATGGACAGGGAAATCAACTTTCCCTGCATTCATAACCACACTCTTCTTCCACTTTCCGGTTTTCTCACCTCGCCAGCATGCTACGGCATCATCATAGACAGATCGGGTTTTATCCGGCACCACCAAATCTTCATCAATACCCAATACCTTACCATATCCTTCACAAACAGGGCATGCACCTAAAGGGCTATTAAAACTAAACATCTGTTCAGTAGGTTGTTCGAATTCCATTCCATCAGCTTCGAATCGATGGTTAAACTTCTCCTTCCTTTCACCTCCTTCAACCCACAACAAACATTCCCCACCTGATTCATTAAATGCTGTTTCTACGGAATCACTGAGGCGACTTAAAAAAGCATCATCTCCCTCCTTTACCTTTAAGCGATCAATAACAATATCTAATCGCTCCTCCTCATAAACATCCGGAGGAAACGCCCGGTCATCCACCCGATAAAATGCATCATGACACATAAAATTCCGAAACCCTTGTTGTTTAAGGCTTTTTAAAAAATCATCAAGCTCAATAGCGCCTCTATCAACCGGACTAAGTATAGCCACCTTCTTTCCCTCCTCCAGCCTGGAAACAAATTCAACCACATCCTCAACCTGGTGAGCCTTTACTTCCTGACCACTAACCGGCGAGAAAGTTTTACCAATACGAGCGAATAATAACCTTAAATAATCATAAATTTCTGTAGAAGTTCCTACGATTGAGCGGGGATTGTGTGAATTAACCTTCTGTTCAATAGCAATAGCCGGAGGAATTCCATAAATATGATCGACCTCGGGTTTATTCATTCTTCCAAGAAACTGTCTTGCATACGAAGACAAACTTTCCACATATCTTCGCTGGCCTTCTGCATATAAGGTATCAAAGGCCAAAGAAGATTTCCCCGATCCAGAAAGCCCCGTAATAACGATCAAATGATCTCTGGGTATATCCACATTCACATGATCTAAATTATGCACCCTGGCATTTTGAATATTAATCCATTCACCCGCTTTATTCTTTATAGCCATCAGTCTCCTTAAAAATTGTTAAAAATATTGACACAAACCATTTTTTTTTGTATCTTGTAACTTATAATAAATTAACTGTAAATTTAAAAAACGATTGCCTATTGAAACACTTCTACCTCTTTTTTCTTACAAACTAAAAAAAGGAGGTTACCGTGAAATCACGTGTCACAACTGATTATGAACTTGTCCAGGAGTTTCTGGAAGGAAAACAGTCTAGTATTGAACAATTAATTAACCGTTACAAGAATAAAGTTTATACTTATATTCTTATTATTGTCAAAGACGAACAACTTGCTGAAGATATTTTTCAGGATACTTTCATCAAGGTTATTCATTCCCTCAAACAAGGGAAATACAAGGACAATGGTAAATTTGTATCCTGGGTTATCAGGATTGCTCATAATCTTGTTATTGATCATTTCAGAAAACAAAAGCAACTGAATACCATTTCCAATGACAATTATGATGTTGATATCTTAAATTCAACAAAATTTTCAGACAGAAATATTGAAGATTTAATGGTAGATGAACAAATTACTCATGATATTAAAGGTTTGGTTGAAGAACTTCCGGAAGACCAGAAAGAAGTTGTTAAGCTTCGCCACTATCAGGGGTTAAGTTTCAAAGAAATCGCAAACCATACCAACGTGAGCATTAATACAGCATTGGGAAGAATGCGATATGCTTTGATTAACCTAAGAAAATTAATGGAAGAAAAGAAGATGAATCTTACGAAGATGTAAATTCATCTTCTTTTTTTATAATATCCATTCCAAAAATGCCGTTATCATAATATTAATAATATAACATTAAAGCCTATGATGCAACGTTCTACTCCCAATTTCAACTTCCATCGAATTAATTCCGATCTTGATTCAAAAATTCAGGCCCTTCTTAAAAGAAAGCCAGAAGAAATGGAAGATTTTATGGAAATCATTTCCATAAATCCTGTCCCGGTACGTAAAGAAATTATACGTCAGCTGCTTTTCTTTGCCAGCTCTTATGAAGTGATGCACTCTTTATTCCTCGGGAACATAAATACTTACAAAAATTAGAATGTGTTTTTCAGGATTACAGCATGGGCTGCTAACAGCCCTGCTGTTTCAGTTCTGAATATATTTGAACCAATAGAAATTGTGTTAAAGCCTTTTTCCATTGCTTTTGCGATTTCATTTTCTTCAAAATCACCTTCAGGACCAATCATGATAATAGCGGGTGAGGGGCTTGGATGCACATGAAAAATGTGTGGTTTATCAATTAAATAATCTTCACAATGAGCCAAATATTTCTGAGCTTCATCAAAATTAAAATGCAAAAACGCATCAAAATCAACAAGGCCTTTTATTACCGGAAGAAATGGATTCCCGGATTGCTTGACTGCTGATGCAGCAATTTTTTGGATTCTTTCAATTTTCAATTTAACCCGCTCCGTCCTTTTTGTTGACAAGAAAGTTATTTTTGCCACACCCATCTCCGTGGCTTTTTCAACCAACCACTCCATCCGCTCCATCTTTTTTGTCGGTGCAATTGCTAAATGAACCACCCGCGATGGATCCTGCATTATAACATCTTTTTGTATTATTTTAAGCAAACACCTCCTCTTATCTACTTCGTTTACCTCAGTTTGAAAAACAACCCCTTTCCCATTAAAAACTTCTACTTGCTGCCCCTTATTAACTCTGATGACATGCAGTGCATGATGTAATTCCGGACCGGCCAGCTCAATAGTCTCAGAATCAGGAGAAATATCGTAAACAAAAGCTCTGTGCATAATAAATCAATAAAATAATTATTAAATTTTTGCATTAATCAATAAAGACCTGATATACAAAGATATATAAATCATTTAAAAAGGTTAAATTACTGATTTTTAGCTTACTTAAATATTCCATTTCTGGATTTTAAAAATATTATTGTTATTCAGTAGTGTCCGGTTAAAAGATTTATAATTATCTTTTTTAAACAGGCAGAAAGTACTTTCTATTTTAATTTCTATTTTTAAGCTGTCTTTTTTTCTATCAATCATCAAGAATAATTACACGCACTTGTCAAAATTAAAAAATAATGCCTAAAATAGGAATACTTTCAGACACACATGGCTCCTTACCCGGTACAATCGATGATTTTTTTTCCTCCTGCAAAGAAATATGGCACGCAGGAGACATTGGGAACCCAGAGGTAATCGACACACTGGAAAAAATAGCACCTATAAGAGCTGTCTACGGGAATATTGACGGACATGAGCTAAGAGCTTATACCCCTGGAGTACAACATTTCACATACGAAAATCTAAATATTGCCATGACTCATATTGGCGGTTATCCTGGTCATTACAACAAACCAACAGAAAATTGGATCCGGGAAATCAAACCGGACATATTTATCTGTGGACACTCCCATATTCTAAAAGTAATTTATGACAACAAACTTCATCATCTTCACATTAACCCCGGAGCAGCAGGAAAAAACGGGATTCACCGAGTGCGTACCGCCATTCGGGTTGATCTTGATCAAAAAATAATTAAAAATCTCGAGATCCTTGAGATTCCAAGAGATCGCTCCAAGCGACCTTTGTCAAAATAAGTATTATTCGCCGGGCATCTCATAGCCTCTTTCCTGAAAACGTCGAAGGAAACGCTGCATCTTGTCCGTAGTAGAAACCATATAAATATAAGGTTTTTCTCCCCTATCCACTTTTAATTTTCGTTTACGATTTCGTATATCTTTTATGGCATCAACAAAATGTTGATTTGACGAAAGTATTTGCATCACACCACGGTTATAACCAAAATAATACCAATTATTCTGATCCAGCCAGAAATAAAGATCAAAACGATCACCACTTCGCTTTCTTCTAAGTTCCATATAAGCATTCACTTCAAGATTCACAGGAGTCCGGCCAATACTGGCAATTCCCATCTTACCGTCATGCCGGTAAGATTTATGTTCCTGGCTCCATTCCATATCAAGATGACTGATCATCATAGTATGTTCTAAATCCCGTGGCCATTTCTCAATAGTATCCCATAACAAATCCTGCACCTGGATATCTTCGAGCGAATCATTGTAAACCAACTCGTTTAAGTTCTTCTCGTACTCATAAGAAATATCAGTTGGTTGATAATAATCCACCAGGCTATCCAAATCAGCAGCCATCATCTTTTGCACATCTTTATCAATAAAGAAATCCAGAACCATCAAAAGATTCATATCAACCGATTGGCTATCCAACAAATTGGTAACCTTGCCATATGTTTCCATATTAACCTGCCAGTATTCCATCCCTAAATCAAGACGTCCTTCTCCATGTAAAGTACATGGATTTTGGAAAAGAGAGATATAATTACCAGGTTCCTCATTATCCTCCATTTTATATAACGGCCCTATCTCATATTTTAACTTCTGACGATTATAGTGCAAAAACCCGGAAGAAGTGGCAATATAAGAATCACTATAATTCTTACGTCCAGCAATAAATGATGGATAAACATGAATTGAATCATGCGACATCAACAATCCGGCATAAAGATTCTGCCTGTTGATATCTACCGGGTCATTACTAATCGGAATATAGATACTGTCAGGATTGATCACCGACTCAAAATACAACCACTTTGTTCCCTGTCGTGAACAATCTGTTGTTATTTTCGTCCCTCCCTTAAAACGCATAAATTCTCTTTCGGCTTTCACATAAACATCCCCCTGGTATTGGAAATAAGGGCTTAACATAAAAGAATCAGAAAGAGGCACAACTCCTTCGGCACGAGTTAAGGTATCCTGAACAAATATTTTCTTAAAATTGATGGGCTGCTTCCTGTTACGTTCATCAATATAATCACGTGTCCCATTACCTTTATAGTCGTGACGGCTATTAATGGATACTTTTGCCTCATAAAACCGATGATGAGCAGAAGAATCATTAGCTATAATTTCCGCTTCGTACAAGGTTCTCATCATAGCATTAGCTTCTACATACACCTTTTCTTCATTGGGATAAACAACAGCATCGGCAACTTTAACATACTTAACTTTCTCAGCTTTAATAACATTATTTTCATAATCATAACTAGCTTCGGGTGATACAAAATTCAATGAATCCTGGCTATGATGTACAGAAATATAACGTGGTCCGTTCAGCGTATCGCCCTTAAAATTGGAAATTTTCTCATTGGTATAATCCTTTGAGGTCCGCATTTCTACCTTTTTCTCCTTCATCAACCAGGTAAACTGATCAAGGTAACTAATATATTTATTTTCCGGAAAGTCAACAAAGGTAAAATCATCATTAGAAATAAAATCCCCTCTTTGTTTGCGGTAGTCAATATAGGCATTAACATTTTTAGTCAGCATAGTAAAATCGTCACTTCTCAGGGAGCGTAATTTAAAAGAAGCTGTATCCGAATAAATCTCATTTGCTTTGTACTCATACAATTCCGATTTCATAACTGCTGTTTTCATATCCAGCACACCTCCACCCGATAATCCGGAGGGTTCTAATTTGAGATTACCATCAAGGGTATTCTTATCAGCAAATAAATCAAAAGGCTTTCCTTTATTCCATATATGCATCTCATCCTGCTTAGGCAACCAATGAACGTAAATATTTTCTGATTTCACATCCGGATACTGCTGCCCTCCTTGTTTTTTACTTACAAGATAACGTTGTGCATCTGTATTCATCGAATCAGGATAAAACACAAAATCATCTGAATAAGTGGTACTGGTTATATAATCAATACGCCCATCACCTCTAAGGCCCTTATTACTCATATTAAATGATTCAAAAAAGGTGCCTTTACCCTCATAAAGCGGATAACCTTTTGCAGGAGCCTCTTCAGTAAAACCCAATGACCGATCTTCCTGTAAACTCAAATGCTGTGGGATTTCGGGAAAGATACCAGAAGAAACAAATTGCCCTTCAAATTTCATATTAGAGGCACTGAAATTATCCAGGCTATCTATGGTATATGGATCCACGCGGAAATAAAAAGAATTCCGGGGATATTTACCATTGAGTATCTTTTTACTATCATAATAAACATAAGAAGGCTCCTTGCTTTTAAATATAGGGTATTTGGGAAGATCTTCTTTACCGGATTTATTAAACGGTGCATCAATAATCAATTCACCTGTAACCCCTTCAATCTTACTCCGGACCTTTTTATAAACAGGTTCTCCATAGTTATCCTCCCCCATCTCTACCATGATAAGTACAGAATCAACACTTTGAAGATTAAGCTTAAAAGTGTCATAATTAAAAATAAAATTATCTCCATGAAAAGTAAATAAGCCAGCTCTTACGACACCATCAAACTGGAAATTACGATTTCGCTTAATGGTAAGACGTTCTTCTTCCGGATAGATATTAACATTTTGAGCAGTACTAACTTCTACCTGAGGAACTCCATTAACGATCAGGTCCATGGTACGAATATCCAGAGTAGCATTTTCCAGAGGCGCCTCTGTTTCTGATTTAAGATCAATAACATCATAATCGATTTTCCCCATATAAGCATTTAGATAATCATTCAATCGCTCTCTCACTTCAACGTCACCTGTCTGCGTATTATAATAAATAAAACCCTCTGCTACCATCTCCATCAGATAATGTTTGGCAGAAGAGATAGATTGCTTCATGAATTTAGCAAACTCCTCGGCAGAAAATTGATCACGCTTCACTTTTTTCTGCATTTTCCAGACAGCCACAAGGGGGTGTATCTCATCCATGCCTCTCATGGCCTCGTACTCATTCTTATTAAAAAAATTAATCGACTGAAAGTTAGCCTCTCCCCGGGAAGCACCTTTATCCATATTAAAATAAATAAAAGGTTCATCAATCATCCAGTAAAGCTGCCCAAAGTTCATATTGAGCCGGTGGTAAGAATTAAAATAATCTGCACGTGAAGTAATTTGATTGGTCTGCTTCAGAAATAATTCCCGTCTTTCAGCCAAATAACGGAAGCTAAGATCAGGGTGAAAAACAGAATCTGATTTAAGATAAATAACAATCTCCGTATTTAACCCCCGGATGGCGTTTTCCTTTATGACAAAATAATCTGATTTCGCTTCCAGCAAAAGGGTATCTGAACGCATAAACTTAAGGCTGGCCAGGCCATCCTGGTTTCCTTTTCCAATTACTCTCGACCCACTAAAAAATAAACCACCCTCAAAATCCACATTCCGGTAAAGATTTTTAATTGAAAAATCATTATTGTAAGATTGAAACTCCGGGAAAGAAGCTTTTGTCTTATCAGTTATATTCATAACCTTATCATGCAGATGTCCCAGGAGAGGTTTATCCAAAAAAGCACGGTTTAGATATGTTACTGAGTCAGCCTCATACTCTGACTTTGCCAAATCAATGCGGTAGTTTTTCAATGTAGCCCGAACCTCCTCAGCATCATACCCTGCTCTTGTCCAGTCAACATTACCTGTACGCCCCACCCATGTATTTTTAAAAGGGATAACATATACTTTTGTTTTATTTATACGAATACTATCTCGCTTGGCATAACAAACAAGATCAGTTTTTTTGAATAATATCTTTAATTTTTTTTGCTCATAAACAAACTTGCAATCATCTGAAGTTACAAACCATTGTGTTGAACTGGATTTATTAATTTTATTATCTTTTAGAAATTCAATCGTAAATTCATAAAACTTATTCAACTCACCCAACTTAAACCCATCCGTAAGATAATCCTTTAATGCGATGTGCCAGCGGTGGTAATCCATATCAGAAAGATTCCCAAAAC
>CAZSGN010000082.1:0-11336 GCA_964606415.1 uncultured Bacteroidales bacterium
TGTACAACAATATTTTAACAATTTTAACAGTGTCTTATATCATTTAAATATTTAAAGAGTAGAACCCAAAAATTCATATTTCCCTGATTTATTGACAAGGAAGGACAAATTTTTTGTGTGTCCACTCAAATCCCATCCTAAGATAAAATTCATGGGCACGGTTTCTTTTTACATTGGATGTAACCTCAAACTGGACAATTTCCTGGCCCTGCACCCGTTTTTTCAGTTTTTCAAATAATAGCTCACCAACGCCATCACTTCTGAATTCAGACAAAACAAACATTTCCTGTATCTCAGCAACTTTACCATTATGATGCAACAAATATTGGATGTGGCAACTTAAAAAACCAATCACTTTGTCATTTTTAAGAGCAACCAAATAAATTATGTTATCCTGATGCAAATTATATTGAAAAATATGATGCTGCTTAGGCTGATCATATACTTTTCCTTCCAATTCATTCATCATCAAATACACCGGATAGAAATCTTCCAGCATAGCTTCTCTTATCTTAACCTGACTCATCATTTAAAATTTAAGATCTATTCTGTTCATTATTTTATGTAAAAGGGAGCCATCAATTATATTTACCCGATAAAAAATCGCGTTCTTTTTTATCAAAAAAATGAAAAATAAATTCTTTACGCAACCCTTTATTGATCTTTCCTTTGACAATATTTGAATAAACATTTTTCCTGTTCCATGCAAAAAAAGGCAGAAATAAAGGCTGTAAAAACAGAAGGCGCGAGGACACCATCCAGCGGGCATCATAATAAATTCCGGCACGCTTACGCTGATCTACCCGGGCAATATTTCCGGAAACAATATGGCTATTGGTGTCAATAGCATTCTTCACCAAAGAATTTTGATGCAGCCCCAGAAAATCATTGATTTGTTGAAGAATATAATCAGGATAAAAAACAAGCTCCTCATAACCAACCCTTTTAACATTCAAATTCCATTTCTTCAGATAATAATCTATCTTTTTATTTTCCAGAAACCACCGATAACCATAATAAATCATTGACTTAGGGTGCCTGCAAAAAGAAGCATAAATAAAACTCCTGAAATCCCTGATCAAATAAATAATTCTTAAATCATATAATTCATTCAGATGTTTTAATAAAGGATAGGTATTTTTTGAAGAATCGAGAAGGATCATTCCCTCACCATAAAAATGATGAAAATAATTAACCAGATTAATATATTTATTTTCTTTATTATCATAACTAACCAGCACCTTACCTGCCCCTTTCCAAAACGAACAATCTTTCATCATTTGTCCGCAGGAACAACCAGCATGATTAAGTTCGTAATCCAGCTTTTCCTGATCCCAGGTAATCATATCCATTATTTCACCAAGCCCGACTACTTTTTCACTTGTCCCCAAAATCATATCAAGCATTGTTGAACCTGAATGCCCCAGACCTGCGATATAAAAAAGCTTTTTCTTCATCAAGAAAATAAAGTTTCTGAGTAACAAAAATTAATGATGCCATACAGCAACATCTGTCGACTTTAACACCCTATTACCGATAAAAAACCGGGCATGTTTTGAAACAGGGAGTTCATATTTCTGATCAGAATAATTAACGGCGATCCCAAAGCCATCCCGATATTCAATCATGATTCCCTCTGGCAAATCCATTAAATCAATTTTCTCATTTTTATAAACATTTTTCAGGATTTCTTTTTCCAACTGACCATCATCCGTATCTATGCCGATATAAGTGACATGCCCCTCACCAAACTCTTTTTTCACAACAGCAGCTTTTCCGGCATAAAAATCATTCTGGTATGTAGCCAACACCTCAGACTCTTTAAGCGGATTAATAATATCCCCCCAATTATTCCATTTATATTCTTTTCCCTTATACCTAACCGTTCCATGCTCATCTTCAGGAATTAAATCATAAGCCATGAACTCCACATTAAGCCATTTTGCAATTGGGGCAACCCATTTATCTTCCCACAAATGGGCATTTTTATCTTTTTGTCCAGTCCGGCATGTTAAGACAAGATGCCCGCCATTTTTCACATAATTTTTCCATTTCTCAAGCAAATGCAGGTCCAACAACTGATAAGCAGGAGCAATCACTACACGATATTGCTGTAAGGAATCTGCTTCTTCCAGAAAATCAACGGGCACACCAAACGATTTGAGGTTCTTATAATACTTATTTTTCAAGTGTCCCATATAATTCCATTGCCTTGACCGGGGTTGATTTTGCATTTCCCAGCGATTATCCCTGTTCACCATAAAACCTGTTCTTCGCTTAGGATAATGATCATCAATAGCGCGCTCAGGCTGATAAAACCTACGAAGATCATTAATCTCATTCATAAATTGCTGAAACTCTATTCCACCATAAGAAGGAGTCACCCCATCCGTACCCACAATACCATAATGATACTGCTCACTCCCATAAAGCGGCTGACGGAATCGGTAAGTACAAACAAACTCAGATCCGGTGGCATATGCATGCCATAACCACATCCTCACAGCACCCGGCTGAGGAAGCGGATTAGACCATTGGCCCCAGTTCACTTGTCCTGGCTGAAGCTCCATGATACCGGTATAACCATTAATGGATCGGTAATATTCACCAGCATAAGCAAGCGCAACAGGATTTCCCCGTCGAAATCCACGTTCTCCAACACCTTTGTTATATCCATGTACCATATAAGTCGTATGAGAAATAAAATCCAGATCTTGATTTAACCATGGATCCACAGAAGCAATATCATTCTGGAAATTTGTTGTAACCCACTGTTTATCATCAATATATTTCCTGATGGTATCCGCCTGTAATGAAAGAAACTGGGCCGTCTCTCTCGCCATAAATCGCTTATGGTCAAGTATTTGGTGCGGGTTATTCATTCCGACACTTTTTTTAGGAAGGGCGATCTGATCAAAATCCTGGTAAGTCATACTCCAAAAAGCCGTTCCCCATGCCTGATTCAAAGAATCAATGGATTGGTATTTCTGTTTCAACCACTGGCGAAATCTCTTTTCAGCATTCTCACTATAATCAAAAGTCCCTTTTGGTTCATTATCCAACTGCCACCCAATAATCGCCTCTTCATCTGCATAATGATCAGCCAGTGCAGCAATCATTTCAAGGCTGTGCTTACGGAACACCTCACTTGAAAAAGATGCATGCTGCCGTTTGCCATGATCAATTATTTGACCATTTTCCTTAACACGAAGGATCTCCGGATATTTCCGGGACAACCAGACAGGAGGGGTAGCCGTTGATGTACACATGATAATTTTAAGATCATGCTTTTTGGCTAATTCAACTGCCCGGTCTAACCATTCAAAATCATACACATCTTCTTGTGGCTCAAGCATCGCCCAGGCAAATTCGGCAAAATGAGTGAATTCAAATCCCATGGACGCCATCTTCTTAAAATCACGTTCCCATTGCCCTGGATCCCAATGTTCGGGATAATAATAAGTCCCGGTCGTGACCAATTGATCAGGGGGAAAAAATTGTTCTTGAGCATTCATTCTTCCTATAAAAAAAAACGAGAGAAAAATAATAAAGAAAAATAATTTTGTCATAGGTCTAAAATTTAATAATGATGTATTTTTGTTTTCAAGTGAAATAACAACTGTTTTATTTTACATAATCAGGATTATAATCAGGATTAAGAGAAGGGTGTTTTGCATTATTTTTTGTTTTCCATTTGTTCAATTCCCTTAATAGCTCATCTTTTTTCTTGGGCATCATATCTGCCAAATTCTCTCGCTCACTAATATCACTTTCAAGATTATAAAGTTCAATTTTTTCATCCTCATAATAAAAAATTAACTTGTATTTCCCTTTGCGTATAGCACTGGATGGCTCCCCGCCCTGATTACTATAATGCGGATAATGCCAAAAAAGCGGTTTCTTTTGATTCATTTCACCCGAATCACTGATTAAGATATCTAAAAACGAGCGGCCATCAACATTCGCATAAGGCTTATTAACCATTTCCATCATTGTGGGATATAAATCATGACTAATCACAAGATAATCAGAAATTTCTCCTTCAGTTATTTTTTTCGGCCATGAAATAATAAGCGGCTCACGAATGCCTCCTTCATACAAAGACCCTTTACCATGACGAAGCGGATAATTATTGGTTGCCGGTGTTTGCCATCCTTCTTCAACCGATAAACCACCATTATCAGAAGTTAGAAAAACAATGGTATTCTCATCCACTCTCCTTTCTCTCATTTTATTCAACAACCTTCCCACATTGCGATCCATAGTTTCAACCATCGCCGCGTAAACAGGATTCAGGTAAAAAGGAGAAGCGCTATCTGCTGCTGCCAGTTTTTTATATTTTTTAATAAGCGAATCCTTTGCTTGTAGCGGAATATGCACAGAATAAAAGGACATAAATAAAAACAATGGTTTGCTTGCAGTATCCATCACATGCAGTGCTTCATCAGTTAATTGATCGGTAAGATAATCTCCATCTGAAGATTTACTATTTATTTGTGGTAAAGCATAATTTCCCCGCTTAAAAGGATAAAAATAAGAAGGAGGAGCTCCTCGCTTATTCCCTGCAATATTCATGTCAAAACCCTGATTATTTGGCAAATAACCTGTATCCCCCAAATGCCATTTTCCTATAAATGCTGTTTGATACCCATATGATTTTAAAATTTCTGCCATTGTTGTTTCGCCCGAACCCAACTCTTTGCTAATATCCGGACCAATAAAACGCTCATCAGGCCTGGCACCCCAGTGTTGTCTGCCCGGAATCCAATCTGTTATACCAGTCTGAACCGGATTTTTACCTGTAAGGATACTCCCCCTGGTAGGCGAAGAAACTGGTGCGGATGCATAGGCATTGATAAAACGCATTCCTTTTGCAGCAAGCTGATCTATATTAGGAGTTTGGTGAAGTGGATGGCCATAACACCCCAAATCGCTCCATCCTAAATCATCAACTAAAATAAATAAAATATCAGGGTTTTGTTTTTCCCTGATATTTGTATCTCTTTCGCTATTAAAGCAGGAATGAAATAAAAAAGCACAGGAAAAAAACAACGCCTGCGTAAGTGATTCATATTTCATCTGTTTGTTCCTTGTTCTTTGTTCTTTGTTCTTTGTTCGTTGTTCTTTGTTCTTTGTTCGTTGTTTGTCCGTCCACTGACAGATTCTTTGTTCTTTGTTAAGTAATTGGAGATTGTTTGATCCGGCACATTTAATCATGCAGGTGTACTTCAAAAAGCTCAATAGAACAAACAGGAACGTATTGACAGCAT
Source organism: uncultured Bacteroidales bacterium (assembly GCA_964606415.1). Classification (GTDB taxonomy): domain Bacteria; phylum Bacteroidota; class Bacteroidia; order Bacteroidales; family JBBRXJ01; genus CAZSGN01. The sequence goes on from CAZSGN010000082.1 coordinate 5,271, forward strand.
ATTTAATAAATCAATACGATCCTGTTTACTCAATGCCCCTATTTTACTGTTATTTCTTTTTTCAGAAGATCTTCTTCCCGGGAAGAAGCGCCGACCAGCAATTCGTACGTGCCAGGCTCAACCACATAAGCTCCGGCTTCGTCATTCCATATGCCCAATTCTTCAACCGGGATAAGGAACTGAATAGTTTTTGTCTGACCAACAGCAATCTCTTCTCTTTTAAAGCCTATCAATTCTTTTAAAGCCGGACTTTGAGGCTTTAACCGGCGGAAATACAATTGAACAACTTCTTCACCATCCATATCCCCGGCATTGGAAACTTGGACATCAACCAGCAATTCACCATCAGAAGAAACCACATCCTGCTCAACAGTTGGCTTATCATAATTAAAAGTGGTATAACTTAAACCATAACCAAAAGGATACAATGGCCTACCATCAAAATATTTATAAGTCCTTCCCTGCATATCATAATCACTAAAATCCGGAAGGTCATTTACCGATTTATAGAAAGTGACAGGTAATCGCCCTGCAGGATTATAATCACCAAAAAGCACATCAGCAATAGCCTGCCCCCCAGCTTGTCCGGGGTACCAAGCCTCAACAATAGCAGGAATATTCTCATGCTCCCAATTAATAGCCACAGCGCTACCATTAAGCATGACCAGAACCATCGGTTTGTTAAGTTCAGCGATTTTTTTGATAAAATCCTGTTGTAAATCAGGTAAATCAATACGTTGACGATCACCGCCTTCAAATCCATCAACCTGTACTTTCATTTCTTCACCTTCAAGACGAGGTGACAAGCCCATACACAGGACAACCGCATCGGCTTTAATTGCAGCCTCCATGGCTTTTTTCTCATAATCAATACCCGGTACCGCCCAAATCAATTCCATCTGTGCATCACCTTGCTTTTCAAAATACTTAAGATCAATAGGATATTTTTTACCCGCTTCCAGCTGCATAAATTTATATTCCTTAAGAGCATGATGTGGATTTTCATATTCGATAAGTGAATCAGCCACTTTCAATTTCCATCCACTGACACCCTGTCCACCAATAGCATAACGGCCTGAAACATCCGGAACAATATAGCCGGACCAATGAATACTAAATGAATCATCATCCAGGTCATCAAAAGGCGCCTGATCCCACCAGTAATAATCTACATTCTTGTCCACTTTTTCATGAGCAGGCTCCCCTTCCCAATTTTGGTTACTATAATATTTAGCAAGCAAGCCCTCTTCCTGCAAAGAGGAATCGGTATAAAGATTAGCTTGAGGTATAGCCTGGAAGGTAGGGAGATTCTTTGCATGCTCGCATCCCATTGCATAAAGCACCTCAGTATCTTTTAATTTTTCACGGATCCCCCTTAGCGGTGTAACCGGGTCAGCAGGAATACCATTGTAATTAGCTAATAAAGCCTCCACATCATTTGCATTAGGCCCCAATACGGCTAACCTTTTAATGTCTTTATCAAGCGGAAGAAGATTATCTTCATTTTTCAACAGCACCATTGATTTTTGTGCTGCTTCAAGCGCCAGTTGCCGATGTTTTTCATTATCTACAACATCATAAGGAATGTCTGCAAAAGGAACCATTTCCTGCGGATCAAACATACCCAATTTAAAACGCGCTTTCATTAAACGTTTAAGAGCCACATCAATCTGATTTTCATCAATCAAACCTCTCTCGACCGCTTCGGCAAGAGCAGGAGAAGAATTACCACAATTGAGATCAGTACCCTTATTAAAAGCCATTGCGGCTGCTTCAGGCCTACCTTCGACGAGATCATGGCGCTCTTCGCCAAAAAAATCCTGGATTGCCCAGCAGTCAGAAACCACATAACCATCAAAACCCCATTGACTGCGGAGAATATTATCCAACAAAGGATCACTGCCACAACATGGTTTTCCACGGAATCTATTATAAGCACACATGACCGAATGTACGTCAGCTTCTTCTACACATTTTTGGAAAGCAGGCATATATGTTTCCCAAAGGTCATAATCACTGGCAAGCGCATTAAAGCTATGCCTATCTGGTTCCGGGCCACTATGTACCGCATAATGCTTTGCTGTAGCGACCGATTTCAGGTAATCCGGATCATTCCCTTGCAGGGCATTAATAAAACGAACAGCCATTTCACCGGTCAGGTAAGGGCATTCGCCATAGGTCTCCATCCCTCTTCCCCATCTGGGATCTCTGAATATATTAATGTTTGGCGTCCAAAATGTAATACCCTGATATATACCTCTTTTGTCTTTTCTCTGAAAATCGTGGTATTTGGCGCGGCCTTCATCAGAAATCGCCTCCCCCACACGGCTCATCATATCTGTATCCCACGAAGCCGCCAAGCCTATAGCCTGCGGGAAGACAGTGGCTAAGCCGGATCGTGCCACTCCATGCAGGCATTCATTCCACCAGTTATACTTCTGAATCCCCAATGAATCTATAGCTGGCGCATCATAATTCAGTTGGGCAATTTTTTGTTCCAGAGTCATCCTGGACACAAGGTCCTCAACCCTTTCATCAACAGAAAGGTCAGTATTTTGATAAGGAGGTGCATCTTTCTTAGTGTCACAAGAAACAAGAAATAAAAAAAACAGACTTAAAATAAAAAAAGAAATGCGAATCATTTTTAATAAAAATTAGGTTAACAATAAGTTATTTATAATCAGGCTAATATAAAACTTTGACGGGGCTAGCCTTTTTCGAGGCATCAAAATCGATATGGTCTTTAAAATGATCTAATTCTTTAAACTGGGGTTCAGACTTCTCCCATCCCGCATAAAAGGAATAATGAACGGGGTCTTCACCCAGATCAAGTTCCGCGTAGTAAGTTTGGGTGATATCTGCTCCCTCGTCATTTGTCATCCCGGTATCAACAAAACTTTCCCGGTCCATGACAATACTCATTCCCAAATATTCACCCTGGAAAGCTTGTTTATCATGCGTAAGGATAGAGACAAATTGCTCATTGTGTTCAGTAACAAGCAATGAATCACTTTGCATATTAACAATACCTAGTACCAGCCGTTCGTCACCACGGGCATTGTTTAAAGTCACCTTGCTATCGTAGGCATAGCTACCTGCCCAGATCGAAATTTCGTGAGTCAAATCATAAGAACGATCATCAACGTTAAAATCATTATAAGTGAGTTCGAAAACAGATCGAACAGGGCCTTCAGTCACCAATTGATATTTAGAAAGGCAAGATTGACAAATACGATAAAGAGAATCATTAATAAGCAAAGCAATAGAACCAGCACCCAGTGATTCTCCCACATTTAATATATCCATTCCCCAATCCTGAAGCTCATGATAATTTTCATTAACTCCAACACTGTCCAATACCATCTGATCTGTTTTCTTTCCAAAAATATCCATCGCATTTCTCCGGTCAAAATAATTCCGGTAGGCAACCTTATCATTTTCCCAGGCAGGACCTTCCATCTGAAATTTTTTCGAGGTAATCTTTGTGTCAGCACTCTGGAGCCTTTCAGCAGACAACAACTCTTCCAACTGACCCGACTCAAGCAATTTTGCAAAACGAATGTTTGTTCTGGATTCAAATTCAGGCACAATACTATCAGGAACGACCTCCATCTCTAAACGAACCTTTTCATTTGGCTGAAAAGAATAAACAAAAGCCAGCTCATCCCAGCGTCCATCTCCATCCATATCATCAAACTGAACAGGGATATGTTTGTCCTGTTTTTTAAGCAACACTGCATTTCCTTCCGGAATTTCCCCGTGCTTTTTTTCCAACTTTGATCTTTGAACAACAATCTGCTCATCAATTCTCTCACGATCCATGTCATTAACCAGTTTAATATATTGTTTATTCTCTGATTGACATGCAAGTATAACAAAAGGCATTAATAGCATTATAAATAATCTTTGCATAAGAATGAAATTTTAGTTTTTATTTTGATAAATTTTAATAAGCATTTAAAGATAAGAAAAGTTGATAAAAAACAAAAAACAAAAAAAAATCCCTGCAAAAAATAATTGCAGGGATTGATTATAATGCATAAATATAACCTGATAACAGTGCTTCTTATCAGAAATCGCTCAAATTACTCTTCACCAATCGGTTTACCAATGGTGGCTAAAATACCTCCATCAACATAAACCACCTGACCATTAACAAAATCAGAGGCTTTAGAAGAAAGAAAAATAGCAGCGCCCTGCAACTCATCGGGTTGTCCCCAACGCCCGGCAGGTGTCCGGTTTATAATAAAATCATTAAAAGGATGTCCGTCTTTGCGAATTGGCTCAGTCTGCGAAGTAGCATAATAACCCGGGCCAATACCATTAGACTGAATATTATACTTCGCCCATTCTGTAGCCATATTTTTGGTTAACATTTTTAGTCCACCTTTTGCCGCAGCATAAGCAGAAACCGTATTCCTTCCCAACTCACTCATCATCGAACACATATTGATGATTTTTCCGGGGCTTTTTCTTTCCACCATGCTTTTGGCGACATGTTTGGCCATAATAAAAGGCCCCACAACGTCAATATCAATCACTTCCCGAAAATCTTTGGAGTCCATTTCCAACATAGGTATCCGTTTAATAATACCTGCATTATTGACAAGAATATCAATAGGTGCCACTTCTTTTTCAATTTGAGGGATCATTTCCTGAACCTTTTCTTCGTCCCTTACATCAAATTGATAGGCAGCCACTTCAATGCCGTCTTGTTTATATTCTTTAACAGCAGCTTCAATTTTATCAGAAAAGATATCATTAATAATGATTTTGGCTCCTGCGCCAGCTAACCCTTTCGCAATAGCCATTCCAAGACCATGAGTAGCTCCTGTTACCATAGCCGTTTTACCGGAAAGATCAAACATATTCAACGTATTCGTAGGCATAGTATATCAAATTTTAAATTAAACAATCATCTTAAATCAGTCAGTTCCGTTTTATCCATATCACCAAAATCTTTATTCTCACCTGCCATTCCCCATATAAATTTATAATTAGCAGTTCCAGCAGCACCATGGATGCTCCATGAAGGAGAAATAACTGCCTGTTCATTCGTCATGAAAATATGGCGCGTCTCCTTAGGTTCACCCATAAAATGACAAATAACTTGCCCTTCGTCAACTTCAAAATAAAAGTAAGCTTCCATTCTTCTTTCATGCGTATGAGCAGGCATGGTATTCCATACACTTTTTTCCTTCACATCAGTATAGCCCATTTGCAACTGACAAGTTTCGACAATATCCCCGGCGATCATTTTATTCAGGCTTCTCAGGCTGGCTCCATCCTCACTTCCTATCAGATTTGTATCAGCCATATCCGGAGTCACTTTTTTCACGGGATATGCCGTATGTGCCAATGCTGAATTAAAATAAAAATGAGCAGGTTTTTTATCATTTTCACTCACAAATATAACATCCTTTTTGTTTTTACCTATATAAAGCGCATCGAGATAATCCATATTATATTCTTCGCCATCGACAATAACCTGCCCCTGTCCACCTAAATTAAAAACGCCCAATTCCCTTCTTTGCAAGAAAAATTCAGCTTTCAATGGATCAATCGCCTCAAGGTTAAGACGTTTTTTCCCAGGAACAGCACCACCAACGACCAAACGATCGTAAAATGAATAAGCCATATTGACTTCATCCTTTTTCATTAAGGAAGGCACAAGAAACTCTTTTCTAATGCGCTCTGTATTATATGTACTCACATCGGCCGGATTGGCTGCATAATAAACCTCATAATTTGTTTTCATAACAATATCTATTTAAATTAGACTATTTCTAAACAAAATTATTGATTTAGTTTGATAATCCTTTCAATAGTCATTAAAAAATCAAATAAATACTTACAAAAACCACACCAAAACTGAATAAACCATCTTCCTGTTGCCTAAGTTGAGAACTCCTGATCCGCATCAAAATATAATGTCGCATTTTTATGTCGGGAATACAATCAACTTATAAGGCAAAGTACATAAATTACTGATTTTAAACTACAAAAGTTTTACAATAACTTATAAAACACGAATCATTAAAACACAGGGGTAAATCATTGATTTTT
>CAZSGN010000083.1:0-11234 GCA_964606415.1 uncultured Bacteroidales bacterium
CGATTAATTGCTCATTCTTTTCAATGGCAATAAGACCAACATCATTGGTGAAAATATCCGTATCATTGTAAGGAGGAACAGCCAGGGCAATTTTAAACTTTCTTGGCAGGTAATGCCTGGTATAAAGAGGCTCCTTATCTGTTTCCTGTCCATTGTCTTCCTCAACGCTGGCCACCTTTTTCTTTTCGAGCCATATTTCATGATAAGCATTTGTTTTTGGGGTTAACCGGTCATGAATCTCTTTGGCTACAGCTTGCACGTCCTCATGCACCCTAGACTGATATGGGTTAGGAGAACACATTACATTCCTGTTTACATCCCCACAAGCAGCAAGCGTATCAAGTAAGCTATCATTGATGCCTTTGATATGCTTTTTTAAGTCCTTTTTAAGGACACCATGGAACTGAAAGGCCTGCCGGGTCGTTAGTTTAAGTGTTCCATTTCCATATTGATCAGAAAGTTCATCCATCTTCAGCCATTGATCAGGTGTGGCAATTCCACCAGGCACCCTTACCCTAACCATAAAGCTGTACAAAGGCTCAAGTTTTTGATGTTTCCGCTCGGAATCCAGGGATCTGTCCGTTTGCTGATAGATACCATGAAATTTAGTAACCTGCGTATCATCTTCTGAAACAGCCCCGGTTATTTCATCAATTAAACTTTCATTGAGGGCTCCCCTTAGATAATTGCTCTCGTACTTTATTTTTTCAACCGCTTCGAGGTTGTTATGGTCGTCTTGTAAATCTTTTAATATCTTCATCTCTTTTTGGTTTTAGATCTTTTTATACTTTGAATACAAAAAAGCAGATTTTGAAATCAGTAAACATCTTCCTGGTATCTGCGTTCTTTTTGGAGTTTTTTAAAATATTCGGCTGCTTTATCAGGAGACATTCCACCCTCTTTCTGAATAATCCCCAGGAGTGCTTTCCTGACATCATGAGCCATCTTTTTCTGATCCCCGCATAAATAAAAATATGCGCCTTCTTCGAGCCATTTAAATAATTCACGGCCCTTTTCGATCATTTTATCCTGCACGTATATTTTTTGCTGCTGATCCCTTGAAAAAGCAACATCAATGTTATGTAAAACACTATTTTTCCTGAATTTTAAAAATTCAGCCTGATATAGAAAATCAGTCTGGAAATGTCTATCTCCGAAGAAAAGCCAGTTTTTACCTCCAGATTCCTGTACCTCCCGCTCCTGGAGAAAGGCTCTAAAAGGAGCAACACCAGTACCCGGGCCCACCATTATCATAGGTGCATCTACATCATTGGGTAAACGAAAGCCTTCGTTGTGATCAATATAGATTTTTAAAGGAATGTCATCGCCAACCCTGTTAATCAGGTAAGTAGAGCAAAGCCCTTTGTGAGTTCTCTGGTTAAATTCATATTGTACCTTCCCAACGGTAAGGTGGACTTCATCCGGATTTGCATTATAGCTTGAAGCAATAGAGTACAATCTAGGCTGCATTTTTCTTAAAATACCTGTTAACTCCCAGGCACTAAGAATGGTAGGGTATTCAATCAAAATATCAAGAAAATCCCTGCCATACATAAATTCCTCGAGATGATCCCTGTCCACGAGAACTTTGGTTAGGCTGTCATTTAAGAGATACCTGGAATAATTCTCCAGTACCACGGGAGTTAAAACCGTCAACTCAAAATCATGGGTGAGCGCTTCCCTTAGGGTTTTCTCTTCTTCATCAATGAGCACTTTAGTATCTCCGGGTATTTTAGTTTGTTTAAGAATTTTCTCAACAAGGTCTGGATCATTGGAACTGATCACCCCCAAAGAGTCCCCGGGCTCATATACCAAACCAGAATTTTCTATATCCAATTCCAGATGGAGTGTTTCTTTATCTGACCCCCGCCCGTTAAGATTAACACGGTTAAGGATTTCGGAAGAATAAGGATGTTTCTTACTATATTTCACCAATCCAGGTTTGGCTTCCGGAGCACTCACATCGGTATCTTTCTGGCTTTCATTCCCAAACAGATCCTTAAAAACATGGATGGCTTCTGTATACCATTTCTGGGCGGATTCTTCAAAATCCAGATCACAATCTACCCTTTCGTAGATCCGCTCTCCACCCAAAGATTCAAATTGTGCATCCACATCCCTTCCTATTTTACAATAATGCTTATAACTGCTATCTCCCAAGGCGAGCACAGAATATTTCAGCCCTTTAAGGTCCGGGGCCTTTTTTCCATGCAGGTAATTATAAAAATCCTCAGCCATAATAGGCGGCTCTCCTTCTCCATCAGTGCTAATCACCACCATCACAAAGGATTCTTTCTTAAGATTTTTCACATTGTAATCTGCAACATTAATGGCCTCAGCAGGAATACCCACATTCAGAGCATGCGCAACAGCTTCTTCAGCAACTTTTTTCGAGTTACCCGATTTGGTACCATATAAGATTTTCAATTCACCAAGGTCTGTTTGCTGTGGCTTATAGCCAGGATGTTCTGCTGATGCTTGACCACCATGTTGGGCTTCTATTCCTCCTCCAAGGCCGGCAAGATAACCACTAAGCCATTGAGCCTGTGCAGGTGTGAGGGATTTTAACAGCGATGTCAGCAATTTTTTCTGTTCGTCGTCTAATGAAGTGTCAAGTATGTTTATTTCCATTTTCGCACTTGTTGTTTATTTATTTAATCTAATGTTGTTATTAAGATATACTGATTTGTTATATAATAAAAAACCAATGGAAATTTCAATAGATAAGCTTCTAATTATACATAATCAATAACCCTTTTTCTTTGCATTTAAACATATTGTTCGTATTAGCCAACTTATCCTATAGTTTTTATAGGATTCAAAAATAATAATATTTTTTTTATTCTACAAATAATTCTTGAAGCTGAAAGGGGATTTTTTATTTAAAAACTAGTAATTCAGATTTTTAAATAAATAAAAAAATGAAGGCGTTATATTTGGATTAAAGTCATTCAACTTTGTTGTAAGTAAATAAAAATAAAAAAATTGCATAATAAATTTCTTTTGTTTACATAAAAATTATACTTTTGCAACCCTATTTATTTTTAATAGTATAATTCATTTATTGTTAAACTTTTAAAACTTTTAAATGGCAGAGAATAACGAAAAGGCTATTAATCAGGAAGAAGCAGACAAAACAACTGCGGATAAAACGCAACAAGAACAGTCTGCAAATGAAACCGGTACGAACCAGGTTTCGGAAGAAATGAATGAGGAAACTCAAGAGGAGAAAAGCCAGGGTTCAATGCCAAAAGAAAAAATAGAGAATAAGCCTATGGAGGAAGAAATTAAATTTGCAACTCCTTCCGTTGACGAGTTCAACTGGGATGATGCTAAAAAAGAAGATGAGCTATATTCTTCTGAAGAGCGGAAAGAGATGGAGGCCATGTATGATGATACTTTGTCTACTGTTGGTGAAAACGAAGTGGTAGATGGCACTGTGATTAGCATGAACAAAAGAGAAATTGTCATTAATATTGGATATAAGTCTGAAGGTGTTGTAAGCACCAACGAATTCCGATATAATCCTGATTTGAAAGTTGGGGATACAGTAGAGGTATATGTCGAAAGTCAGGAAGACCGGAAAGGGCAACTTGTTTTGTCTCACCGTAAAGCAAGAACCTTGCGTGCATGGGAGCGAATTAATGCTGCTTATGAGAAACAGGAAGTTGTCCAGGGTTATGTGAAATGCCGCACCAAAGGTGGCATGATTGTGGATGTTTTTGGCATTGAGACTTTCCTGCCTGGCTCACAAATTGATGTTAAGCCTATTCGTGATTATGATATGTTTGTGGGTAAGAATATGGACTTTAAAGTAGTCAAGATCAACCAGGAATTTAAAAACGTGGTGGTCTCTCACAAGATACTTATTGAGGCAGAACTTGAGCAACAGAAGAAAGAAATTATTGCCAAACTTGAAAAAGGACAGGTACTCGAAGGAACTGTTAAAAACATCACCTCTTATGGTGTGTTTATTGATCTTGGTGGTGTGGATGGATTGATTCATATTACCGATCTCTCATGGGGACGTATTAATCATCCCGAGGAAATTGTTCAGCTTGACCAGAAACTGAATGTGGTTATCCTTGATTTTGACGAGGATAAAACGAGAATAGCTTTAGGCCTTAAACAACTAACCCCGCATCCATGGGATTCACTTGATGAGAATCTTCAGGTTGGTGATGTGGTTAAAGGCAAGGTTGTGGTAATGGCTGATTATGGTGCGTTTGTTGAAATCAAACCTGGGGTGGAAGGGTTGATCCATGTTTCTGAAATGTCATGGTCACAGCACCTTAGAAGCGCCCAGGAGTTTCTTAATATCGGTGATGAGGTAGAAGCGAAAATCTTAACGCTTGACCGCGAAGAACGTAAAATGTCATTAGGTATTAAGCAATTGAAACCTGATCCATGGGATGGCATTGAAAACAGATACTCCGTAGGATCCAAACATAAAGCAAAAGTCCGGAATTTCACTAATTTCGGAATCTTTGTTGAAATGGAAGAAGGTGTTGATGGATTAATTCATATTTCTGATCTTTCCTGGACTAAAAAGATCAATCATCCGGCAGAGTTTTGTTCTGTAGGAGATGAAATTGAGGTAGTAGTGCTGGAAATTAACCAGGAAAACAGAAGGTTAAGCCTTGGACATAAACAACTCGAAGAAAATCCCTGGGATGTTTTTGAAACTGTATTTACAGACGACTCCATCCATGAAGGAACGATCACAGAGTTTGTTGATAAAGGCGCTAAAGTTGCACTACCATATGGAGTAGAGGGTTTTGCTTCCAAAAAACATTTGACTAAAGAGGATGGATCGATGCCTAAGGTTGAAGAAAAGCTTCCTTTTAAAGTTATTGAGTTTTCTAAAGACAGCAAACGCATTATCCTTTCTCATACACGTGTTCATTCTGATGATGCTAAAGGAAAAGAAGCAGCTTCTAAAAAAGCAGAAAACGAGAATACGAAGAAGCAAACTAAGCGGATCAAGAATAACATGGAGAAAACAACCCTTGGCGATATAGCTGAGTTGGCAGACATTAAAAATGAAATGTCACAGCAAAATAAACCAACTGCTAAACCACAGCCTGAGGTTGAAGAAAAGCCAAAGAAGAAAGAAGAGAAAACGACTAAACCTGAAGGCGGCGATAAACCTGCAGCTAAAAAGAAAGAGACTGCTGAGGAAAAGAATGAGGTGAAAGAGGATCAGGCTAAGGAAAATTCAGAAACTCAAAATGCCGATCAAACTAAGGATAAGGCAGATGAGGAAAAAAAAGAGCAAAAAAACAGTGAAGAGGATGAAGGTAAGAATCAAGAGTAGGTGATTTTTTATTATCTTTGTCTATATGGAATTTAAAATTGAAAAAAGAGATCTTTATACAGTGATCCAGATCCTGGAAGAAAAGCTGGATACACATGTAGCACCTACGCTGAAATCTGAGCTTGTTCTTATTTCAGGTAATGGAGAAAGGAATATCATCCTCGATCTTAGTAATGTGCGATATTGTGATTCTTCTGGCCTCAGTTCAATTTTAGTAGCAAATCGATTGTGTAAAAATGCCAATGGTAAGTTTATCCTTAGTGGATTAAATGATGCTGTCGAAAGGTTAATAACCATCTCTCAACTGGATACCGTATTGAATATTGCTACTACGCTTGATCAGGCGATTGATATGATCAACGAATAATAATGTTTTAATGACAGGATATCAGTGAATTTTTCATTGCGTATACTAGGATGTAGTTCTGCTCTTCCTACTTCTAAAAGATTCCCAAGCGCTCATCTACTTAATGTAAATGAGCGCTTTTTTTTGGTGGATTGTGGCGAAGGGACTCAAATGCAATTGAGGCGGTTTGGTGTAGGCATGGCTAAAATAGATCATGTTTTTATTTCACACTTGCATGGTGACCATTTTTTCGGGTTACCTGGTTTAATATCCAGTTTTGGTTTGCTTGGGAGAACAAAAGCACTGCATATATATGCTTTTCCGCAATTGGAAAAGATTATTAACCATTTGCTTGATGCTCTTGGTGGAAATGCAGGCTTTCCTATTTATTTTCACTATTTAAATCCTGAGAAAACAGAACTGATTCTTGATGAAAAGTGGGTTGAAGTGTTCAGTTTTCCTCTTGAACATAGTGTTTCGGCTTGTGGTTTCTTTTTTAGGGAAAAGAAAAGGGAAATGAATATCAGGAAAGAGAAAATTGATCAATATCAAATTCCACTTAAAGAAATTGTAAAAATCAAACAAGGAGCAGATTTCATCACGTTATCAGGTAAACATATTCCAAATAGTGAATTGACTTTACCCCCTTATTTGCAACGCAGTTATGCTTATTGTAGTGATACCGCCTTTTCCCTGAATTTGCCAGGGTTGCTTAAAGGAGTTCATTTATTGTATCACGAAGCCACTTTCCTGCATAAAGACAAATATTGGGCATGGCAAACCAGGCATTCAACAGCGCTTGAGGCTGCAAAAGCAGCCAGGCACTTGAATGCTAAAGAATTGGTGATAGGACATTATTCCGCACGCTATAAAGATATTGATGAATTAAAAATAGAGGCAGAAAAATGTTTCAAGCCAGTTAGGTTAGCTAAAGACGGGATGTTGATTGATATAAAAGAGGAAAGAGTGAAGAGAAAATAATTATTTGGTTTTGTTTTTTTAATGGATGTCAGGTAGCTAAAAGGTAGTTGTTTATATTTGAGAAAAAATTTAGATATGGATAAGATCATTATTCTTGATTTCGGGTCGCAATATACCCAGTTAATTGCCAGAAGGGTGAGGGAATTAAATGTTTATTGTGAAATACATCCCTTTAATAAAATCCCTGACATGACGGAAGAAATCAAAGGGATTATTCTTTCAGGAAGCCCTTTTTCTGTAAAAGACCAAGCCGCTCCCCGTGTTGATATTACCCGCCTTAGACAGAATCGACCTTTGTTAGGGGTTTGTTATGGAGCTCAATTAATGGTTGATCTTCATGGAGGGAGTGTTGAAGCCTCGAAGCACCGGGAATATGGGCGTGCTACACTTGATGAAATCCACTATGACAAGGATCTTTTGAAAGGATTGTCTTTAGGCACACAGGTATGGATGTCGCATGGGGATACAATTATTCAATTGCCCGATTCATTTGAGATTATCGGCAGCACAGAAGATGTAAAGGTAGCTGCTTATAAGGTTAATAATGAACAAACCTATGGCATTCAGTTTCATCCCGAAGTATATCATACGACTGAAGGAAAGTTGCTCTTGCAAAATTTCGTTGTTCATATTGCAGGATGTAAGCAGGACTGGACGCCGGAGTCTTTTGCCGAAACGACGATTGCTTCTTTGAAGCAGCGTCTTAATGGCGATAAAGTGGTATTGGGCTTATCGGGGGGGGTAGATTCTTCAGTAGCGGCCTTGCTTCTTCATAAAGCTATTGGCAAAAATCTTACCTGTCTTTTTGTTGATAATGGCTTATTGAGGAAAGACGAATTTGAAAAGGTTCTTGATTCTTATAAAGGCATGGGATTGAATGTTGTCGGTGTCCGAGAAGCTGATAAATTTCTTGGTGATCTGGAAGGGGTTTCTGATCCCGAAGAAAAAAGAAAAATTATTGGTCGCGATTTTATTGAAGTTTTTGATGCTGAAGCAAAAAAAATTAAAGAGGTTAAATGGTTGGCACAAGGGACTATTTACCCGGATGTCATTGAATCTGTATCAGTGAATGGCCCTTCTGCTACAATAAAATCACATCATAATGTGGGTGGTTTGCCGGAGAAAATGAATCTAAAGGTGGTCGAACCGCTCAAGCTGCTTTTTAAGGATGAGGTGCGAAGAGTGGGGCATACTATTGGCCTTAATAATGATTTGCTCGGCAGGCATCCTTTTCCTGGCCCGGGCCTTGCAGTTCGTATTCTTGGTGCGATTACCAAAGACAAGGTTAGGATTCTTCAGGAAGTTGATAATATTTACATCGAGGGTTTGCGCAAATTTGATCTTTATGATGATGTATGGCAGGCTGCAGCTATTTTGCTTCCGATCCATTCAGTTGGAGTGATGGGAGATGAGCGGACTTATGAGAATGCTGTTGCCTTAAGGGCAGTCAATTCAACAGACGGCATGACTGCTGATTGGTCCAGACTTCCATACGATTTCCTTTCCTGGGTGTCTAACAGGATTATTAATTCGGTGAAAGGGGTTAATCGTGTTGTATATGATATTAGCTCAAAGCCTCCTGCTACAATTGAATGGGAGTAGAATGCGAATAGGTTAAAAAGGAGGGTAAAGATTTTTATAGCTCAAAAAAATAAATTATATTCGCAAGCCAAAGTATTATTAATGCCGAAGTGGCGGAATTGGTAGACGCGCTGGATTCAAAATCCAGTGATGGCAACATCGTGTGGGTTCGAGTCCCACCTTCGGTACAATAAACTTCTCATAAGATCCCTTATCGCCGGGGTTATTAATACGTATCAAATGGCAAAAGAAGAGACGCTTCATCCCTACGGTGAAAAACAAGAACAATTTGATGCAAGGTACCTTGAGATGGCCTGTATATGGGCTAAGAATTCTTATTGTATCAGGCGGCAGGTAGGAGCCCTTATCGTTAAAGATAAGATGATTATTTCAGACGGATACAATGGAACACCTTCAGGCTTTGAAAATATTTGCGAGGATGATACCGGGAAAACCAAGCCATATGTTTTGCATGCAGAAGCCAATGCAATAACAAAAGTTGCCAAATCAAATAATAGTAGCTCCGGAGCAACGTTATACATTACAACTTCGCCTTGTCTCGAATGTGCTAAACTTATTATTCAGGCCGGTATCCGGCGCGTGGTGTATGTTGATTCTTACCATGTTGATGATGGGATCAGATTACTTGAAAGGGCAAAGATTGAGGTTGTTAAGATGAATTTGTAACAAGCTGTAAAGAAGATTCCAGGTTTATGAAAAAAATAAAAGATATTATCCGTTCTCTTCAGGAGAAAAACGCTATTTTACCTTTAATTATTAGCATATCCATTGTTTTAGGGATGCTTGGTGGACGGTGGATTGCCCAAAATGAGCATTCGCAGCCAGAGTATATTGTTTATCCGGAAAGGGAAAACAAGATTGATGAGGTTCTGCATTATATTGAAAATAGTTATGTGGATACAGTTAATTTGAATATTCTTTCCGAGACAGCGATAAATGCAATTCTTGATAGCCTGGACCCTCATTCTGTTTATGTAAAAGAAAAAAGGTTGAAACGTGCTAATGAGCCGTTGGAAGGAAAATTTAGCGGGATAGGCATCCAGTTCAACATGCAAGAAGATACCATAATGGTTGTAAAAACAATTAGTAATGGACCTTCTGAAAAAGTGGGGTTACAGGCAGGTGATCGTATTGTTGAGATCAATGATTCTTTGGTAGCAGGAGTGAATATGCCTACTAATGAAATTGTAGATCAGCTCAAAGGAACGAAAGGGACTTCTGTTGAAGTTGGTGTGTTGAGGAAAGGCGAAGATGATTTAATTGATTTTACCATTGTGAGGGATGATATCCCATTATATAGCATTGATGTTTCATATATGTTAAATGACAATGTAGGTTTTATTAAGATTAGTAACTTTTCCCGGACAACTTATAATGAGTTTATTTCTGCTATTGATAAGTTAAGAAGCCGAGGAATGGAAAAATTAGTGCTGGATGTTCGTGGAAATGGTGGTGGGTATTTGCAAGCGGCTCATCAGGTGGCTGATGAGTTTCTTGAAAAAGGGAAGCTAATTGTCTACACAGAAGGAAAATCAAGTCCCAGACAAGAATTCCTTGCCACAAAACGTGGTAAATTGAAAGAGACACCAACGGTTATTTTGATTGATGAGTGGAGTGCTTCGGCAAGTGAGATTGTGGCTGGGGCATTGCAGGATAATGACCAAGGGACTATTGTTGGGCGACGTTCTTTTGGGAAAGGGCTGGTGCAGCAACAGATTATGTTAAGTGACGGGTCTGCTTTGCGGTTGACGGTAGCTCGTTATTATACTCCAACGGGAAGATCTATTCAGAAACCATATAATAATGGGGAAAAAGATTATTTTGAAGATGTGGTAAGAAGATATGAGCATGGTGAGTTTTTCGAGGTGGATAGTATTGATTTTCCTGATTCATTATTGTATGAAACACCTGGTGGTAAAGTTGTTTATGGAGGCGGGGGAATAATGCCTGATGTGTTTGTGCCAAAAGATACATCAAACTATACGCCTTATCTTTCTCAGGTGACTAATCGCGGCATGGTTTATCGTTTTGCTTTTGATTATGCAGATGAGCACAGGACAAAGATGAATCAATTTGAAGATATTAAAGCTTTAGAGGAGTACCTTGATCAAAATAATATTCTTGATCAATTTACTATTTATGCTCAAAAAAAGGGGGTTGAGCCGGCACCGGGGGAAATAAAAGAATCATCCGTGATTCTGAATAACCAAATTAAAGCATATATAGCCAGGAATGTATTAGATTCAAAAGGATTCTATCCTATTATTGGCCGGATTGACCAGACATTGAAAAAAGCAATTGAATTGTTGGAGACAAAAGAACCTCCTCATTAATATTTATGGGTCTGCTGCATATTTCGTGGGTATAATGAAAGTATACAGAAGCATTTTTAATAAAAGATGACTATAATAAGCTGCTTAGAGCGGCCTGATTGCAGAAAATCGAAATAGATGAAATCCTCACCATAAGGCTTATAAAATGGGAAATAATTGATTTAAGACAAAAGGGCATGAACCGAATCCCCTTTAGGAGTGAGCTCAGCGAAGCTAATATAAAGGTCAGCAGTTTATTAAGATGACGTTGTTGGTTTGCCGGGTGACCGAGTTACCAGGATATTAAGTGATTGAGTTAATTGAGTTAAATAAGTTGAGTAATGATATTTTATTGGTTTCTACTAAAATCTTGTGGGTGTGGCCAGCAAACTTGCGAAGGAAAGGGCGTAGCTATGGCCCTGTGTGGATGCCATAGTTTGCGTCCCGATTATTGTTTTTGGGCATTTGAAAAAAATGCTACAAAACATATATCGGGATTTTTTGCTTCGTTTTTTTGTTACGAATCCCACATCATTAAAGTTTATCAAAAAAATAAAATTTTAAATTATATCAAGCGTTTATTAAAATAATGATGATGTGGGATCGCCGGTGGACAGTGTTTGTGGCCTTGCGGGTGTCCGGCAACAAAAACCACTAAACCCTTAAAAAACCATGA
>CAZSGN010000084.1:0-11188 GCA_964606415.1 uncultured Bacteroidales bacterium
AACCATATTTTATCTACATATAAACAAATTGCAAGCTTTCATTAAATTAGTGGTAAAACCCAAAAAGAAAAGGATATTAATCAACAAATTGATCACTCCTCATTGCATTCCTGGTCATATTTCTCCATCACCTCACTACTCATCCCCATTGTTGAGAAGCCACCATCATGATAGATATTTTGCATGGTGATTTTCCTGGTCAGATCGGAGAAAAGAGCGATACAAAAATCCGCACACTCTTCAGCGGTTGCATTTCCCAAAGGCGCCATCCGGTCGGCAAAATCGAGCAGTGACCCCATCCCTTTAATACCACTACCAGCCTTGGTTACAGTAGGCGACTGAGAAACAGTATTAACCCTGATCATTTTTTCTTTACCATAAAAATAACCAAAACTACGGGCAATAGATTCCAGCAATGCCTTGGCTTCAGCCATATCATTATAAGCATGAATCGTTCTTTGGGCCGCAATATATGTTAAAGCAACCACCGAACCCCAATCATTGATTGCATCAAGATTTCGGGCTGTCTGCAGAACCTTATGAAAAGACAAAGCTGAAATATCCAGGGTTTTGAGAAAATGGTTATAGTTGGTATTACCATAATCAAAGCCTTTTCTGACATTTGGCGACATTCCAATTGAATGTAGAATAAAATCTACTTTGCCATCAAAAATCTCCATCGAACGTCTGTACAGATGCTCAAGATCATCTGTATTAGTTGCATCAGCAGCAATAACTTCTGCATTACATTGCTTTGCCAGTTCTTGAATAGAACCCATCCGGATAGATACTTCTGTATTACTAAGTACCAAGCGTGCTCCTTCCTGATAAGCTCTCTCCGCTATTTTCCATGCAATAGACTGATCATTCAATGCTCCAAAAATAATTCCGTTTTTCCCTTCAAGTAAGTTATATGCCATGTTTTTACTTTTATATTTACACAAATTTATTAAATCAGTACTTCTTTACCAAATTTATTTTTAAAATTCAAGCATTTGTTTTGCATTCATAATTGCTGCATCAGTTAATTTTTCGCCACTCAACATTTTTGCAATTTCAATCACACGTTCTTCCTGATTTAATAATTTCAGATAAGTATTGGTGAACTGGTCGTCATCTTTTTTATAGACAAAATAATGCCGGTCAGCCTTAGCTGCAACCTGAGGCAAATGAGTAATATCAACCACCTGCATAAACGAAGCCATTTTTTTCAGAATATTTCCCATTTTATCAGCAATTTCCCCGGAAACCCCTGCATCAATTTCATCAAAAATAATTGTAGGCAGTTGCATCTTATCAGCAATCACATACTTAAGACTAAGCATAAAGCGAGACATTTCACCTCCGGAAGCAATTTTAGAAATTTCTTTAGGCTCCTCATTTTTATTAGCAGAAAACAAAAACTGAACCTGATCGAGTCCTTTCAAACCAGGCTGTTCAGTTAATTCAATTTTAACCTTAAAAACAGCATTCGGTATTCCCAGGTCTTTTAATAAAGCATTTATCTCATTTTCCAAAAAAGGGACAATATCCATTCTTTCTTCATGAATAATAGTTCCTTTTTCAATAAGGATATTCCACTGTTCATTTCGATATTTTTCAAGTGCTGCAATACGTTCATCCGAAATATCAATTTCATTAAGTTTTGAAGCGATCTCATCCTTCACACGAATTAAATCTTCTAAAGAATCAACCTGATGTTTTTGCATTAATCCATAAAGAAGATCAATCCGTTCGCGAATAAAATTTAAACGCTGGGGATCATATTCAACAGATGAAGACCAACCACCCATTTCTAAAGCCACATCTTTAAGATCAATATAAGCAGCTTCAATCCGCTCAATCAGATCATCCACTTTAGGATAAAAATCACGAATAGCAATCAATTGCGCATTTGCTGACTTTAATTGGTCGATAATATTTCCCGCTTCATGATCTCCCTGCAAAAAATAAGACGCTTGTTCGAGATTATTTTTAATCTCTTCGGCATGCTCTAATTGTTGCATTTCCACTTCTAAGGCATTTAATTCATCCGTTTGAAATGCCGCTTTCTCCAGCTGATCAAACTGAAACTGATAATAATCCTGATCAGCCTGACTGTTTTGCAGGGATTCTTTTAATTCAATTAACTCTTTCTCTGTACGCCTGAATTGATAAAAAACACTTTGATATTCAGTCAGAAGTAGCTTTAAACCAGCAGAATGATCCAGCACACTCATTTGGAAAGAATTATCTGCAAGTTGCATGGTTTCATGCTGAGAATGTATATCAACCAATTTTTGGCCAAGCAATTTAAGCGTTAAAAGATCAAAAGGCGTATCATTGATAAAAGCCCTGGATTTACCACCAGGATTAATTTCACGCCTGACAACCGTATTATCCTCATGATCGATATCATAATCATTAAAGAAATCTTGAAGATCGTATTCACTAATACCAAAAGTAGCCTCAACCACACATTTTTTATCCCCTTGTCTAATCACAGATTTATCTGCTCGTTGGCCAAGTATTAATGATAGCGCACCAATAATAATAGATTTACCAGCACCAGTTTCTCCTGTAATAATCTGCAGACCCGAACCAAAATCAATAGTCAGCTCACTAATTAAAGCATAATTTTTAATATACAATGATTTCAACATACAGCGGGATCAATTAACGCTACTTTTTAATTTTTTCATAATCAGAAGAATTAGCAGGGTCAATTTCAGACATAATTCGAATTACCCGTGCTTGCTCATCAGGCGTCCCCTCCCTAAAAATATTAACAATTTCATCGGATTTAGCATCAACCACAACCTTAAGATAATGCATAAACGAGTCGGGTTTACGACGATTAAGTTCTTGTAATAACTTAAGACTTTCAACAATAACCGACCGCCCTTTATTCACATCATCAGCCATTTTATCAAGGCCTTGACGGTGATACTGATAGTAAAAACGTCTAATCTTATCATATTTATCATCCAAAATATTGTTAATTAACCAGTAACGATTCTTACGATCACTACTTTCAAAAGACTTCCACCCTTTCTCTTCTGCTCTTTGAGCATTCGACACAACAGTTTCTGCATTCTCAAAAAATTCCGTCCCTCCTTCCAGGGCATATGAATCATAATCAAACCCTAAAATGATGTAGGCATAAAAAGCCATCAAAGAGGTTAAGTTAGAAGAATGCTGACTTAAAGAAAATTCCAGTGACTCGTCCTGGTAATACTTAAATTTAATATCCTTGTCCTTATAATTCAATAAAACTGATTTATAAGAAGAATTAAACACCGGCCTGCTGCTTTGTATTTGCATGGTCCCTTTAAACTCATTTTGAGATGATTCTTCTTCCAGATTGATCATTATTGCACATTCAATTCTTTCTTCAGTCGAAAAGACATGATTGGTCCAAATACGATTATTCATGAACTCATAAAGATCACTCTGCATAGATTTAAAAATCTGGCGGTCTGTCCGTTGAATTTTACTGGAAGATACACTAATCCGGCACCTAAGCTCCTGACCATCAAGGTTCGTGGAAAAGCAAAGAAAACTGAATATCAGCAAAAAGGGTAAAAAACTCAGGTGCTTCATTACCATAAACAAATTTTAGAGATTAGTGCCACAACATCACTTGCCACTTTTTTCTTATCCTTTAACTCAAATTCATGAATATTATTATCCTGATCAATAGCAGTCACTTTATTGGTATCATAATCAAATCCGGCATAAGGAACATTAAGGGAATTCAGAAATATCAGATCCAGATTTTTCTTAACCATTTTATTTTTTGCATTTACCAACTCATTATCAGTTTCAAGTGCAAATCCGACCAAAAATTGATTTTTTCGTTTTATCGCTCCCAGTTTATCAGCAATATCCGGATTTTTTATGAAATTAATTTGAATACGATCCTGATCACTCTTAACCTTTTTCTCGTGGATTGTCTCGGGCCTGTAATCAGACACCGCTGCAGCAAGTACAGCACCATCCATTTCCGGAAACAACTCACAGGCTAAATTGAACATATCACTAGCAGATTCTACTGGTAAGACATGCAAGCAATCATTTTGCATATTTATACTGACCGGTCCGGAAATCAACCATACTTCAGCACCCGCTTCAAGCAATTTTTCCACAATAGCATATCCCATTTTACCAGAAGAACGATTACTTAAATACCTTACAGGATCGATATTTTCACGAGTAGGGCCTGCTGTAACAAGTATTTTCTTATTTAGCAGGCTTTTTTTTTTCAGTTCTTCCTGCTGAAAGAAAGCATAAATTTCGTCGATAATTTGCTGAGGCTCCATCATTCTCCCCTTCCCGCTCAAACCACTGGCTAACCCACCTTCCTGAGATTCAAGAACATGCACCCCATCAACCATCAATTGCTTCAAATTACGTTGTGTGGTCACATGATTATACATATGCAAGTCCATAGCAGGAGCAACAAAAACGGGACATTTTGCAGACAAATAAGTTGTTATTAATAAATTATCCGCCTGGCCTGTAACCATTTTAGCAATAGAACTTGCAGTAACAGGAGCAATAATCATAAAATCAGCCCAATTTCCCATATCAACATGACTGTGCCATGTACCATCTTCATTGGCAAAAAAACTGGACTCCACAGGGTTCCCGGATAAAGCTGACATCGTAACAGGCGTAATAAATTCTTTACCAGCAGGAGTAGTAATTACCTGAACATCCGCCCCTTCATTCTTTAAAAGACGTAAAAGAAAGGCAGATTTATATGCCGCTATACTGCCTGTTATCCCAAGCAATATTTTTTTTCCGGCAAACATCGTTAGTCTTGTTCGGGTTTATCAGCTCTCCTGAAATAAACCCGGTCATTAAGAAACTCATCAAGCGCAATTGACACAGGTTTAGGAAGTCTTTCATAAAATTTTGAAATTTCAATCTGCTCCCTGTTTTCAAATATTTCTTCAAAATTATCCGCATAATAAGCAAACTCTTCCAGTTTCCGGTCAAGTTCCTGCTTCATTTCATTATTGATTTGATTGGCTCTTTTGGCAATAACAACAATGCTTTCATAAATATTACCTGTTTTGCCTTCAATTTCATCAATATTCCTGGTGATGGTATCCGAAGGTGCTTTAGATTTTTTATAGTCCATAATCAAAAATTTAATTTATATCAACTAATAATTAATTTGTAATATGTTTAACCGCTTCTTCCTTAAACTTGCTTGCTTTAGAAATATATTCACTATCAGGGAACTCTTCAGAAAAGAGGTTGTAAGCATCAACCGTATTTTGATATCGTTCCTCTTTTTTCTTCAAAACACTATTCTCAGCCAAATCAAAATTTGCCTTGACAATTAAAAATAAAATATCCTCCCTGTATTTTGAAGTAGGGTATTCCAGAAGACAATTATTTAAGGCAATAATCGCTGCTTTATAATCTTCAAGATCATAATACAATTTAGCTGCATTAAATGCTTTTTCCACCAGCTTATTCCTCAATTTTATAAGATACTCATTGGCTTCGGCGGACCGTTCACTATCCGGATATTCAGAAAGAAAAAGCTGAAACTGCTCAATAGCTCTATATGTATCAGTTTGATCCAGGCTCGGCCGTGGAGAAGCTTCATAATAACAGTAAGCATTCATAAAAGCTGCATCTTCAGCAAAGGGGCTATTAGGGTAAGATTCTTTCATGGTTTTAAAATAATGCCCGGCAGGGATATAATTAGCCTGTTTATATTCACACATAGCCCGGTAATAAGTAATTGAGTCAATTCTTCTGGTTCCTTTATAGACAGGGATCAGGCTCTCAAAAAGACCACCTGCTTTCACAACATCCCCATCGTCATAATACTCCATCGCTTTTTGGTATTTGGCCTCATAATTATCACTTCTCAAAAGCTTCTCATACCTGCTACAACTTCCAAAAATCAAAAGAAATCCAATGGCAAAAACACCTGGTCTGACGATAATATTCTTCATAATAAAAAAATAAAAATACTTTTGTAATCTTCTCTTTATTCCAATAACTCTATACCAAAAAAGCGTTGCAAAGTTACACAAATAGAAAACAATAACGAAAAAAATAAATTGATTATTTTAATATATAGGGAGTAATCTTTGGATTAACTTCTTCTATCTAATAAACAAAGGGTTATCCGGCAAATCAAAAGAAGCGACACAACAAGTTGACAAAAATTCATACATCACCTAAGTTAAGCGATATGAGTAAAGCAAAATAACGCTTTTACATCTTCTTAACCGTTTGGGCGATTTCTGATAAGAATCGTTCAATTTGAATATTCTTTATGCTTTTATTTGGCAAACAATTATTTCTCCGGATTTTTTTTAAAGGAATGCGAGGTTTCAGGTAAAATTTATTTTTATCTAAAACAAAAAAAGCTAAATTTGCAGCATTCTCATAAAACAATAATTCTATGGATCTTTTTGATAAATTCAGTGACAAGGGGCCTCTAGGGCGTTACCAGAAGCAGGCTGAGGGCTATTACATGTTCCCGAAATTAGAAGGGGATATTTCCTCGCACATGATGTTTAACGGCAAAGAAGTCTTAACCTGGAGCATTAACAATTACCTGGGGCTGGCTAATCACCCCGAGGTAAGAAAAGCTGATGCGGAAGGAGCAAAAGAATGGGGCCTTGCCTACCCTATGGGAGCAAGAATGATGTCTGGACAGACCAGCATGCATGAAAAACTGGAAAACCAACTTGCTGAATTTGTCGAAAAAGAAAAGTGTTATCTTCTTAATTACGGTTACCAGGGCATGAGCTCAATCATTGACTCCCTTCTCGGACGCAATGATGTTGTGGTTTACGACTCAGAATCACATGCCTGTATCATGGATGGTATGCGGATGTCGTTTGCCAAAAGATTTGTCTATCCACATAATAACATTGAGAATTTAAAAAAACAACTTGAGCGGGCCAGCAAAATTGCTGAAAAACAAAACGGCGGTATACTTGTTATCACCGAAGGAGTATTTGGGATGGCTGGTGATTTGGGAAGATTAGACCAAATCGTTGAACTCAAAAAGGATTATCAATTCCGCCTGCTGGTGGATGATGCACATGGATTTGGCACCATGGGAGCAAAAGGCAAAGGAACAGGCGAACACTTCGGGGTCCAGGATGAAATTGACGTTTACTTCAGTACTTTTGCCAAATCAATGGCTGGAATTGGGGCATTTGTAGCAAGCACCAATGAAGTTACTGATTACCTAAAATATACAATGCGTTCACAAGTATATGCGAAATCACTACCCATGCCTATGGTCGTAGGCGCATTAAAACGGCTTGAACTATTAAAGACTCAACCAGAACATAAGGCCAATCTATGGAAAATTGTTAACGCGCTTCAGAATGGCCTCAAAGAACGTGGGTTTGATTTAGGAGACACTGGATCACCTGTTACACCTGTGTTTCTTAAAGGAGGGGTAGAAGAAGCCACCAATATCACCATGGACCTTAGGGAGAACTACAGCATTTTCTGTTCGATTGTCGTCTACCCTGTTGTCCCCAAAGATGTCATCATGTTAAGAATCATCCCTACCGCTGCTCATAGTCTGGAGGACGTGGATGTAACGGTAAAAGCTTTTGAAGAAGTTGCAAAAAAGCTTAAAGACGGAAAATACAGCACAGGGGAATTAGCTGAAATGTATCTACCTAATAATTAATGTCTTTCTACAAGCAACTTTTATAAAATTTATTTATAAAAAAAAACCGGGGTATTGAAAATAAATTCAGCACCCCGGTTTTTTTAGCAAATAATAATATTTCTCAGGTCCGGTAGAAAGCCTCACTACGCTCTATTCCCATTTCCAAGCCTCTTAACTCAGATTGACCCCTCAATAAACCAATGGCTGAATAGCCGGGATTTGTTTTTTTATGCAGGTCATCAAGAATTGTATGTCCATGGTCCGCTCTCATTGGTATCTGCCAATCATTCCGTCCAAATGACTGCCTTTTACGTTGCTCCCTTAATAGCTCTCTCATGACACGGTACATATCAACATCACCCTGAAGATGAGCTGCTTCAAAGAAATTCCCCTCATCATCCCGTTGTGTACTGCGAAGATGAGCAAAATTAATCTTACTTCCCAGTTTTTTAACAATCCCCACCAAATCGTTATCAGCTCTAACACCAAGAGATCCGGTACACAAGGTAATACCATTATGAATCGAATCATAAACACTGGTTAATTCTCTAAGATCTTGTTGTGTACTCACAACCCTGGGCAAGCCAAGAATTGGCTTCGGTGGATCATCCGGATGCACCGCCAGTTTAACACCAGCTTCTTCAGCTACAGGTGCAATCTGCGAAATAAAATAAGCCAGGTTATTTCTCAGCATTTTATCATCTACATTTTTATAAAGATCCAGTCTCTCCTGAAACTGCTCAAGCGTATATCCTTCCTGTCCACCAGGAAGACCCGCAATGATATTTTTAATTAAAGTGTTTTTTTCCTCATCCCCCATTCGCTCAAAAACATCCTTTGCCTCTTCAATTTCATCTTGAGTGTATTGTGCCTCAGCACCGGGCCTTTTAAGCAAGAATAATTCAAAAGCGGCAAATTTTGCTGCATCAAAACGCAAAGCAAGCGATCCGTCATCAAGTTCATACTCGAGATCCGTTCTCGTCCAATCAAGAATAGGCATAAAATTGTAGCAAAGCACTTTTATACCGCAACGTCCAAGATTTCTGACAGATTCTTTATAATTTTCGATGAATATATCCCTTTCAGGCAAACCAAGCTTAATAGACTCATGTACAGGTACGCTCTCAACAACAGACCATTTGAGGCCCGTTGGCGCTTTTCTCTCATCATCCCATTCAACAGTCTGCCTGCGTTCTTCTATTTTTTCCTCAGGCCAAACTTCTCCTACTTTAATATTATGAAGAGCAGTCACTATTCCGGTTGCCCCTGCTTGCCTTATATCCCTTAACTTGACCGGATCTTCCGGCCCATACCAACGCCATGTTTGTTCCATTCCCATAATAAAAACAATTTAATCATTTAACCATATTAATCTCATATCTATAATATTCTTTTTGTCTCCTTATGCTCTTTCCCGGGAATGACTCATCCCGAAATAGCTTTTATATGATTTTCTTACTAAAAAAACACAAAGCACAGTCAATCAAGAATCCGAATTGTTGAAAGAATAAGTCTTGCAACTAGAACATCCTGAAGAGACACATGACTTATATAAAAATTTCAGGGTTATATAAATGCTTTATATACAACGCAAAATGAAAAATTGCAGCTCATTTTAAAGAATTTTCAACCCAATTCCTAATGTGAAGCGCTATTTCGCTTGACGCAAGTCGCTCAAATCAGGTTTTATTAAACCCCGGAATAAGCATTAAAACCACCATCCACAGGTATGGTTATTCCTGTCACAAAACCAGAAAGCCCGGAAAGCAGATAATTAACAGTACCCTGAAGATCTTCAGGTTGACCATATTTTCCCATTGGCGTCCCATTAATAATTTTCTGGCCTCTTTCGGTAGGCTCCCCAGTTTTTTCATCAACCAATAAAAAACGGTTTTGATTGGTTAAAAAGAACCCCGGAGCAATACCATTAACGCGTATACCAACCTTTGCAAAATGGACAGCCAACCACTCGGTAAAATTATTAATAGATGCTTTGGCAGCAGAATAAGCCGGTATTTTTGTTAATGGTCTGAATGCATTCATTGATGATACATTAAGAATCGCCCCATGACCACGTTGGGCCATTTCCCGGGCAAAAACCATGGTAGGTAACAAAGTGCCTTTAAAATTCAAGTCAAAAACAAAATCAAATCCTTCCATCTCCAGACCAAAGAAGCCATCATCAAGCTGGTCAATATTCTTATCCGTTAATTCCTCCAACTTTGTTGTTGCCTTAGGAGAATTCCCTCCTGCTCCATTGATCAGAAGATCAATCTGTCCAAATTCTTTCAGGATATAATTTTTCGCTTCTTGCAGTGAATCTTTGTCTAAAACATTCCCCTGCACGCCGATGGCCTTAACATTATATTCATCAGCGATCTCATGTGCAGCATCATTGGCTATATCCTCCTTGATATCAACAATAGCAATATTAACACCTACAGAAGCCAGGCCTTTACACATGGATTTACCCAAAACACCTCCGCCGCCTGTCACAACACAGGTTTTATCTTTCAAATCATTGAATGACATTGTTTGCATAATTAACTGTTTTAATGATGATTAGATTTTGTACTCACGGTTCATTACATCGCAAAAATAATAAATTATCATTGGTTATATCTTTTAATTGCACTATTTTCGTGCTCATAAAAATGAATGATTCTACCACGAACATTTATCTCTTGCGAAGCAAAATTTAATGAAAGCTTGCAATTTGTTTATATGTAGATAAAATATGGTTTAAGGTCGTTTATATGTTGTATTTTAGTTTTAGAAGTTAGAAATATTTCAAAAAAGGCAAAAAAACTGGCTGTGAAAATGAGCAACTATAAAACGCAATATTTAAACTACATGTACAACAATATTTTAACATTTTTAAGAGTGTCTTATATCATTTAAATATTTAAGCATTAAAATAAGGATAGAACCAAATAATTTAATTTATAACATTAAAACACATGACAATGCGCATCGGAAAATACTCATTTGGCCTTGGGGATCGTTTTGCCCAACAGGGAAAAGCCCAATTAAGTGCCATAAAAAAAGCAAAAGAGGGCGGGATTGAAATCACCCCAGTAACGAACAAATCTTACCGCGAACATACTACGATCCATTCAAACCCTGCAGATGTAAGGATAGAAGCAGATACATCAGTACGAGATCTAAAATGGGATGCCCCGTATTTTGTTGATGCCGATCATATAAACCTAAAAACGGTTGATCATTTTATTGAATATGCTGATTTCTTCACCCTTGATGTTGCTGATTATATAGGACAAAAAGCTGATGAACAAACAATTGAATCACTCATCGCCGACAACAAAAAATTTATCGGCTCACTTTCTATTCCAGGTATAGAAAAACCATTCAGTATCAGTGAAACCCGCCTTAAAGAAATTGCTGAAAAATTTGCACTTGCAACTCAGGAAGCAGGAAAAATATATCGGCATATAACCGAGCGCAAAGGTGCTGATCAATTTATCACTGAAGTCTCCATGGATGAAGTAGATGAAGCACAAACCCCCGTGGCGTTAT
>CAZSGN010000085.1:0-10920 GCA_964606415.1 uncultured Bacteroidales bacterium
TTAAATCCACATTCAGCCATCAAAAATACCCATTAAAATAAAAATAATAGGTTCTACCACAATGCAATTTGTTTATATGTAGATAAAATATGGTTTAAGGTAATTTATATGTTGGTTTTTAGTTTTCAGAAGTTGGAAATTTATCATAAAAAGACAAACAGAAACCTTTCATGAAGTGAAAAAATAGTTATATTTGTATCATGTAGTTTAACCAAAATTTAAATAATCATGGAAAAAAATTCACTCATCCCGCATTTTTTCACTTTAACAATAGCCCTTTTTGCAACGATGCTCATTGCACAAACCCAAAGCGTTCCTTTTGCAGGTTACGGGCCGGCAGGAATCGGAGATAAAGACAGTACCAATGGCGACCCCAAAATGGTTTTATGGTTAAGTGCCGATACAGGTGTTGTTACTAACCAGGATAACGAAGTAACAAGATGGTATGACATATCAGGCTGGGGAGATTCAGCGACCAATGAATTTGCCGGAACTAAACCCCCAAACTATTCAAAAAAAATACCACAAGGGCCGACATATAAAGAGAATGGATTTGGCGGCTTACCCACCATTCATTTTGGCAATCAGGATACCTCCGGGGCTTTGGTCATAAATGACCACGACCGGCTGGATGGCGCTGACGGTATTGCCATGTTCACCATTTTAAAGAGAAATGTCATGACCGATGATTATCGATTGATCTTTGAGAAAAGATTTGAGGGAGGAGATGATAATCCTAACCGGGCTTACGTTTTTGAATTTGACGGAGGTGCCCAGGCAAGTGAATTTCATGGAAATATCAACAGAGACATTAATCTGTATAACGATACAGCCATCAAGGATACAACCGTTCCTTTTATTCTGGGAACAAACTATTCAAAAAGCAGACTACCGGAAAGTTTGATTTTTATGTACACAAACGGAACTTACAGTCCACAAGGCACTCCGCAATACTATAATTATAGCAAAGATATTCACAATTCCCCTGCTCCAGCCGTGCTTGCCCGAACAGGACGTCTTGATATATCAGAAATAATTACTTTCAGAGGTGGGCTTACTTTAACGGAATCTTATGCTGTAAGTGCTTACCTGGGCGCCAAATATGGCGTTATGTTAATGGACAAAAACAGAAGGTTTTTTGACAACAGTACGTGGAAAAAAGACATGTTGCATCTTGGGGTTGTTAAAGCCGAAAGAGTAAGGGGCAATCCTTCAGCCAGAACCAGAGGCTTAACCCTTGTAGGGGATTCGGCGGTAATGGATGTATCTACCAACAACCCTGCTTCATCAGACCAACATGTTTTCGTAGCTCATAAAGGCGATGCCCTTGCCAAAGAAGGTGAATATAACAGAGCTTATTATGTGACTAATAAAAACGGATTCTCTTTTGATATGTATTTTGACTTTGAAGATGCCGGCCTGGCCATTAACACTGATGATACCGCCCAGGCAACCGGCTATAAATTATACTTTGCTGATGCACGCAACTCCATACCCGTTTTTGATTCTATCATTGATGGTTCCGCAACCAAAGTGGACAGCACGCTTAAGTTTGAAGTAAATAATCCACTCAAAGGATGGCTAAAAATCAGTAAAACTGCCCCATCGGATACGGTTGGAGATGTCGGGCTAAGTGTCAAAGAGGTTCAGTCAAGCTCAGTTGAAGGCCTTCAACTATATCCTAACCCAGCCAAAGAGCAGGTAAAAATCCGCTTAAGTCAGGCAGGGGAAGGTCGTGCAACCATTAACATTTTTAACCTCACAGGACAAAAAGTGATGGAAGAGCAATATCAAAACGGGGTTCAGGATTTAGAAACACAAGTAAATATCAATTCCCTTAATCCAGGATGGTACCTCGTAGAGGTCATTATTAATAATCAACGAATAGTTGATAAAATAATGGTGAAATAACCTTTTCCCATTCCATAAAAAAGCGATATCTCCCGATATCGCTTTTTTTTTATCATATTTTTTTATATTTTTCACCAATTATTTATAACCCTAAAAAAATTTAACATGCGTACAAAATTATTATTTAGCCTTTCATTACTTATTCTTTTATTCTATTCCTGCCAACCAGAGCAAAAATCAAAATATTATGACATCAGAAACTTTGGTGCTTCCACAACCAAAGGCAAAATAAATACTGAAGCAATACAGGCTGCCATTGACAAGGCACATGAAAATGGTGGCGGAACGGTCCTGATTGCTGATGGCACCTATATGAGTGGCACCATTTTTCTAAAAGACCATGTTAGCCTAAAAATTAATTCAGCAGCCACCTTATTAGGCTCCCCGGACATTGAGGATTATACAGAAATAACCTGGGGACACAACAAAGACCGGCAACCATGGCACCTGATCGTGGCTAAAAACGCAAAACATGTGTCCATCAAAGGTAAAGGCCTGATTGATGGTAATGGGGAGGCCTTCTGGAAAGAATATGAGAAAGATGAAGAAGGCAATATGGTCACACCCAGATGGATTATGGCCAAAGATGAAAAAGTTAGCCCACTCATTGAGATTACAGACTGCAAGCATGTAGATATCGAAGACGTAACGATCAAAACCGGTGGCGGATGGAATCTTCATTTTCATAATTCTGAAATGATCCGCGTAGACGGCATCAATATCGAAAACAATATCTACAGCCCTAATTCGGACGGTATTGATGTTACAGGTTGCACTGATGTAATGATCAACAATTGCTACATCCGGACAGGAGATGATGCTGTTTGTTTAAAAACAACCCCGGACAGTAAAGAATGTCACAGGGTCACTGTCACAAATTGTGTCATCGAAACACTTTGTGTTGGTTTAAAACTTGGAGCAACGGAATCATATAAAGACATGTCGCATGTTACCTTTAGCAATTGTGTGATCAATAAATCATCCAGGGCGGTAGGGCTTTATGTCCGTGAAGGCGCACGGGTAAGCAACATTGCTATAGATAATATCGTTTCTAACACCAATGCCCCTCTCATATTTAACAGGCCTTTGCATATCATGGTTGAACAACGAACACCAGAGAGTAAGCTTGGCTCTATCCATAATGTTCATGTCAATAACTTCATCTCCACGACAGAAGGAAGAATACTTCTTACTGCACAGGAAGGTTCAATGGTCGAAAATATTATTTTGAGTGATATAACCCTGGAATATCCCATGATCGAAAATCCTGAGCCTTTTGTAGAAGGAAGCGGCAGCAGCCAGTTTCCGAAACCTGAATACCACCCGGGAGCAATGGGGGCTAAAGCAGCGATTATTGCTGATAACATCAAAAATCTTGTTATTGACAACCTGCTTATCAAATGGCCTGGAGACACCATGCCGGAAAAATGGAAGCACCCGGAAAGAATTGAAAATGGCAGTATGCGCATTCATAAAGAGGACTACTCAAACCCTCGCCAAACAGAATTTAGTGTTTTATGGGGTAAAAGATTAAAAGGAGGGTTCATCAATGCACCAGCAGCCAGCTCCTCTGATAATAGTAAAAAGAAATATCAATTAACCAATTCGAATATCCAAATTATACATTAATCATAATGAAAAAAATCATTTTGCTGGCCATCTCCATGCTGTTTCTGCTTAAAGTCCAAAGCCAATTAGACACGGCATCCCCAATGATACTGGAAAACGAAGAGATACAGGTAACGGTGGATCTTTTTGGTGGTGCTTTTACCGATGTTCATTTCAAGAATCAAAAATTAAATCCCTTTTCATGGTCAGTAAAACCGGAACAGATGCCACCAAATAACCAGGGAGGCGCTGTTTTCCAGGGGCATTTCCTTTGCCTTGGCCGCTGGGGCGGGCCCACAAAAGGAGAGATTAATGCAGGCATTCCGCATAATGGAATAATCAGCAACACCATGTGGTCTGTTGCCGAAAATAAAAACGATCAATATATAAATATGTACAATTATGCCCCACGTGACGGATTGGCCATATTCCGGGAAATTGAACTCTCAAAAAAGCAAGCGATCTATAAAGTCCGTGAAACAATAGAAAACATCACATCGACAATGCGTATTAATAACATTGTCCAACATGCAACACTGGGCCCCCCATTTCTGGACGAAGAAACCCTTATTCATACCAATGCAACTTATGGTTTTAACCAAAATATGGATCTGCCCAACCCCCATAAGCATGAATTCACCTGGCCAATTGGCTACCTGGATACCATTCATACAAAAGTCGATATGCGGGAAACAAGCAATGATCACAACTATTGTATGAGCCTGATCTATGAAGACACCATCGGATGGGTCACAGCAGCATCTCCATCCCAGAATCTTCTGGTTGGATTTGTTTGGGACACACGGGAATATCCGTGGATCAATATCTGGCAATACATTAACGACAAAGGTGTTCCCTCCGCTAAAGGAATTGAATTCGGCACAACAGGAATCGGGGAAGTTTATCAAAAAATATTAAAACATGACACCCGCTTCCATGGCCGTCAATCATTTGAGATACTGGATGCAACAAAATCGGTTACCAAAGATTATTATGCTTTCCTGGTTAAAATACCGGCAGATTTTCAAACCACTGAAAAAATCCAATATACAGGAGAACGCATTACAATAATAGATGCATCAGGAAATAAATACACATTTAATTTGGAAGACTTCGATACAAATTAAACAATGCTTATCCGTAATGGCTCGATTCAATGGTAAAACCACCACTGAATCGAGCATACCCTTCAATAGCGGTTCCTGTCACAAAACTATTTTCTTGACTTGTAGCAAAAAATCAAGGCTGACAGGGATTTTATGCGCGGGTTATAAAAAAATGGCGGGAACATTTTGGTGAACCCGCCATTCCAAACCTAATTGTCTATTAACCTTAAAACCAAGAAAAATTAAACATCAGAACCTGTCCTTGTCTGTTTTTTGAAAAAAAAATAATTCAAAAAGTTAACTATTCTTTCTTTATCTTTTCTGTTAAAAAAATATTGCCTTCCTGATCTTCCAGACGAACAATATATATTCCTTTCTTTTGTTGAAAAGGAATGACCATATTTTTTCCATAAAGATAATCTGTTCTCATAACTCGCTCACCTAATATATTATAAACCAAAGCCCGCACCTTCTGATTTTTTTTCAATTTTATATGTAATTCCGGCTGAACACCCGGAACAAAAACCCTGTTTTCTTTCTTTAAATGCACGGCATCTGAAACAGATGTTGCGGCCTCTACCGTAATACTTCCATGCATACCACCTCCCGGCGAACCATGATTTTCACAATAATAACCATAAGTACCAGCTGTTTCTATTACAAGATCATGTTGCTGGTTGTTATTATCCATATCAAAAGAAGCGAATGAACCATCGTCAGATCTGGTAGGATGCACCCCTTCAACCCAGATAAACCGCACCGTATCTCCTTCTTTAACTGAAATTTCATCAGGAACATAACTATAATTTTCAACCCTAACCGTGTCAAGGCCAAATGTATATGGCGCTATCAAAAAAAATACGATAATATGGATGATAAAATACTTCATAAACCAATCCTTTCAATACAAAATTAAATCAAACCCAATTAACAAACAAATTATTTAGAATGTTTTTAAATAATATTTATCCTTTGGATTTATTAACTTTGTCGCACAATACCCATACTTCTTTACAATGAAAAATAAAAAAACATTAATCACTTTAATGATTGTTATTATGACCAATAGTTGCCATATGCAGAAGAGCGAAGAAAAAAACAAAACACAGAAACCGTTTAAATACCAAATAGACCAATTTGCAGATCTAAAAATTTTACGCTACCAGCTACCTGATTGTGAGCAACTCAGCCTCCAGGAGAAAAAATTAATCTACTATCTGAGCGAAGCAACACTTTGTGGAAGAGATATATTATATGATCAATTTTATAAACACAACCTTTTAATCAGGAAAACACTGGAGGCAATTTATGAAAACTACGCCGGTGATAAAAACACCGAAGCTTTTCAGGATTTTGAAACTTACCTTAAACAAATATGGTTCAGCAACGGGATTCACCATCACTATTCAACCGATAAAATATTTCCCGGCTTTTCAAAAGAATACTTCCGCTCTTTACTCATGGACACTGATCAGGAGAAATTACCCATGCAGGAAAATGAAACACTGGAAGATTTTGCCGGTCGCCTCACTCCTATCCTCTTTGATCCGGGAATTGCCTCAAAAAGGGTTAATCAGGATCAGGAAAAAGGTTTAATCAAAGGCTCTGCCAATAATTTCTATGAAAACCTTACGGCCAAAGAAGCTATTGCATATTATGAAAAGCAAAAAACAGAAGGAGAAGCTGAACCAGTAGAATATGGCCACAATACAAAACTTATTAAACAAGATGGCCAGTTCTTTGAGAAAACCTGGAAAATTGGAGGCATGTACTCTAAAGCCATCGAACAAATATTATTTTGGCTGGAAAAAGCAAAAACAGTAGCATTAAATGAGACCCAGGAAACGGTAATCAGTCAACTTATCCGGTTTTACCAAAGCGGAAATTTAAAAGACTGGGATAACTATAACATATCCTGGGTAAAAGACACCTCGACCAAAGTTGATTTCATCAACGGATTCATTGAAGTATACGGAGACCCACTGGGTATGAAAGGAACCTGGGAAGCGCTTGTTAATTACAAAGATGAAAAAGCGACAGAAAGAACCCGGATTATCAGCCAGAACGCCCAATGGTTCGAAGATCATTCCCCCGTTGCGGAACACTTCAAGAAAAAAGAAGTTAAAGGAGTGAGCGCCAAAGTCATTAATGTGGCGATGCTAGGTGGTGACGTATATCCATCCAGCCCCATCGGGATCAACCTCCCTAACTCAGACTGGATCCGAAAAGAACACGGTTCAAAATCAGTTACTTTGGCAAACATTATTCATGCCCACCACCAATCTTCCTTGCACAGTGGGATGATAGAAGAATTTGCTTACTCAGACAAAGAAATTCAACTGGCCAAAAAACACGGTGCATTGGCAACGGACATGCATGTTGACTTACATGAAATATTAGGCCATGGATCCGGCCAATTGCTGGAAGGCATTTCTGCTGATGACCTGAAAAATTATCACTCCACCATCGAAGAAGCCAGGGCAGACCTTTTTGCACTTTACTACATCATGGATCCCAAATTAGTTGAACTGGGACTCATCCCAAGCCTGGATGTCGGCAAAGTCGAGTATAGCTCATATATCAGGGGCGGAATGATGACCCAACTAACAAGAATCGAACCAGGGAAAAATATCGAAGAAGCACATATGCGAAACCGGCAGCTTATAGCCCAATGGGCTTATGAACTAGGACAAAAAGATACGGTGATCAGCAAGATTAAAGAAAACGATAAAACATATTTCATTGTCAATGACCACCAAAAATTAAGATCGATATTTGGCCGTCAATTATCTGAAATTCAAAGGATAAAATCCGAAGGGGATTTTGAAAAAGCCCGGAAGTTAGTCGAAACATACGGCATCAAAACAGACCCCGAACTACATGCAGAAGTACTGGACCGTTTTAAAAAATTAAACCTTGCTCCTTATACAGGATTTGTCAATCCCTACCTGGAGCCAGTTAAAGAAGGAGATTCAATCATTGACATCAATGTACGCTACGAGGATAGCTATACAAAACAAATGCTTTATTATGGGGACAAATACTCCTTTCTTGATACAGAAAACTGATATCAGGTAATATCCCTGGCATTTCTCCTGACAACCAAAATAAGCAGGATAGCAGCAGACAAAAACAAAGTAGCAGGAAGATACTCAGCAAAAATCAACTTGCCAATTCCCAGTAATACGGCATAAATAATCCCCACACCAGCAATCCAAGCTAAAAAAGCCCGGTGATAATACCGGTCCGGTTGAACATCAGGGAATCGGCGGGCCCATTTTTTCCATCCCCATCCCCCGGGATGCAATTTTTTATAAAAAGCATCAAGCGTTTCCTGCTTATCCGGACGAGTCAAAAAAGTAACAATGAGCCACGCGATAGTAGTACCAAAAACGGTAGGATAAAGAGACAAAGGAGGCTCAATATTAAACTGATAACGAACAACAGGATAAATAATCAGAGGGAAAACCATTGCCGCAATCTCAGACCAGGCATTAATACGCCACCAGTACCACCGGAGAATCAGTACAGCACCCATGCCGGCACTGGCATTAATAATAAACTCCCAGGCGCCGGAGACCGTATTTAGAAAATACCTGGCCACAAACAAAGAAATAAAAGTCATTAAAACAATCGCCATTCGAGAAACCCAGACATAATGCCGCTCGGTCTTTCCCGATGAAATAAAACGCCGGTAGAAATCATTAACCAGGTATGAAGTACCCCAATTTAATTGTGAAGCGATCGTAGACATGTAAGCGGCTATAAACACGGCGATCAACAATCCCAATAATCCAGCGGGCAGATGCCGGGCCATTAATTTAGGATACATCACACCAGGATCCACCGTGTTCTCAAATTTTTCATAATAAGCAGCAAAAGCCTTATTATCATCTAAAGCCGCCATTTTTAAGCGGGAATCCTTGGCCTTGAAAATCTCTTTCGCCTGCTGGTAAAACACCGGGTTTTCCAATTTAAGCTCATCCCGGCTGCCAGCACGCGGCAAAATCACAAGCGCAGCCAAAGCCACCATTATCCAGGGCCATGGCCGTAAAGTATAATGAGCAATATTAAACCACAAAGTAGCAAAAACACTATGTTTCTCATTTTTTGCAGACATCATACGCTGAGCGATATAACCACCGCCACCCGGATCAGCACCCGGATACCAACTAGACCACCACTGCACCCCCACATAAGCTAAAAAAGCCCCGACAGAAATAGCAAACATCCCCTCACCCGCCGATTTAAGCGGATTTTCTGTTATTGCCGGAAAAACAGCAAATACCTCGCGCGGCAATTTTTGAGTTAAACCTTCGACACCACCAACATCAGGAAGATTAACAACAATAACCGCAAGAATAACACAACCTACCATGGCAAAAAGAAACTGAAGACTATCAATCCGGGCCGTACCTAGCAAACCCGAAACAGAAGCATAGAGCGCAATAACCGAAGCGACACCCAAAACAAGTAAATAAGAATCCCAATAAGGAAGTAAAACACCAAATATTTTTCCCATGGCCTCATGCACCCACCCCATAACAATAGCATTCATTAAAAGTCCAAGATAAACAGCCCTAAATCCGCGAAGAATAGCTGCCGGCTTACCCGAATACCGGAACTCAATAAACTCAACATCCGTCATCACCTCGGCCCTGCGCCACAACCTGGCAAAAAAGAAAACGGTCAACATCCCGCCAATAGCCATATTCCACCATAACCAATTTCCAGCAATCCCTTTCTCAGCAACCAGCTCAGTAACAGCAAGGGGGGTATCAGCAGCAAAAGTAGTTGCAACCATGGCTGTACCTGCTATATACCATGGCATATTCCTTCCCGACAAAAAAAACTGACCCGTATCCTTTCCTGCCCGCCTGGCATAATAAACAGCAATGCTGATTACCATCGCAAAGAAAACACCTATAACCAAAAAATCCAACCAATTAATATGTACCACCATCATCTGAATTATATATAACAGGAGCAAAAATAAACAAATAGACCGATCTGAGCATTTTATTTGACAAATTCAGCATACCAAAAAGCAAAACTAAAACATAGCTAAAAACATGATCTTCATGATAAAATCAAATCCAACCTTCGTTTGAATTGAATATTGTTTATTATTTTTAACATCATTTAAAAACCACATCAAGAATGAAAAAATGGATTGGCTTTCCAGTACTATTATTTTTTATAATCAGCAATATTATTGCCGGGGTAAATTATGAAGGCAACCAATTAACCCTTGAGAATAAAAAACTTAAACAAGTATTCCAGATCAATAAAGATACATCAGGTCCTTTTTTAATTACCAAAATCAATTACACTGAAGCCGCCTCTTTTCAGCTCAAAAAAGATCATTTCCCTTATTTTGAATTCATTCTTGATGGACAAAAAATCAATAATTTCAGCAACATATGGAAGTTCAAAGAAGTTGACAGCACTTCACTACCAAATGGTTCCCGGATATTCAATATCAAAATACAGGGAGCCATTGAACCATGGGGAGATCTGGTTGTCGAAATCACACAACAACTTTTTCCTGAAAGCACACTAATAAGGGAACGACTATCCATCCATACCAAAGGAACAGTCTATCACCTTAGCAAAAAGAATGATCAATTGCATTTTATTTTCCCTGGCTATAGCCTTTCTGGCTCAACCCCTGTTGCATCACATGAAATCAGGATGGGAACATCGGGAAAAGAGATTATTGATTATGATCCAAAAACAACTTATGACGACCGGAAATTTGATGGTGGCGCGTACTTCAATCTGGCCCATAATCATATGTTTCATCCAAACCATATCACCTATAATGCAGATCAAGAAGACCTCATTTTAAATATCAAAGGGCCCTTAAATATCCTGCAAACCAAAGATTATTCATGGCTAAGCACTTATGAGCATGCTTCGCAGGATAGTCGTACAGGCATGGAAGAAACGGGAAACACCCAATTAAGTGGAGGTAAACTGTCTGCTGATGGTATGCAAGGTATCGAGGGGACATTTGAATCTCCCAAAACTGATAATGACTTTCAATTTCTGGGCATTCTTCAAAAGCTGGGAACAGACCAAATGCAAGTCAAGACGTCCATATTACGAGGAGGCTATCTTGACGGAGAAGCCATAAGCCCGGATAATCCTTATCGCACAGTCTGGACTTCCTGCGCACTAGACACAGACACCTCTTTTTCGAGTAACCTTTCACTTTTCCACCATTACATCTACCGCCAGATCTACCCGGACACGACATCAAGAAAACCTGCGTTTTATTACAATACATGGG
>CAZSGN010000086.1:0-5486 GCA_964606415.1 uncultured Bacteroidales bacterium
AATTCCAGGTCTAGTTGGTCGATTTTAAGATCAGCATTAAAAGCATGGGCTTTGATTAATTCGTCCCGGGAGATATATGCTCCCCCGGCATAGTTGATTTCATCTGATGGGACAGAAGCCGAAAGGTAGAATCCAATTTCTGTTCTTTCCGATGAGCCTGTTTGTTCTTGCTTTTTGGACACTGGTAAAACCATGCCACCGCTACACCTTCCCCTGGTAAGGGTGTTTCGCACAATTGTGATGGATACAGTGTCCAGCATATAATCAAATCCCTTTAAGTTGCCGCTAATCAGGGGCTCACCGGTTTTTTCTCCCGTGGGGCCAGTGCGACTGCCAAAAGTTTCGGCTAAAAAGGTTACCCCTTGCTGGTCAATCACAAAGTCTTCAACCTCAATCTCATAGTTTGCATCAGCATCTTTTGTAAATGCATCTGGCAGGGTAAGCTTCAGCCTGGAGGCATATAGGCCTTGCCAAATAGGCCCATAGGGGTCAATCGCAGAATTGCCGGAAGAAGAATGGTTGGATTTATAAAATGAGGGGAGGTTAAATCCTGGTGCGTTTCGTAATTCACTATTGTCCAGTGTTAATTGATCAACCTGGCACTTGAAGCCCGGCAACGCAGAAAATTGAAATGCCGGGATATTGGTGAATTCGATGATCATGTTTTCAACCCTGTCGGAAAGGGCATAGAAGCCCAACTGAATGGTGTCATTTGTTCTTTTACCATCAGCAGAATAGCGTTCTATGGCATTTGCATTAACTTTTAGCCTTCCGCTCAGGGATATTTCCTGATAACCTTTACAATTAAAGGTTACATAGGTTGAGTCCAACTCATTGTTTTGCAATCCGTCAAAAATGAGCTTATAACCATCACCCAGCTTAATATCCTGTGAATTAAGCAGGAACAGACGTGCATCTCCGCTTAGTGTGCCCCCAGATACAGGTACTGCATCGGCCATAAAATAGAGGTGATCTTCAGAGCCGATTGGTATTTTCATATAAACTTCAGCAACCATTCCTAATGCGGGATCAGGAGTAATGCTGTTGATGTATAAAGCATAATTGGTGTTTCCGTCCGGCGGTTTTATGCCATAAGGAAACTGTCCCGAAAATCCATCTATAACCGTTTTGTAAAGGTCACTGCCGGAAACCTGGTCTACTACAGCGTCTATCTTATTGATATGTTCTTGTGCATTTTCTGCAATTTCATCTACATTGGATAAAAGCTCGGCTCCGGCTGCAGCAGTTCTTTGCTGTGCAGACAGACGTCCGGGATTGATATAGCCAAGTATTAAAATACTTGTGATGAGAAGAAGTTTATGCTTTTTCATTTTCAATAGTTGAATTATTTAAGGGTGCTGGGGCTTTTTATAATTACATATATCATTAGATGTCTTTTCCAAAACTATATCTGTAGCCAAGTATTATAAAATATTCATGTATGTTATTGTCGTATAGACTGTACGCTGCATTGCTTTTTTTGTGTCTGCCGGAATACCTTAACATTAAGCTTATATTGTGTTTTTTGAACGGGGTATAAGAATAGGAATTTGTTATGCCAAATAAAGTTGCCGTATGCTTTCTTTTCTCGTAGTTGTATGAGTTATTGATGGTAAGGGAAACATTTACCTTTTTGTCTAAGAAAGCATAGCTGCCACTGACTCCCGCTCCAATATACCTGGAATTCCCCATATCATATTCATTATAAGAACCATTAATAAAGGTGCCCAGCGATAAACCCATGTTCTTTAGCAACAGATTATAATTTACATTTTGGTTGATCATTTTTGATCCAAAGCGTTGGTTGTTTTGTTTATTGTTGGCTTGTTGGTAACTGCTACTGCTCGAGAGTGTGTGCGATCTGTTGTCATTCTCAGAAATCTTGTAGGATATATTTCCGTTAAAAGAAGAGGAGAGCTGCACGAAATTGGCGGTGTCCAGGTAATGATCTTTTTCGTTCTCAAAATACGTTTCTTCAATAGGCTTAACTTTTGTGATGCTATTAAAAGATGAATAATTCAAAGAGAAATTTAAACGCTCCGAAGCATTGACAGAAACGTTTAAGCTTGATACATTTCTCAGGCCTGTTGTTGCCTTTTGCCCGTTTAAATCATTACGTTGTACGCCAAATCTTCCTGATAACTGGATTTTATCTTTTAAGAAGGAGGTTGATGAATTTAATGCAATATTTTCAAAGTCATTGACCACATTGTAAGCCCCCAGGGTACGGAATTCCGGCTCTACT
Source organism: uncultured Bacteroidales bacterium (assembly GCA_964606415.1). Classification (GTDB taxonomy): domain Bacteria; phylum Bacteroidota; class Bacteroidia; order Bacteroidales; family JBBRXJ01; genus CAZSGN01. The sequence continues at coordinate 2,246 of CAZSGN010000086.1, forward strand.
CTTTCATAATCAACTCCCAGGGAGAACACATTAAAATGGTAGCTGCCGCCAAATTTTAATGCATTATAAAACTGGGCCTTGTCTGCATTTTTCAGGTAAAGCAGATCGGAGGCCAGCCCACTGTTGGTTTCTACATGATAGCCATTGGTGTTCTCCACCCAACCAGAGATTGCAGTTTCGCCGTTTATGGAGAATTTTGGGCTGATTTTCTTTTTAAAACCAATGCTATAGACCATGTTTTCCTGCGGGTTGAGGTTATACCTCGGCCTGATAGAGTCTGGTACTGAGTTGATTGATTTTTTATCATCAATGGCATAAAAGACAATCACTTTCAACTGGTCTTGATCATTTTGATAATCGACCATTAAACCACCTGCTTTTCTGGCATAGGTTGGTGTTTTTTTCTTTTTCTCCGGGTCGTATTCAACGGCTCTTAAGAGATAGCCACTCATTGCTTTAAAGGTGATGCCAGAATTAACCAACTTGTATTCAATGCCTCCTCCTGTAAATGTATGCCCTGCCAGCGTATAAGGGGATAATGTCATGTTTCTTATTCCCGCGTGCATGGTTAGGTTTTTATATGATGGACTGATGCCTACGATATTGGAAGGCTGCCCGGTTGTGTAACCCCTGTTGGTAACCGATATCGAGAAAGGGATATTCCAGCCATATACATTAATATTTAAATTTCCTTTTAGAAGATAAGTATACGGAGGTGTGCTGATATTGGTATTGCCATTAGATGCATAGATCTGGTTAGAAAGGCCAATTCCACCATTGATCTTTATCCCTCCTTTTTCTCCTATCTGATCCAGTTGTTGTGCATTTAAATAAACATTCATTAGTTGAGATATGATTAGGGCAATTATTTTATAATTTGTATTCATGTATATCGAAACACTTTCTTTATAATGCTTTTGCACTTTTTACAGGATCATCACTTTTCTTGTAATTGCAGTGGAGTTCATTGTTACCTTTACAAAATACATCGTGCTTTGAGTATCTTCTGTCTGCAGTGTTACTTTATAAGATGTATGGCCATAAACCAATTTTTCATCAATGATCGATCCGTCCAGGTCAATGAGTTCAATGGTAACCGGCTCCTCATCAGGAGACTTAATGTAAACATCTATCGGGTCGCCCGGGTTAATCAGGTTTGGATAGACATTCATTTCAGCCAGCTTGGGATTAAGCATATAAGGATCATATTCATCGCTGCTGTAGTCGACCCAGATTTTTTTGGTCATTTCATAAAAACAGCCATCCAGAATGGATGTTTGGGTGATTTCAATGGTATCTGGCTCAGGTACAATAAATTGAATGTATGGAACATTTGGATATTCTTTGCCATCAGACCCTTTGACCGTTCCAGAGCCATCATCATCTGCAATAACAGATACTGACTCCGGGGTATGCCATTCGTAGCGGTTATTGGTCTGGGCATTATAATCCCTTCCGGAAACATCTACAATAACAATGGTATCCCCAACAACCACATTGGTGGCAACAATAAATTCGGGTTTCGCGGGTTCTTGTTTATAATTCACCTCAAAAGAATCGATATAGGAACATCCCAGGTTATCTGTAATGGTCAGCTTTACAGAAGCGCTTGAATCTATTTGTAGTTCGGGGCCTTTGCCTACTATTGAATCCCAGGCTTCCCATTTATATTGAAGTCCATCTCCCTCTAACTGAGCTTTTATGGTGAATTCGGAGCCCGGGCAGGGGAAATATTTTGGTTCAAATAGGTTCAAGCCCTGAGATGTCAACTCACATAAAAGCGGAGGCGCCTGATATGTCTCTGATAATTCGGAGGAGGCATAATCTTTAACTACTTGAGCAACATATTGTTTGGTTTCTGTAAAGTCCTCTGTATTGATGGGCAAGACCAATTCCCAATGACCATCAGCATCTGCATTAGTGGATTTCAGATAATAAAATGCATGGTTTTTCATGTTACTATCCTGTGTAATGTAGTTTTCATCTGATTTGGTAAATGCTTCGTAAAGCAACACCGTTGCTCCGGGATAGTCAGCCTGTCCGGAGACAAACATCTTCCTGACATTGTTATCAATCCCCGCGTCGGTTATTTCAGGTGCAGTGATGGAGTCATTCGAGATGGAATCATTAGATAGGTTTAGGTTGATGGGTTTTTTCAAGCTTCGCTCGGAAAAAATTCTGTTTTTCTCCATCAGGATGTGCTTCGAACGGCCTACATTGATGCCATGCTTTTCAAAATTGACCAATTTATTCCCGGTCAGATTTATCCTGATGGCGCTATCCAGGATGATTCCATCAGATTGTATGCCGGGGACGTTGTTGTAATGATTGACATGTTCTCCTTTGGTTTTTGCCTGAGGGTCAATACCTATGTAATTAGAAGAAATATTGCTCTCCCTCATGTTTTTAACCATGATCCCGGGATGCGCTAATCCGGCAATACTGTTTTTAGAAATAGAAGCATTAAAAACAGGTGTTGTGCTTTCAGATACAACCCTGATTCCAGCCATACTGCTATATTGGCCATGGTCATGGAAGGTGCTGTCCGGCTTAAGGCCCAGCATATTTTCCTGGATAGTGATATTGTCGCATGATCCGGAAACATCGATCATGGCAGTTATATCATTACCGGGATAGTTGGCAAAAGGGACAATGTTATTTGAGATATGCTGGTGCCTGGATTGACGAACGACAATCGCGCTGTTTTCGACAGGCTGGGTTTCGCTACCAAAAACATTGCTTCTTACAGGATTGGTATTTGTTAAATGATCGATGAAAATTCCATGGTGGTTGAAGTGGATTATGTTGCTATCTATGGAATTATCTTTTATTGGGCTTCTCAGAACAGCCATAGTATCCACATTCGAAAAATGGGATTGGAAAATCTTGTTTTCACTTGATTGGTTGTTGATCAAAACGCCCCTTGCATAACCACTAACAATCAGGCTATCCAGTGAATTGCCCGTGCACCCGTTAAGATGAATCGCTGTATTTCCTTTTTTACCGGTATCCGTTGAATAATCTATTTTTATTTTCCTGATGTTGTTATCAGGACCAGCTATCTCAAAAGCATTTGGTGTGTTTTGGATGGTTAGGTTTTTCATGGATGATGAAAAATTGCTTGCCGTGATGCTAAACAGTGCGTCATTTTTAAAAGAATCACCTTTTGCCTCAATGACGATTTCATTATCCCGAATAGTGTCTCCTTCCGGCAGAGTTGGTAACAGGCTGTCATATTGTG
>CAZSGN010000086.1:5586-10891 GCA_964606415.1 uncultured Bacteroidales bacterium
GCCACAAAATGATATTCCTGTTCTTCTTCTTTATGATATTGATCACTGGGGATAAGAATATGCCATACACCTTGTTCGTCGGCCTGTCCCGAGGCAACATAATCTAACATGGGTTTATTTAACGAATCAGAATAAAACAATTCAATTTGATCATTCTTCTCCGCTTTACCTTTTATATAAAGGCTATGGCGTGAAGAATCAGCATCACAATCTCCTTTTATGGTTTTCAATACCGCATAACCGGATATTTCGGGGTCCGGTTTATTGTTATTTGATTGCAACAAAGTGTCATTCCTGTTTAGGTTGATAACTTTGATGACATCGTTTGTATCCACAAAAGCCTCACTTATATCTACTTTGTTTTGGGAAAACTTGATTTGAGAACTGTTTCTCAGTTCAAAACCAATGGAATCGATGTCTTCAATGTTGTTTTTATAAAAGGTTGTATTTTCTGTACTATCCAACAAATATCCATATTGGGTGGCTTTTAGTATTTTGTTGTTTTGAAAGTAAATATTCTTCGCATTTCGAATGAAATAACAAGTGTCGCAGAATCCTTTCATTTCCTGATCAATAATTTCTAAAGATTGACTGTTGTCCATGATGGAAACAGGATTTGTCATCCAGCTCATGGTAATCTGGTTGGCTTTTTGCACGCCGGATGAGTTTTTCCAAATTATTGGATGTTGGGCGCTTTTTAGTTTATTGTTAACCAGGTAAACCCGTTCTGAGTTGGAAATAACCATCATAGTATCTGAAGAACTCAATTGTCCTGATTCTACGATCAGGCTATCGACCTGGTCGGCAGCTATGATTGTCCCGGCCCCTTTTGCCTCTAAGTGAGAGACATAAACGTTCGATAAATTTGAGAGTGGCAGGCAGGTTGCCTGGATTAGGTTTTCAAAATATAAAGAGTCAAGATGTATTGATGATGATTGTTCAGCAAAACTGACCGCGCGATCCTGGATATACTTAAAACCAACGTTGGAGAGGAATATATTGGCGGGGACATTTAAAATAAGGGCTGTATCTGCATTATTAAACCTGAAATGTTCCATATAAACAAAAGGCACCTGATTGGTTATTTTCCATAATGCTGTAATGGAGTCATATTCCGGATTGTTCCCGTCTGATAAAATCAGATCTTCACGTGTGCCCAACAAGTTCCTGCCGTATAGCTTAAGCCCAAAAGGGTTTGTATAATCCGGCATGGTCATATCAGCATAAACCTTGTCGTTTCGGGATGCTTCTATAGCAACTTTTATCACACCCGTGTCCGGCATAGAACTGGCGCATACCATTGCCTGACGTAATGAATTGGGCAAAGGCAGGGTGTCGTTCCCCAGGTCGGAGAGGTTTCGGACAAAGCAGTCACCAACATAGATGATGTTCGAGACCTGTGAGGTATTGTTTTCCTGATCCGTGGCTGTTGCCGTAAAAGTTAATGTCTGATAATCCTTGTAATCTATAAAAGAAAGGGAATCTGTGGTGTCTACCATGATGCTCCAGTAACCGTCCTGATCTGCAATGGCATCATCCACAAAGTACCTTGTGCTTTGATAATGCCCATCGGTTCGGTACAGGTGAATCGAATCAGAAGGCTGTGCGGTTCCATGAATCAGGTATTGGGCACGGGGTGTGATGACGGTGAAAGAATCAACAACAGGGGCCGGGATGTTCCTGTTACCTGCTTCCACGTGTCGGATGGCCAATTGATGCATATGGTTCTCGAGAGAATCATTTGCAAAGATCGCATTGTGGGTTATTTTGTTTTTGATTCCATGTACATCAACTCCTCCCTGATAATTATGGAAAATGTTGTTCGCAGAATCCCTCGATCCGCCAATAATATTATTATCAGAATAAATTTTAACACCTACACCTTTGCTAAACCGGTTGCTTCTTACATGGTTATCTCCAATATTGTTTTTATATAGTTCATTTCGGTCGGCATGCTCCTTCAGGACAATCCCAGCAGAGTCAATCGCAGATATTCTATTACCAATGAGTTTGTTTCTGCCGGCATGGGGCTCCATAACAATTCCAAATGGTACATTGCTTATTTGATTATAGCCAACAGTTATCTCATTGGTGTTGTTAACGATAATGCCTGCCTTTTGGGCTGAATGTATTTTAGAACTAAAGATATTGCTGGTTGGGGATTGATTCATCAGAATGGCAGTATCGGTATAGTTGACTTCGTTCATTGTAAAGAAAGAGCTGTCGGTAGCCTGGTCAATGGAAATCCCAAGGCTTGAATAGTCATCTTCCTGCAGGGTGATGTTTTTATTTATTTTGTTTCTGCGAAGGCTTAACCGTTCAACCTCTCTAACCCGGATACCAATATCAAACCGGTTAATCTGGTTTTCTGCGATCAATGTTGAGTCTTTGGTGTCTTGCACATAAAGCCCTATGGATCCGCTGGATGGATGCTTTGAGGGATACAGCAGCCTGTTCCTGATAACTGTTATGCTATCATTTATAACAGTTATACCTGTATCCAAACCTGCCCGGATGGTATTGTACCTTAAATGTGTACCCTTTTTATTCATTTTAAAACCTGTAACAGCAGTGCTGGAAGCCAGATAATTGCTGTCAATAAAAATCATATCATGTTCATTACTTTCTATGTTGATGGCGGTTTGCTTAAAGTCCGGAATTCTATTCTCGCTGGCTTCAAAAATTTGAATATCCTTAATGTTGATGGGGGCGTCTTCTCCAGTAAAGCCTAAACCATGAATAAAGATCTGAGCATGACTGTTGTTGATTTGTATTCCATTATCGCTGTTTTCATCCGTGTTAACGACGACTTGCTTGTCTTGTTTAAATTGATAATATTGAGCTGATGTCCCGTCAATGGTCAGCTTTTGAGCAGTTATCTCCGGTAAATTGCTTTCCAGATTAATGACATCCCCTCCGCTTACTCCGCTGAACACCATTAAGTGGCATTCATCATTATTGGCAAGTCCAATATTGTGCCTGAATGTTCCGGTTGTATCCATATCGGCAGTACTGGTTACTTCACATATTTTCAGGTCCGGATAAAACACATCGGTGGCTTCTGAAGTATTGGGTGTCGATTTTTCTCTATAGAAAGAGGATTCCGTTACGGTTGCTTTAAAATAATGGTCATTAATGTGGTTAATATCTTTTTCGGGGTACCTGAACGTGAAAAAACCATCTTCGTCTGCCCTGGTAGCGCCCACGTATTGCTTAAGATCTGCCCCCGTAGAGTCTGTCAGGAATAACTCAACTTCGCATGTAGGTGTGGTACGCCCATTAAGAATGATGTGGCCATGGTTATAGGTCGCGTAATTAAAAGAAGGAGGCCTGAAATTGTTGTTGGATGAAAGAAAATAGTGTCCATAATGCAGTTCTATGATTTTAGCGTTAGCCGGAAGTCCTTCGGAGGTGTTCTTTGTGATATGGTTATGATGAGAGGAAAAAAGCTCAATCCCGTATCTGCGGAGATCCTTAAAATGATTTTTTTTAAACGTGATCTCCCCGGAGCGATAGAAAAACATGCCAGTGGTAAAATTCTCAAGGACGTTCTGGGTTACCTGGCTTGAATCAATATTGATTCCGACAATGCCAGAATGAGCACCATTTCCTTTAATGCTGTTAGAGGAAATGCTAATGTTGTTCCCCATGTAAAGCAATATTGCATAGCTCCTATTTCTTCTTTCAAGCTGGATTTTATTACGAGCTATTAAACAATTTTTACTATTAAAAACCCCTATTGCACTGGATGAGGTTGTCTTAATGATATTGGACAAAATACTGGTACTGATCACTTCACCGCTTAAACTAATGGGGGTATTTCTAGTAGAAATGTCATTGTCATGAATTTGTGCATATTTTAGTGATCCCCTTTGGTATATACCGTACCTGCGGATGTTATTGAATTCATTATGGTTAATCCTGATGCCTTTCCCCGGATTATCCAGGTAAATGGCAATTCCTGATTGACTGATTCTGTTATAAATGACTTTGCTGTTATGGCAACCTTCTCCTATTCGTATTACGTTTCTTCCAATATTTATGAATTTATTTTTGCTGATGAGGGTATTGTTTGAATGATCATCAACCTCGATAGCAGCATTGACGCTCCTGAAAACCAGTCCCCTGATTTTGACATTTCTTCCTTTCACTTTCACCACCGGCATGTTTCTACTGTTTCCGCTAATAACAATTTTATCTCCTTGTTCATTCCCCTGCTGCGTAAACCCATTGAGATCAACATTGTCGTTTATTTCAGGAAGCTGACTCTGAACCTGAAGAACCTTTTCTGTTGGGATATCATCAAAGTAGAAGAATATCTTCTTCAGTTTTGTTACACTTCTGTTATTTGCACATTCAATGGCTTTGCGCAACGACCCGGGGCCATCATCCGCTGTAGAGTAAACCAGACAGGGAACATTTTCAAGTAAAATATTGGTATCCAGATTGTAATAAATCAATTCGCCGCACCCACTTACATTGAGTTTTATATTCGCTTTTTCAGCTTTTAATGCAGACAATTCCCATTTAACCTGTATTGTATTTGTGCCCTGTCCGGAAACAATCTCGCCACCTGTAACAGTCCATTGTAACGTATCACAGTAAACCGGTTCTTGGGTGGTGAAAGTGTGTGTTTGTGTGGCATAATCCGGAGGGGTCCATGATAACGTTATGGACTCGTAATCCTTTATTTTTATTTCCTGATGCACGGTGCTATCCAGATTACATGCTGTATCTTTTGCCGTTAATGTAATTTGATAGGTCCCGGGCTGGCTAAATATGATGTTTTGTTCATCCTGATGCCCTCCGGCTTGAACGGTAGCACCATCAAAATCCCATTGATAGGTACGCCCGGGTAACTTATCCGTAAGGTCAGTTATGGTAATGGATTGACCTTTATAAACTTCTGTTTCAGAAACAGAAAAGGCAGGAACAGGCTGAGTAATGTCGTAAGACCTGGTTGCTTCCTCTGAAATACCGCACTCATCCGTAGCAATAAGCTTTATGGAATGAGTATCAACGACATCAAAAAGGAAAGGAGGCGTAAACACCTCACCATTGGCTTGCCATTCAAAGCTGCAATGATTGGTTGTAACCGAATTGTTTGTAAAAGATACCGATTCACCAAAGCAAGGGTCATCAGATGATGAGGTAAAAGCAAGATCAAACTGTGTTTTGGTGATGGTTATATCCATGGAATCCCGGGATACTGTGCCATCATCAGCCTCCATCACCAATTTAACTTCATAAGTCCCGTATTCACTAAAAGTGTAATCAAAATACAGGCTATTAGACCTTAATGTAT
>CAZSGN010000087.1:0-10666 GCA_964606415.1 uncultured Bacteroidales bacterium
AATATTTAAACTACATTTAAACTACATGTACAACAATATTTTAACAATTTTAACAACGTGGTGAAACAAAACATTTAACCATTAAAATAAGAGTAGAACCTTTTTATTTTTGACATCCCTAATCAATAAAATTCGTAGGTATATTTAAAAAGAACCTTATAATTGTAACTGGCATAAAAACAATCTACAGCAGTACAAAGTCCTTTTTCATTATAAGAATATGCTTTTGAAGAAAAATCTTGAGAAGACCGTTTCCTGTAATATTCATTTTTTAACCTTCCGGAGTTATCATACTCATAACGGGCAATAGCAAATTCATCTTCTCCCGGTTCAGTCTTCATCACCTCCACAAGAAGGCCATTATTATATTTATATTTTTTATGATATGCCAAATCTGTTCCATTGTACTTTTTCTCAAACAACTTTTGATTCCGGTCATTATATTCATAGATAAGCTTTTCTTTAACTTTAGAATCCTTCCCAGGCAAATATTCAATATTCTCAATCAAATTATTATTTTTATCAAAAGCCTGCTCCATCTTAAACTGGAAAGCACCATCAGCATCATATACTTTTAATATTCGATGCCTTGGATCTTTATATTCAAAAATTCGTTCCTGAAATAACTGATCACTTACATTATAAATAATTTTCTGAAGCTGTCCCTGTCCATTATATTTATAAATATTTTTATAATTACTGGCACCATCAAACCCGACCTCTTTTAGTTTATTTCCCTCATCATCATACTTATAAGCCTTTTTATAGGTTATCTTATCCCGTTTGGCGTCGTATCTAACATACCCACTATTATATCCATTTTGATCATACTTATAGCTTTCCATTGAAAACATATCCCCATTAGACTTATAACTGATAACCTCAGAGACATGACCATTTTCATCATATTTTACAAACTCATTTTTATATCCTTTTTCTTTTGGAGAACCATCAGCATATGCATGATTCCACTTAACCCTGTTTTTTATATTGTATTTTTGAATATGTTTTTCACTTTGTTGCTCAAAAACATCCTCTTGCGATGTTAATACAGCTCCAGAAAAGAAAAACAAAATAAGAAAAAATAAACACCTCATATAATCATCATTAAAAAGTCATTACTACAAAAATATAAATAAATATACAAAACAATTTAAGATTCTGTTCAAATCATTCAAAACAGTAATAACATCTAATAACAACATCCAAATCACGCCCGAATGAATCGTTATAACGCTTTATTCGTATTGCTCAACTTGGGCAACAGGAATTTTATTTAAGGATATAGATTATAACGCATTGATTTTTAATCTTTTAACAAAGATTCCATCCATCCAAATAAACAGAAAATAAAAAACCAGTATTTTTCAAATCCGCAACCCCATTATCAGGATATCATCCATTTGCTCAAAGCCAAGCATCCAGTCAGATAACTCTTCGTCCAGTACTTTATGTTGCCTGTCCATTGGCATTTTATGTATTTCCAGTAACTTATTCAGAAACCGTCTTTTGGAATATTTTTTAGTTTTGGATATACCTCCTAATTGATCAGGATAACCATCAGAAAATATATAAATACAATCCCCTTTTTTTAGTTCAATGGCATGGCGCTTAAAAAAAACTTCACCCGGATTAAGGTAAGAACCAATAGAATTCCGCTCGGCCTTATAAATAATCAAACGATTATCTCTGATAATATATAAATTATTAAAAGCACCTGAATATTCCAGCGTCATATTATCCTGATCCAGTTTACATAACGCAAGATCCATCCCATCCCGGGAACCAGTATTCGACCGTCTTAAAATTCTTTTCACCTCGATATCAAGAAAATTCAATATTTCATCTGTATGAATCAGATGTTGCTCCTTAATAGCCTGGTTCATAACCATATACCCAACAACACTCATAAGAGCTCCGGGGACACCATGTCCTGTGCAATCTACCACAGAAAAGAAAACATCATTATTTTCTTCATTGTTGAAAAAAACAGGACCAGTCATCCGTTCTATATAATAAAAATCACCACTAAGAATAGCCTTTGGCTTAAATAATATTAATGACTCGGGAAGCATATCCTCAACCACATCAGGGGTAGGCAATATCGCTGATTGTATTTTAGTGGCATATTCAATACTATCTGTCAAGTCTTTATTTTGCGCCTCTAATAACTTTGTTTGTTTTTCAATTTTATTTCGTTGATCCTCTAAAATATTTTTCTGCTCAATCACTTCAGCAGTTCTTTCCTGCACCCTTTCTTCGAGTCTTTGTTGCAAGCGCTCCATTCGTTTGGCTCTTCGGAAATATAAATAAACAAGTAGAAATAAAACCAATATAAACGCAGATAAACGAAACCACCATGTTTGCCAAAAAGGAGACCTGATCATCACTTTTAAACTTGCAGGTTCAGCAGACCAAATACCTCTTGGCCCTTTACCTATAACCCTGAAAACATAATCACCCGGGGCAAGATTCTGATAACTCACCGAAGTCTGCTCTCCAACATGATTCCACCTGGACTCAACACCTTCCAGCATACAAGCATACTCATTAGCATCACCATCATTAAAATTCAGCAATGCATATTCAAAAGTAATAAAATTCTGATCATGAGAAAGTTCAATATAATCAAGGTAAGGAATTGTTTTGTCAAAATCATCAACATCATCCAAATGGTTAAATGATTCATTCATTACAGAGATAGAAGAAATAACCATTGGATCATTATAAAAATCCGTTTGTACATCAAAAGGTTCAAAAAAGACAGTTCCTTCTGCACTCCCAAAATAAATAACATCATCCTTTTCAAGAGAAACATCTTCCATAAAGTAATTATTCAATCCGAATTGGCTTCCAAACACCATAAAATCCATAGTAGCCTTATTTAACCTGACAAGCCCCTTCCTGCCTGTTGATAACCAAAGCATCCCTTCATCATCCTTTTCAATGGCCATCACAGAATAAGCCTTAAGTTTATCTAATTCCGGATAATCCTCAACTTCACCTGTTTTCATATTAATACAGGTCAATCCGTTCAAAAGCCCGACCCATAATAAATGCTCATCTATTAATAATGATTTAATAAAAAAACCATTTATATAAAAAGGGGAGGATTTCTTATGCCTGGGAGAATACTCCATAAAAGTCTTTCTATCCTTATCCATCCGCCAAACCCCATTTTCTTTTGTAGCCAGCCAAAGGGCGCCATTAAATTCTCTTATTACTCTGACATGCTCAAGCTCATGATTTAAGGAATCAGGTATATCATACCGGGTAAACGACCCTGTCCTCCTATCTAGTAATTCCAGGCCATTTATTGTACCTAACCAGAATAAATCGGGAACCTCTTCATCCTGATGAATATCAAATATCTGGCCCCCTATCTTTTCACGAGAATAATGCTCTTTAATTCTTACAGGCTCGCCATTTAAAACACTGACATCAATAATAGTCAGCCCCCTATTCCATGAAGCAATCCAAAGTTCATTCTTTTTCCAGAAAAGAGCAGCAATACGATTATCCTTAATAAAATCGGTATTATATTCCGAATAATGCTCGACTTTTCCTGATTTCAGGTGCACCCTGTTTAACCCCCCGGTTTTTGTTCCAATCCAGATCGTCCCGAAAGGATCAGGCTCAAGGCATTCAACAACAGACCCCCATAAACTACTCTCAAAAGAACTGCCCTGCCGTAATAATCCAAAACGAAAAGATAAATTAGTTTTATCAAGACCAAGACCAGTCCCTATCCATAATTTTTTATTGCTCGTTTCAAAAACCGAAAAAATACCACTATTACTAATAGAGTACGGATCAACCCGGTCATGGGAGAAAACATCAAAACAGTCATCCTGCTGAACATATCTGTTTAAACCTTTATTAGTCCCAATCCAGATCTCGCCTCTTGAATCAGAATAAATATCTATCACAATATTAGCCGAAAGCGATTTATCATCTGCCGGATCATTAACATAATAATCCATGCTATCGGTTTCAGCATTCAATTTAATCAGGCCATTCGTCAAGCCAACCCAAATATTACCCAAGTAGTCTATTTCCAGGCATAAACCACTGGCATCTTCTTTCTCATAATCAATATGCCAGGCGCTATCATTTAGAGGATCATACACAAAAAGCGTGTCAGAAGCAAAACTAGTCATCCATATCTTCCCGTCATCACCAATCAACATATCACTAACATTATTTATTTCGGGTAAACGATATAATTCATTGGCTTTTATTAAGGAATGATCTGTAAGATTAAGAATAAAAATATTATCCTCAGAACTAATCCATAACTCCTGAGCATCTTCCCGCACTAAAATATCAGTCACATGTGACCCTTCCAGTCCATCACATTCAATTTTAATAATATCACCCTGTTTTAGATTGTATCTCCATAAGCCATGCTTAGAAGTACCTATCCATAAAAAGCCTTGATGATCAAGCTTTAAGGACTTGACATTTGTGAATGGAATTTGATGGCCTGTTGTCTTATAAGATACATTATGGACTCTGTATCCATCATACATACATAAACCATGTCTTTTAGTTCCGAGCCATAAGAACCCTTTATTATCCTGCGCCATGCATTCAACAATCAGGTTACTGCCATTAACATCCGTGTTGACATGGTTAAATTTCAAATTACTCCATTGGGCCATTAAAATGGAAGAAAAGAAAAAGAAATTAAGTAACAAAAAGAACCAACGCATGGTAAAATAATCTATATCCAAAAAAGACTCAGGCACATTGAATTAAACAAGGTGGTAAAAAGATCCGGAAATCTTTATTCCATTAAACAAATCAACCTGCGTAATGCTTTTCCAGTTTTTCTTTAAAAATATCTTTATTCACCTCATTAATATTTTGAATAATTTTCTTGATGGTCTCACGCCTTCGTTCAAGGGTAGGTTCATCAGTACGGCTGGCATCAGAAAAGACAATTTTCTCTATGTGATAACCTTTTTCATCCAACTTCAATGCAACAGCGGCATTATAATTTTCAAACACAATCACAGAGGGCAGCCGATTTTTACTGTATTCCATTACCCCTTTCAAAACCATGTGTTTAATATATTTAATCTGAGGCTTTCCTAAATAATTAGCACCTAATAACAACTTCACAAGATCAATCCGGGCTATTTTGTATACTTCCTTATTTTTAATCATCCGTTTGTATTTCCTGTTATTGGTATTTACAAAGAGATCGGTCCACTTTTCCGGCAGGTAATTCAAATCTCCCAACGAATTATTTTCATCGCGGATTTCATATTCTTTGTGTGCCTTTCGTTGGTTAACCGGAATATAATACTCCCATCTCTTAGTCCGCTCCCAGCTTTCTGTCGGAGGATCCGGTTTCCAATTCGTTTCCGGCCTTTTCATCAAAGGCGAACGTATAGACAAATAGTCATTTTCAATCGCATATAATAAAGTATTAACAAAATGGACAAAATCGCCCCCAATAGAACCATGAATAGCACTCCACAACGTTTTTTCCTGAGAGGAATCTTTCATAACCATCGCTGAATCAGTCTTAATCGTATCTATTCCCAATTCTACCCCTTTCTTTTTCAATTTTGAAATAAAATGCTCACTTAGGTTGGTAGGATAGTAAGTAATATTATTAAAACGAGTATTCCGGTCTGCATCAGTATGATGTAAATTCCTGACATTATACACATAAATGGAATCATTCTCCATTTTTAATTCAATACTATAATCAGCATCCCAGTTCATTTCCTTAATTTGGGACATTGAAGCATCCTGTGCATAAATACCGAAAGGAATAAAAATTAAAAAGAAATAATAAAGTTGTTTCATGTTTTTATTTTAACAAGTATATTTATAATAATTATATGTTCTAAACAAGATATCCGAAATTAAATAAAACCATCTCATTTTCGACAAAACTTAGCTGTTTTTTTTTATTTTTTTGACAAACAAAAATATATCATGCTTTTTATCAATACTATTAAATAATGAAAGAAAAAACAACGTTATCAATTAACAAAACCATTATCTTTACAGTACTTTTAAATCAAAAAGCTTTGTTACCATGAGAACCGGACATTTTTTCAGCTTTATTCTGATATCTTTATTTTTTTTTACCGCTTGCCAACGAGACAGAAATAATCTTTTCATATCCGGAGAGATATTAAAAGCGGATAAACAGATCATTTACCTAAAAAAACTGGGTAAAGAAAAAGATACAATCCTGGACTCAACGCTTATTAAAAATAATACTTTTGAACTTAAAGGAAACATTGCTCGCCCAACCTTTTTATCTCTTGAACTTAAAAAAGGAAAAGGAATAACCCTTATAGCTCACCCCGGAGACGATATTGTTGCCAGAAGCAAAGCACCAAAAATAAATCAGAACTATCACATCGAAGGCTCGCCCGAATCAGAAACCATTATGAAGTTAAATCAAAAGATGGAGGTTTATTACAAAAAAGTTGATTCATTAGGAAAAGTTTACCGGGACCTTCAAGACAGCGTGCCTTTAAGAACACTCAGAACAAGGCTGGATAGCATCTACGAGAAATACTACAATATAGCCAAAGAAGAAGTGTTAACCTATATTGATAACAACAAAAACAAGCTAGCTGGTTTAATTGCCCCGTATCAGCAAAAGGACCCCAAAGAATTCATGATCAAATGGGAAGAAAACTTACCTCTTTTACAAGAAATGGATAGTATTTTAAGTGAAAAATATCCCGATCACGAATCTGTCAAACTATTTCATCAACAATTACAAGAGTTGATTGCTAAACAACAATTCCAGCAAAAAAGGAGATCAACACTATCCCCTGGTCGTCAAAGTCCAGAGATAGAATTACCGGATACGTCGGGAAAAAATATTTCTCTCTCTGAACTAAAAGGAAATTATGTTTTGCTGGATTTTTGGGCCTCATGGTGTCACCCTTGCCGTAAGAACAACGAACAACTGGTTAATATTTACCGGAAATTCAATCCTGAAGGCTTTGAAATCTACCAGGTCTCACTTGACAAAAAGACGAAATCATGGATCAATGCCATTGAAAAAGATCAATTAAACTGGTATCATGTGAGTGATCTTAAAATGTGGGAATCAACAGTGGTCCCTTTATATAATATAAATAACATCCCTGCCAACTATCTTCTTGACCCCCATGGCCATATTATAGAAAAAAATTTATATGGAGAACAATTAGCGGAAAAGTTAAAAGAATTAATCAAATGACAAATACCGAAAAAAAAAAATACTATTTCGCGAGTGATCTCCATCTTGGCCTTTACCCACAGAAAAATAGTCTGGAAAGAGAAAAAAAATTTGTTAAATGGTTAGATGAAAAACAATCGGATGCAGCTGGTTTCTTTCTGGTCGGTGACATTTTTGATTTTTGGTGGGAATATAAAAAAGTTATTCCAAAAGGATTTAGCCGCTTCTTCGGAAAAATTGCAGAAATTACGGATAGCGGAATCCCTGTTCACTTTTTTATCGGCAATCATGATATTTGGATGCACCAATACTTTCAAGACGAATTAGGCATCATATTACATAAAAAAATATTCCGTACCGAGCTATATGGCCAAAAATTTTTTATTTCACATGGCGACGGACTAGGCAAAGGAGACCTCCCCTACAAAATGCTTCGCCGAATATTCACAAACCCCGTGCTGCAATGGTTATATTCCAGGCTTCATCCTAACCTGGGTTTATCAATAGGCCATGCATGGTCCAAAAAAAGCCGTTATGCGAAGGGATTTAAAGAAGAATATTTTGGCCCTGACAAAGAACGACTTATTCAATTTGCCGAAAATCAACAAAAAAAAGAAAATATCGATTATTATATCTTTGGCCATCGGCACCTGCCGCTTGTACACTCACTTTCACCAAATGGCAAAATAATTTATTTAGGAGATTGGGTGGCCAATTTTAGTTATGGTGTTTATGACGGAAAAAATTTCAGTCTTAACTATTACCAGGCATCCAGCGATTAACCAAGGAATGGTCTGTTGACTGCCGTACCAGATCCAGGCTGGTCTGATCTAAAACAGGATGTCGCCAACCAGGCAGGATCTCGGCAAGAGGATAAAGGACAAAATTCCGTTCTGCCAATAATGGATGTGGAATGCTTAAACGGGGTGTATCAATCATCTGATTTCCATAAAAAAGAATATCAATATCAATGACCCTGTCGCTATAAGACATACCGGTCTTTGTTTTTCTTCCAACCTCCCGCTCAATCTGCTGCAAGACCGACAACAAAGTAAACGGATCTAAAAAAGTACATGCTAATACAACATTATTGATAAAAGAAGACTCACTATCAAAACCCCAGGCAGGCGACTCATAATAAGAAGAAAAAGCCTCTATGGCGCCAACCCTTGAACTGATCTTTTTACATGCTTTCTTAATATTCTGTACACGGTCGCCCAGGTTACTCCCCAGTGACAACACAATTTTTATCCGAGAATCATTCATTATTTTTTAAAATAATCATAAAAATACATTTATTTTGTTTGATGAAAAAAGATCGTTAAAATAATCCTTAATCAAAAAACATCACCATGAAAAGTTTTCTTAAGTATGTATTGGCCACTTTTACAGGTATATGGCTTTCTTTTTTACTCATTTTCTTTATCATAGCAGGCATTGCAGGGTCTGCTATTTCATCCAGCCAAAAAGGAGATAAAAAAGAAATCAAAGAAGGGCTTCTTCACTTAAAACTTGATTACCCCATTCACGAACGGACCTCTAATAGCCCTTTTGAAAACTTTGATTTTAACAGTTTTAGCCCCCAATTTAACCCGGGCTTAAATGATTTGTTAAGCATTATTGACCACGCGACAAATCATTCATCCATCAAAGGTATATACATGGATATTAAATATATCCCGGCAAACCTTTCCACCATTACCGAGATAAGAAATGCACTTTCCGAATTTAAAAAATCAGGAAAGCCTATTTATGCCTATAATGAATTTTATGCCCAGAATAGTTACTATCTATGTTCTGTAGCTGATTCCATATTTATTCACCCACATGGATCATTGATTTTCAAAGGCCTTCACTCGGAAGTTACATTCTTAAAAGGTATTTTAAATAAAGTAGGCATTGACATGCAAGTCTTTCGGGGACCCGGCAACGAATACAAATCAGCAATCGAACCTTTCACCCGACAATCAATGAGTGACAGCAATAAAGCACAAACACGTCATTACGTGCAAACGACATGGGACCATATGCTAGAAAAAATCGGATCATCAAGAAACCTCAAAGCTCACACGCTTGATTCGCTTGCTGATCACTTCAGGCTCAGGCCAGGCCAATGGTACCGGGAGAGCAAGCTTATGGACGACCTGCTCTATAAAGATGAGTTTATCAAAAAACTCAAAACAGCCATAAACGTCTCACCCGAAGAAAAAATTAAACTCATCAGCTTATCCCGTTACTATACTAACTGGCGAATGAATAAGGAACTCAAAGCGAGTAACTCCAAAAACAAAATTGCTGTTGTTTACGCCACTGGAGAAATGATGCCGGAAAACACGAATAATGATCCGGATGTCATGGCTGCAGATCAAATATGCCAGTCATTAAAAGAAAGCAGAGAAGACAGCACGATCAAAGCAGTTGTCATCAGAATTAATTCCGGCGGAGGCAGTGCATTAGCCGCAGAACTAATATGGCGGGAAATTGACCTGACCAGAAAAGAGAAACCAGTTATTGCTTCCCTGAGTGATTATGCCGCATCAGGAGGCTATTACATTGCCACCGCTGCAAACAAAATATACAGCCAACCCCTTACACTAACCGGATCAATAGGGGTTTTTGCTTTATTCCCAAACGCTGAAGAACTATTAAATGAAAAGCTGAATATTACATTTGACGGTGTAGGCACGAATCAGTATAGCAATCTTTTTTCAATACATAAACCCCTTGATGAAAAGGATAAAGCCCTCATCCAGGAATCCATTAACTACACCTATCATCTTTTTTTGGACCGGGTTAGCAAAGGCAGGAAAATGAGCACAGAGCATGTTAAAAAAATCAGCGGAGGACGGATATGGTCAGGAAAAGATGCTATTAACAAAAAAATGATCGATGAATTTGGTAACTTAGAAACAGTCATCAAAGAAGCAAGCAAACAGGCTAATATCAACAATTACCAGGTTGTTAATTATCCCAAAAGCGAAATACCTATCAAATCATTAATAAAAAACTTTGGGAGAACTCGTCTAATGACAAACAATCCTGCTTTGAATGAACTTAATAAGCTTGTTAAGTTACTTGATCATCAAAAAAGCCTGGATATCATGCAAACAAGACTGCCTTATGTGATCAAAATACAATAAATCACTCTTGTCCGGTAAAAAAACATATAATCATTCCCTGTCCCTGTTTCAGCAAGCAAAATAGGACGCTCCTAACGGAGCTTGGAATATTGGGAGGTATTTACTTTATTACTACAAACAGGACATCCCTCCGGGATTATAGAATAAAAACCTGGCGAAATTTAAAAATGATTATTATTTGTGGATTATATTTTAATGATATGGCTCTCCCACTAATTTAATGAAAGCTTGCAATTTGTTTATATGTAGATAAAATATGGTTTAAGGTTGTTTATATGTTGTATTTTAATGGAAATTGTTTGCCCAAAATGAGCAACTATAT
>CAZSGN010000088.1:0-10601 GCA_964606415.1 uncultured Bacteroidales bacterium
AATCTGCAAAGTCTTAATAATTAGTGTTTTATATGTTATTGCGAAACTTTTGTTATTAATGAAACAAATATTGATTGTTTTATTGTGAGTCGTTATATTAAACAGTTGATTTCCGGTGGCGAGCATCAGTCTCAGGATTTTAAATTTGAGATTTCAGATGCCAGGCGGATTGCCCGTTCACTGGTTGCTTTTGCCAATACTGATGGTGGGCGGTTGTTGCTTGGGGTAAAAGATAATGGGGCCATAGCTGGTGTCAGGAGCGAAGAAGAGTATTTTATGCTTGAAGCTGCTGCCGGGATGTATTGCAAGCCCGCTATATCATTTAAGGTTAATCGTTTTTTTGTAGATCGAAAGACGGTTCTTGAGGTTTTGGTATCAAAAAGCGAAGGTGTTTGGTATTATGCAAAGGATAATCAGGATCAATGGAAAGTTTATATAAGAGTGAATGATCAGAATTTTCTTGCCAATGGGGTATTGCTGAAAGTCTGGGCACGAAAAAATAATCCTGATCGCGGGAGCCTTGTGCGGTATTCCGAAAAGGAACAACTTTTGTTTGCTTACCTTAATGAACATGGTTTTATAACGATGTCACGTTTCTGTAAAGTGGCAAAAATATCCAGAAAGCTTGCTGAACGGGTTCTTGTGGATCTGATCAGCATAGATCTTGTTGATATTTGTTTTACAGAGACAGGGACTTATTATTGCCTTCCCGGCTAAAAAACTACTATAGACGTTTGATCAGATGGAAAGGCATTGTTTTTAACATGAAGGCAATCCATTTCCATCTTTTTGTAACGTAAATGACTTTATTCTTTGAACGGAGTCCTTTGTAAATTTGGCGGGCAGTTTTCTCCGGGGAAGCTATCCAGAAAAGATGGTCTCCGCCGATCATATCTGTATCAACAAATCCTGGTCTGATATCTGTTATTATTACCCGCGTTTTTTCTTTGTATGATTTTGCATTCAGAGCTTCAAGGTATGCAATCTGGTATGCTTTTGATGAACTGTATGCCGGAGCATACCGGTTGCCCCTGATGCCCGCGATAGATGATATGCATGCAATATGTCCGCCTCCCTGGCTGGCAAACATCTTGTACGCCCAGCTTAAGATACCTGTAATCCCTTCAACATTTGTGCGAATTGTTTTTTTTTCTGTTTCCCAGTTAAGTTGATGATTGATATATCCTATACCCGTAGCAATAATGAGTAAATCTAATCCCCCCAGATCTTTAATTAGTTCCTGGATTCGCTCAATGGCTTTGCGGCGGTATTGCACATTTAATTGCCTATAGATAATATTTTTGGGGTATTGTTTTTGAATATTTTTTAATTTATTTCCCCGTCTGGCAGCAATTCCTACCTGGTATCCTTTTTTTATAAGCTCTATGCATAGTGCTTTGCCTATGCCTGAGCTGGCTCCAATAATAATTGCTTTAGGCATAAATGGCAAAACTAATTGGTTTTGTAATCGTACTTGACCTCTTTTAGTTCGCTATTGGCTTTTTCTATTTTATTTTTTAATCCGGATTGGAAGTTTTTTAAGCTTGCTGTAATTTTTTCATCACTCAGAGCAAGTATTTGTGTAGCCAGGACGGCAGCATTTTGAGCGCCATTAATTCCTACGGTAGCAACGGGGATGCCTGGGGGCATTTGAACAATGGAAAGTAATGCATCCATCCCATCCAGGGATGCTTTGATGGGGACACCGATAATTGGAATTTTGGTCATGGCTGCCAAAACTCCTGGCAAGTGTGCGGCCATTCCTGCTGCTGCAATAATGATCTTAATACCTCTGTCTTCAGCATTCCGGGCAAACTTTTCTACTGCTTCGGGTGTACGGTGTGCAGATAATGCATTGATTTCAAAAGGTATTTCCATCTCATTAAGGAATGCTGCTGCTTTCTCCATGACAGGGAGGTCTGAGGTGCTCCCCATGATAATGCTTACGATTGGTTTCATTTTTGGTATACTTTTTATATTTTTATGCGATACAAATATAAGAAAAAAAGCGGGTATGTTTAAAAAGGATGAAGTAAGGGTTGATGATATTTTGTTCGAAAAATTCATTGATACTTTTGAAATACAAGAGGTTGTTAAAGAAATAGCAACTAAAATTAATACTGATTATCAAACCGGAACACCATTAATTGTTCCGGTTTTGAATGGGGCATTTATTTTTGCTGCTGATCTTATTCGGCATTTATGGGTGGATTGCCAACTTTCTTTTATTAAAGCTACATCTTATGATGGAACAAATTCTGGGGATATTCAGAAGAAGTTTGGACTGGATTTGCCCGTGGCAGGCAGACAGATTATTATTGTTGAGGATATAGTTGATTCCGGAAATACGCTTTGTTATCTGCAGCAGGAGATGGAGCGTATTGGGGCTGAAGATGTAAAAATTGCATCTTTATTATTTAAGCCAAAGGCCTGTGTGAATGATGTAAAAATTGACTATCTTGGCAGAAATATTGACAATAAATTTGTTGTCGGTTATGGTATGGATTATAATGGCTTAGGTCGTAATTTACCAGCAATTTATCAAGCTAGAGATGATGTGGGGAAAGTCATGGATTAACAAAAACATTTGTCTGTAATGTGTGTTTTATTTGTTATGCTGGTTTTAAAATCAGTCAAAACCGGTTAATTTAGAGGGGCTTGTTGATTTTCAAAAGCAGCAAATCCCGAACTTGAACATTATAGATCAACCCTTTGATTTTATGGATAGGTTTGAGTTTTTAAAACCATTATTGGTGAATTTTAGCAAACGAAATATTAACTAAAAATAGAAAATAAAATGCTGAACATTGTTTTATTTGGGCCTCCCGGTGCCGGGAAAGGTACGCAGGCAGAGAAAATCATTGAAAAGTACCAATTAAATCATCTTTCAACTGGTGATTTGCTTCGTAGCGAGATTGCTCAAAAAACCAAACTGGGACTGGAAGCTAAAAGCTATATGGATAAAGGTGAACTGGTACCTAATGAAGTTGTTATTGGGATGATTGAGTCTAAATTAAACCGGAATAAAGAGGGTAATGGTTTTATTTTTGATGGATTCCCGCGGACGACAGCACAAGCGAAGGCTTTGGATCAATTACTTGAAAATAATAACACTTCCATTAATGTGATGATCTCTCTGGAGGTGGAACATGATGAGCTAGTGAAGAGATTGCTTAATCGAGCTAAGGACTCTGGCCGGGAAGATGATAAAGATGAAATGATTATTGAAAACCGTATTAACGTTTATAATAGTGAAACCAAGCCAGTTATTGATTATTATGATCAACAGGGTAAATATTCTCCTGTTAATGGCATGGGAGATATTGATGAGATATTTAGTAGTATATGCGAAGTGATTGATAAACAAAAATAGATTATTGCGTTTTGATAATATTTGATCACCTGGAATTCCGGGTGATCTTTTTTTTTATATTATATATATTTTATATGGCCGGGAATAATTTCATTGATTATGTTAAGATCTACATGCGATCCGGAAAAGGGGGTGGTGGATCGACACATTTTCTTCGAACAAAAAGCAATGCAAAAGGCGGCCCGGATGGAGGAAATGGCGGACGAGGGGGGCATATTATTCTTAGAGGTAATGAGCATTTATGGACTTTACTCCATTTAAAATACCGTAAGCATGTCATTGCTGATAATGGTGAAAGTGGTAGTCGTAGTTTAATGACCGGTGCTGACGGGCATGATCAGATCGTGGAGGTGCCGCTTGGAACTATTGTTAGGAATGATGATACGGGCGAAGTCCTGGCTGAAATTACCAGGCATGGTGAAGAAAAGCATATATTATCCGGTGGAAGAGGAGGAATGGGGAATGCTTTTTTTAAATCTTCTACTCATCAGACACCGCGGTTTTCTCAACCAGGGGAGGAGGGTATGGAATTAGCTTGTGTTTTAGAATTAAAAGTGCTTGCTGATGTTGGACTGGTGGGGTTTCCCAATGCCGGAAAATCCACGCTGCTTTCGGTTTTAAGTGCCGCAAAGCCTAAGATCGCGGATTATGAATTTACGACTCTTACGCCTCATCTTGGCATTGTTTCCTACCGGGATAACCGTTCTTTTGTGATGGCTGATATCCCGGGAATTATTGAACAGGCCCATTTGGGAAAAGGTTTAGGATTGCGATTTTTAAGGCAACTTGAGCGAAATGTTGGACGGCTTTTTATGAGTACGGCCGAATCGAAGAGGATGGTAGATGAATAATATAAGAATTTGATTCAGGAGCTTAGAAATTATAATCCGCAACTTTTGGATAAGAAAATGGTTGTTGCCATTTCTAAATGTGATATGCTGGATGAGGAATTGAAAGCAGAGATTAAGAAACAATGGGCTGATGAGTCTTTTGTTTTCATCTCTTCGGTGGCACATAAAGGCTTAGAAGAGTTAAAAGATAAACTATGGGATGCATTAAATGAATAAATGTTATGTTAGATTTCCTGATTAATCTTGATGAAGAAATTTTTTTATTTCTAAATGGCCTGCATAGCCCATTCTGGGATCAGGTAATGTGGATGGTGAGTTCAAAAACTTTCTGGATACCTTTTTATGTTGTTCTTGCCGGATGGATTGTTTATCGCTATCGCAAGGCGTCATGGTTAGTATTACTTGCCATTGGACTTCTTATTTCCGCGGCTGATCATACTTCTGTTCATTATTTTAAAATGGTTTTTGAACGGTACAGGCCTTCACAACAAGAAGCACTAAAGGATTTAGTGCATATAGTGAATGACTATCGCGGTGGTGCTTATGGATTTGTTTCTTCGCATGCGGCCAATACATTTGCTTTGGCAGCTTTTACAGCTTTGATATTTAGGATAAAATGGTATACCTGGGGAATTTTCTTTTGGGCTGCTTTTGTTTCTTATAGTCGCATTTATCTTGGCGTGCATTTTCCTTTTGATATTATTGGAGGGGCTTTATTGGGGATGTTGCTGGGTTGGTTGTTTTATTTGCTGGTTCTTCTTCTTAATAAACGTTTTTTGCATTATCAATCATTAACTTCGCCTGGGCATGTTCGTGGTTCGCAGTGAGATAACCGATCCATTTTTCAATCTTGCTTTGGAAGATTATTTTTTGACCCATTGCCAGGATAATTATCTTTTGTTGTATCGGAACGAATGCTCTGTTATTGTTGGACGGAACCAAAATCTTTTTAAGGAGGTTAATTTGCCCTATATTCAGCAAAATAAAGTTCGTCTGGCACGAAGAATAACGGGGGGAGGGACGGTTTTTCATGATAAGGGAAATCTTAATTTTGCCTTTATTGAGAATATGGCAGAGAAAGGAAAAATAAATTATGAGCGTTATCTGAATCCACTTATTGCTTTTTTAAAGATGCTGGGTATTGATGCTTCTCTTATGAATAAAAACAGTATTGTTACCTCCGCGGGTAAAGTATCCGGGAATGCGCAGCATGTTCATAAAGAAAGGGTGCTGCATCATGGGACAATGTTATTGAATGCGGATATGACATTTTTGAAAAACACCTTGCATTATGGGCAACGGAATATTCAGGATAAGGCAGTGGCATCTGTTCCTATGAAGACCAAAAATTTATTCGATTTTTTTGAGGAAGACTGGCATTACGATCGTTTTGTGGATGCTTTGACTTTGTTTCTTTCTGAGAACGGGTTTAACCTTGATTATGAATTTAATCTGGATGCGATTGATTCTGCTTTAATCCGGAAGCGTCAGGAATGGCTTTGTTCCTGGAAATGGGTCTTTGCCAGGTCTCCTCAGTTTGAATTGACTGCCAGGTTGCCTGTGAATAAACATGATCATTTAATTATGCTCCATGTAGAAAAAGGTATTATTCGGTTTGTAAAAGGAGAACACTTAAATAAAAATGAAAAAGCAGCCCTTAAACAGCTTGAGGGAAATGTATTTTTACCTCATAGGGTAGAACAAGTCTTACATGATCAACCTTTACTTAGAGAAAAAAAAGACGAGATTATTCAATGTTTTTTTGGTTAGATTTTCTTGATAAAAGAAAGAATGCCAATAGCTGACCCGGCTTTTCCGTCTTTGAAAGAAATAAAAACATGATAAACCCCGGTTTTATTGCACTCAAAATCAAAGGATTGTAGTATTTGGTTCTCGTATTCATTGCTTGCGATTTCACGAGATGTATCAAAAAGTTTCAGAATGCCTTCCCCTGGTGAATCTTCTGCATTACATAAAGAGAAACGGTATACAGTTCCTTTACTAAGAATCATGGAGAACTTAGCTACAGGTTCTTTTTCTCCGGGGTTTGCTGCATCCAATTCAACCACAAAATCTTTCAGATAAGTAGCATCATCACCAGCTTTTGATGCACACATGTCAACCAAAACATCCTGGGGTTGTGCTTTTATTTGAGGAATAAAAACAAGTAAACCAATGGTCATGGTAACGATTATATGAATTTGCTTTCTCATAGAGACGAATTTATTAATTTTTTAAATAATCACCGCAAACTAACCAGTTTATTTCTGACGTCCTTTGCTGTTTCAATAATGGCTGTTAATTGTTCATCAGTCATATGAACGGTACTTTTCTCATGTTGTACAATGGTTAGTTTGCCATCTTTAACAACGGATTCAGGCTCGCCCATTTCAACGGATATTTTCACTCCATCAAATTCGTGCTTGATCTTTTTGATATCGTCAATAATATCTTTGATGAATGCATCATTTTTGTAATTACCCAGTATTAGCATGAGTTGGTTCAAAATGGTTTTCTGTTCGCCTATTGTTTGGCTGAGCTTTTCTGATGGGTTGTCTTTAGCTACCTGTGTGCCAAGATACAAGCCTTCTATCCACACACCGGTGACCATTAACGCGCTTAAATCACCTCGTTTATGTTCGCGAAGATAATTGTCCATCTTGTTAAAACTATTCACGGATATATACATGAGCGAATCTATGTTTTGGCTATTGCTTGACAGTCGTTTAAGAGTCTGAAAGTCAAAAAATTGTCCAACATTAATATCATCGGCCAGTGATTTGATGGCGGAAATATAATCCAGTACCGATCCTGTTTTGCCATACATGTTGATATAACCAAGATCGGCGCCATATACTCCCAGGTTTAATGCTTTTGTTTTGGCAGAAGCGTAAGAATCAACATCTTTGGTTGATGAAAGATAATCTTTGGAATATGGAACACCCAGGCTTTTGATTAGCGCAGCCATTTCTACCGGGGAAGCAATATTTTGAACTATATTCTCCATTGTTGCTGATTCGATTTCTAAGGGCTCATCTTCCTGGTTAGTGAGCGAGTCTGGTGCTTCTTTTATGTAATCCCCGCTACCTCCTGAACTACAAGAGCATATGATTAACAAGGGGATTATGAGGATGATTAAGATGTATCTAAACATTGGATTAATTTGATTTTTGATTACCACAAATTTATTAATTTTTTGTTTTTTTAGGGATTAAATCTTTAAAAGAAAAATTCATAATTGTTTCAAATACTTTAAAATATAATAAAACATAAAATGCTATACAGAATAACCATATAACTCCCATGTTAAACCAGTAGGTGTCAATGTAATAGCCGAATATGTGTTTTCTTGGTGCATAAAAATGAGCGCCGAAGTCAAATTTATTTTTAGGGATGGGATCTTTAAAGATTGGGTCAATTTGTTGAATTAGTTCATTGTCAAATTCGAGTATTTTATTTTTTTCATATATTTTCTTGACCAGGTCTTCAATGCTTTCGTTGTGATAGTCATTTTTGAATTTTTGATAAGCGTTTTGTTCAATGAAAAATTGTATAATATTTTCCTTCTTATTTGTGCTCTCATTAAAGAGGCTGGTGTAGTAGGTTTTCATATGATCAATAAAGTCACCGATCTCATAAATGAGATCCATTGTTAATGCATCAGGATTGATTTTTTCTAAATGATCAAATTGGATATCGGGGTTTTGCTTCTGTTCCTTTAGGATTTCATTGTAGAGCAGCTGAACTTCATCTTTACTGTCGACAATTTCACCTTTGGATTTTAATTCTTCGCGAACCAGTTCCAACTTATCTTCCATCTCAGGAATAAGGTAAACCTGGTTAAAATCTGCAATACTGATGTTTTTTTCGTGAGGGTAAAATTGTTTTTCGAATTGATTGTCTTTAAACTGATGAACAACCATGGCTTCGTAAGTCCACCGGGTAGGCATTAGTTCTGCAATAAACGGAACTTTTTTGACACTGGAAATATTCCTGTTCAACTTATCGAATTCAAACATGGCGCCACTTAAAACCATCATGGGAATCATTACAAGAGGTATGATGATGTAGATGGTCGCTACGCTGTTAAAGGAAGCCGAGATGTTAAGACCCAGCATATTGGCAAAAGCGGCTGTTGAGAACAGGGCAAACCAATAATAAAAATACATTCCTTTAATTCCCAAAATGCTATTGGCAATAATAACGAAAGTAAAGGCTTGAATAGCAGATAAAAGAAATAAAATAGCAATTTTGGATACCAGGTATCCTGACCGGCTGAGGTTTAAAAAACTTTCGCGTTTTAATATTTTCCGGTCTTTGAATATTTCTTCGGCACTTACAGTTAAGCCAAGGAATAATGCCACAATTATACTCATGAAGATAAAAATCGGAATATTTTCGTTTTCACGAAAGATATACGTATCCGACATGGGGTCAGCGATATACCGGATAATATATGAAAGAATGAAGGCAAGAACAGGAGCTTCCAGTAAGTTTAGGATAATATATTGTTTGTTGCTTATTTTTGAGAGAAAATCCCGGATGGTATAAATTTTTGTTTGAGACAACCATTTAGGTATGTTAAGGGCTTGTGGTGGTTTTTCTTTTACTATTTCGACGTATTCATCAGCTGTGTGTTCTTTGTAGTTTTGTTCCCATTTTAACGGGCTTATTTTGCGTTTACTTGTATACTTTCCGTATTCATCAACCACTTTTGCTTCGATAATGTTAAACAGAAGCTCTGGATTGACATTTCCGCATGTTGGACATTCTCCCACATCACTGTTAACCTGCATGTCCATTCTTTTAAAGTACATGACGGCTTCAATGGGGTTTCCATAATAGATGAGATGACCACCAACATCAAGGATCATCATTTTGTCAAACATTTTATAAATTTCTGATGATGGTTGGTGAATGACGACAAAAATGAGTTTTCCTTTTAAGGATAATTCTCTAAGCAGATCCATGACGTTTTCCGAATCTCTTGATGATAATCCTGATGTGGGCTCGTCAACAAATAGGATGGAAGGTTCGCGGATTAATTCGAGTGCTATATTCAGTCGTTTTCGTTGCCCACCGCTAATGGTTTTTTTCATGGGTGAACCCACCTGGAGGTCTTTGTATTCGAAGAGTCCCAGGTTGTCAAGTGTTTTGTCTACAAGTTTGGTGATTTCTTCGTTTCCTTTGTCTTTAAAACAAAGTTTGGCGTTATAAAAAAGGTTTTCAAAGACGGTTAGTTCTTCAATGAGCAGATCATCCTGCGGGATTAATCCAATGATGCCTTCCGTTTTATCACGATCTTTATGAAGATTTAATCCATTGATGAGCACTTCTCCTTCGGATGGAGAAGTAACGCCTGCCAGCACGTTTAATAAAGTGGTTTTGCCTGCTCCACTGACACCCATGATGCCAATTAATTTGCCATGTTCTTCTGAGAAGGTCACATCCTGTACGCCATATGTTCCGTTTGGAAATGCATAATAGACATGGTTACAGTGGTAAGAAATTTTATGACTGGTTACATCTTCAAGAAAGCGCATGACCACGTCACTGTAGTATACAGGTTTACCTTTCGGGAGTTTAACGGTACTTCCGCTGGCAAAAAGATAGATGCTTTTGTTGTTAAGCCCGAGTCCATTTAAATAGAGTTCTTCTGATCCGGTGTATTTTAAAAAGTACAGATCGACACTGTCCACATGAAGAACCACCAGGTTGCCATCTAGTTTCTCGACAACAATATGTTTGGCTTTTTCATATGATTTGTCTTTGTCATTGATAAGAAGAATACTATTGTAAATTGAGAATTTTTCATCATCCTGCTCAATGACAAAATCCCTGATTTCAGCGTATTCTTCTTTTTGGAGTTTAAAAACTTCAGAGACGGTATTGATGATGGCCATTCGCTGGTCTGTAAATTTGCCAACTGCGTTAACGAGTTCGAACAGTCGCACCAGCACAACGACCTTTTGTTCCTTGTTGAGTGTTTTATTGATTTTCTTGCATATACCCATTATCTTTACAGAGGCTTTAACTGATGTGAGTTTGATTTCTTTTTTATCATCCTTGTTAAGATTATCTTTTCCATCAGTGCCTGCATGCTTGTCAAAAAGGGTAAGATATTCATGCACCGCTTCGTCGTTGAGTTGTTTATACAGGAACCGTTCAACGAATTCACGTTCTTTTAATTCAACACCTTCGTCTTGTTTAGCTATTAATGCAAATAGTTTCATCAATGCTTTCAAAATTTCCTCACTCTTAACCGTTTAGTTGTCTGTTTCATTAATCGACAGGTTTATTTTAGTCCCCGTACTTGATTTGTTCAAAAGGCACACAAACAATTGCGCCCTCTCCTTCACCTGCTTCCTCCATGTCTT
>CAZSGN010000089.1:0-10413 GCA_964606415.1 uncultured Bacteroidales bacterium
GTCAGTGGACGGACAGGCAACGAACAAGGAACAAGGAACAAGGAACAAGGAACAAGGAACAAGGAACAAAGAACAAAATCCCATCTTTATTTAGATTCTCTCAAAATAATTTTTTATCTTTGTATTAACAATTGGGGTGCCTAAGTCTTTATTTAAGACTATACAGGCTGAGATCAGACCCTTGGAACCTGATCCGGGTAATGCCGGCGTAGGGAAGTGAATGCTGCTTTGTAGTATTCATTTTTTCCTCTCAATAGATTATTTATGGATTAATTATCTTCCTGTTCCTTAGGTTCGATGATCTTCATTCCCGGTTGGTTGTTTTTTTAAATAATGAACCAAAAAATGAAGAATCATGAAAAGAATTATTTTAATGATGCTAATGGGGTGTATGACCTTGTTAACATTCGGGCAGTATACCTTAAAAGGTAAAGTAAAAAATACAGATGGTCAACCGCTTGAAGGAGTGAATATTTCTTTGAAAAATTCCTATAAAGGTGCTTTTACAAATAGTGATGGAATTTTTGAATTGACATTGCCAGCAGGAAATTACTCGTTGAATATTACACATATTGGCTACGATAGTTTGCAGCGAAAAATTCATCTTGAAAATGACCGGCAAATTGATTTAGCACTGGAGCAAAAAAAGATTTTTGCTGAAGAAGTGATTATCAGATCATCGCGTGCCGGGTATAAGGATCCGGTGCCTCATGTTAATCTGAAAAAGCCGGAGATTGAGCGTGTTAATATGGGTAAAGATATTCCGCAGATCATTAGCAGGAGTCCGTCTGTTGTGTCCAGTTCATATTCCGGAAATGGGATGGGGTATACGACCTATCGCATCAGGGGTGCGGATATGAACAGGATTAATGTTACTGTCAATGGTATTCCGCTCAATGATGCTGAATCTCATGGAGTGTGGTGGGTAGATCTTCCTGATCTGGCCTCCTCGGTTGATAATATGCAGATACAAAGAGGGGTGGGGATCTCAACACATGGATCCGGGGCCTTTGGTGCCAGCATCAATATTAAAACCAATCAATTGAATAAAGAGCCTTATGCGGAATTGAATACCTCTTATGGCTCGTTTAATACTTCTAAAGCCACATTTAAAGTCGGTTCTGGCTTGATTAATGATAAATTTACCTTTGATGCACGGGTGTCAAGGCTATATTCGGAAGGCTTTGTCGACAGGGCTTATTCTGACCTCAATTCATTATACATGTCAGGGACTTATTTGTTCGGAAATAGTTCGCTCAGGGTGAATGTGATGACAGGGAAAGAAAAAACATATCTCTCATGGGGTGGCGTACCGAAAGAAATCCTGGATACAAATCGAACATATAATCCTTTTACTTACGATAATGCAACAGATAATTATCAACAGGATCATGTTCAGCTTTTTTATTTCACCGAGTTTTCCGATTATCTGGTCATGAATGCTACTTTGCATTATACAAAAGGCAATGGTTATTATGAACAGTACGAGGCCGGGCAGGATTTCTCCGGATATGGGCTTGATAATGCTTACCCAGGTGGAGATACCATTCGTCAAAGTGATCTTATCACACAGAAATGGCTGGATAATGATTATTATGGATTGATATGGTCGCTGAATTATGATAAAGACCGGGTGAAGGGCACACTGGGGACAGGATGGAGCCGGTATGACGGTGACCATTTCGGGGAAATTATCTGGGCTGAATATGCTGCTCATTTTGATCAGGATTATCGATGGTACGATGGCACAGGCATAAAGGATGATATGAATGTTTTTGGTAAATTGAAGTACGAGTTAACACCTCATCTGTCTCTTCATGGGGATTTGCAATATCGTTTTGTTGCTTACGATATTGATGGCATTGATGATGATTTGCAGGATATTACGCAGCGTCATGAATATGATTTTGTTAATCCCAAAGTTGGCGTTTTTTATGAGCTAGCGGGCAATCATACCTTATTTGCTGCTTATGGTATTGCTAACCGTGAGCCCAACAGAAGCAATTATACCGATGCCCCGACTGGAGAAACGCCTGGCCCGGAGCGCCTTTTTGATCACGAGCTGGGCTATAAATTCCACGGAAGCCGGGTGGAGTTAAGCACTAATGTTTATTATATGAAGTATCATGATCAATTGGTCCTGACAGGCGAGATTAATAATGTCGGTGCCGCTATCATGACGAATGTTGAAAATAGCTACCGGGCGGGTATTGAACTTATTGGAGGAGTGAAAATTGCCGATCCTTTGACATGGGAATTTAATGCGACCTTTAGTCATAATAAAATCAAAGATTTTACAGCTTATGTGGATAATTGGTCAACCGGTGCCCAGGAAAAGGAATATCTTGGCCTTACTGATCTTTCTTTTTCTCCTGATGTGACTGTGGGTAGTATGATTCGTTTTGATCATAGAAATTGGTTATCCCTGTTTCTTGATTCTAAATATGTAGGAAAACAATACCTGGATAATACATCCAGTGAGCAACGGAGCCTTGATCCTTATTTCATTAATGATTTGATGGCTCAGATCAGGGTTGATCCCGGTTTTATGAAAGAGCTCACGCTGAAACTCCAGCTTTATAATATATTTAATGTCGAATATGAAAGTGATGCATGGGTTTATCGCTACATTCTTAATGGAGAAGAAAACCTTATGACCGGATTTTACCCGCAGGCAGGCCGGCATTTGATGGCAGGGTTGTCTGTGAAGTTTTGAGCGTTATGGCTATAAATACTTCAGCTCTTTAGGGGTTTAGTGAATAGCAAAAATTTTATTGACTTTCATTGCTTTTATACATTAGAAGAAACATTATAAGCTCTAATGCATAGCGTTTAAGTTCATCATCCCAATTGTCAGAAAATCAATTGGGTGATTCTTTAAAACAGGGTTAACCCTCATGGATTCATTGTTTTGGTATTCTCAATGTCTCTTAATGAATAATTCGGGATTAAGGGGTCGTGCTATTCTTTTAGAAGTTGTTTATATTTGTGGGATTTATTGAGCGGGATCGCTCAATTTGGGTGATTCCTTTATTGGTAATTTTGTTTCTGTAAACGTAATAAAGAGTCAGGATATTAGGCGCACATGCATCGTTTTTATAAATTAATAAAGGTTTTTTTAAATATTAAGAGTGACCGGGTTAAACTGTTTATGGTTTTTATAAGCAGTTTGTTCGGCATGCGGCATTTATCTATTCGCATGGATCCTGTAATCGCTTGTAATTTACGTTGCCGGATGTGTTATTTTTCTGATGACGATTACCGGAAAAACAAAAAGAAAGGTGTTCTTTCCGATAAACAGTTGGAGGTCATTTCTAAATATTTATTTCCCAGGGCTGCCCAGGTTGTCATTGGATGCGGTGCAGAGCCAACACTTTATCCTGGTTACGAGGAAATAATAGCCCGGGCGAAATCCTGTCATGTGCCTTATGTTAGTTTGGTGACAAACGGCCAACTACTGAGCGAGGATTCAATTACCCGCTTGGTAAAAAATGGGTTGGATGAGATCATTCTTTCTGTTCATGGTGCCACAAAGAAAAGTTATGAATATTGGATGCAAAACGCTTCTTTTGATAGGTTAATAGAATCGCTTATGCTCATCAATAAAATTAAAAATGAACTTGACAAGGAAAACCCCCTGATACGCATAAATTTTACCGCAAACCCGGAAAATTTTGAAGATATCGGGAAAATTATTCCTGTATTTCAGCAATATCATTTGGATACAGTACAGGTTCGTCCCGCGATGGATATTGGCGGGAGTTATCACCAATCTTTTGATAATGATATAGGTGAACAGTATCGTCGGATGATTGAACTTATTAAGAAACAGGCTCTTCATTATGGAATAACATTATTGGCTAATGTGAATGATGTTAATTATTCGGGTAAACCTAAAAACAGTAAGTTTATAGAAACCATTTATAAATACGTGTCTCCCTCCCAATTGGCAGATAGTGAGTGGCAATGGGAAAAAGAGTCTTATAATCAGTTTCGCCTCCGCACAAAATGGCACTGGAATCTTTTAAAATCAGTCTTTGAAAAGAAAAATAATCAGAAACAAAGGTTGTTGGATAATGCTTCCCGGTATGATGTTTTCAATTAATGTCTCTTCATTATATCCCATTTCTTCTTATACCGGTTTTGATAGTGTTTATCCCACTGTCCATTATGACTTTCTGGTTTTCAATTTTCAGGATTCAATACTATACATCAAACACGCTTTGTTTACAGATATGTTTTGATTTAGGAATTTATGTTTAGCGCATTCATCTTTTGAAAAAATATTTTATCCTGAGCTATTTTAGTAAATTTGTACTTTAATAAAAGAATAGCATTATGGAGAAAATGGTCGTTGGACTTTCAGGAGGGGTGGATTCGGCTGTTGCGGCTTGGTTGCTCAAACAACAGGGTTATGAGGTGATCGGGCTTTTTATGGTTAACTGGAAAGACAATACCGGCCGCCTTGCTGGTGACTGCGACTGGGAGGAAGAGCAGATTATGGCTGAGCTGGTGGCGAAAAAGCTGGATATCCCGCTTCATGTTGTTGATTTGACAGCTCAATACAAAGCACAGGTTGCTGGTTATCTTTTCGGGGAATATGGTTCGGGCCGTATTCCTAATCCGGATGTAATGTGCAATCATTTTATCAAATTTGATGCTTACCGTGATTTGGCTGATAAATTGGGAGCTTCATTGATTGCAACAGGGCATTATTGCAGAATCAAAAATACAATAAAGGAAGATGGTGTGCAGGCTCATCTTTTGGCAGGTGTCGATCCTGATAAGGACCAAAGTTATTTTTTATGCCGCCTTACCCAGGAGCAGCTTAACGGTGTGCTTTTCCCGCTTGGAGATTATACAAAAGCCCAGGTTCGCAGGATAGCTAGGGAGATCCATTTGCCTTCTGCAGACAAAAAAGATAGTCAGGGTATATGTTTTATTGGCAAGGTTGATCTTCCTGTATTTCTGGGACAATCTTTAATTCCTCAGCAGGGGGATGTTGTCGAAATTGATCCGGAGATGGCTGTTTCCAGGAGAAATGCTTTTGAAGCCTTTTCTTTTTCTCCTTCGGATGGGAAAAGAATAGGAGAGCATCAGGGTGCTTTTTTTTATACAACTGGTCAGCGGAAGGGCCTGGATATTGGGGGGAGCTCTAAACCCCGGTATGTTTTAAGCACTGATATCGATAATAATGTGGTTTATGTCGGACAGGGTGATGACCATCCCGGCTTGTATAGAACTGGATTGATGGTTAGAAGGCAGGATGTTCACTGGCTGGGCGGGCAGGATATCATGAGTGAGGGAGATCAGTATCGATATGATGTACGGATACGCTACAGGCAACCACTTCAGAAGGCAACCCTTAAAATGGGTCAGGATGCTTTATATGTCAGTTTTGAAGAGCCTCAACGTGCAATATCTTCCGGGCAATTTATTGCCTGGTACCAGGGAGATGAGTTGATTGGTTCCGGCGTGATAAAATAGAAAAGAGATGGTTGATAAGAAAGTACCGTTGTGAATTGCTCTCATTTTGTATCTTGGATCACATGCTTTTTTCAAGCAAACATCTCTTTATTCGCCCGCACAAAATCCCTGATTTGATAAGGTTCTTTTCTCGTCACCTTTTTAACAATATCCGTGAGACGTCTTTTGTTTTTCCCGAGCCGGGGTAAAAAATGCAGCATGACTATGACAAAGATCATGTTGTTTTTCATGCCCTGGCGTTTTTTATGAAGGAAGAAGCGTAGGAGATTAGGGCTTTCGTAACCGATTTCTTTACCTGTTTCTTTTGTTAGAATTTTTGCAACTTCTTTGAATCCCATGAATTCTGAGCCTGTCACCTCATATGCCTGGTTCTTGTATTGCCCGAAATCATCTAAGAAATGGGCTGTTGTCAAGCCAATGTCCCGGACATCAACCCAATTGAATTTTAATTTCCCGGAGGGAATGAATATTTTACCTTCTGTTTGTATCTCGTGTAAAAGGGTCGTTGTCAGGTTTTGCATGAAATAGGAGGGGCGGACAAAGATATGGTCAAAGCCCCTGGCAAGAATAAGCTTCTCTATTTTGTGATGAGGGATCATGCTTTGGTTTTCTGCTCCCTGAACCGATAGGAAAACGATTTCTTTGACAGAAGCTTCTTTGCATTTTTGCAGAAATGGCGCAAAATATTTTGATACTTCTGCTATTTGAGGGGGACGGATAAGGAAAACGGTATCAATTTCCTTCAACGCCGGGGCAAATGTTGCCGGGTCAAAAAAATCAAGATGCCTGTAGCTGAGGTTGTGGAATGATTTTAATTCATTTTTTGCTTTTTCAATATTGTAATGAGCGGCAATAATTTGATGTTTACTGCCTATTTGTTGAAGAGACCTGATGGTTTCTGCTCCTACGTTCCCTGTAATGCCGGTAATAAGTATGTTTTTGGCTTCCATCTTTTTGTTTTTGTTCAAACAAAGAAATCATAAATTTTTTTGAATCCAAAATGTTTTTTTATTTTGAAATTGTTGAACATTGTTGTACATTTGCAAAAAATGAATGACAACTATTATTAATATAAAACCATGAATCATGAAGTATTTTGCAGATCTCTCTGATGAAAGCCAGTTGAAAACACGTTACCGCACTTTGCTAATGCAGCATCATCCGGATAAGGGTGGCAGTAATGCTGTGGTACAGCATATTATTGATGAATACAATGCGATTAAAGATCAGTTTTACAAGACTCCCCAGACCTTGTTGGATGTTAAAACAGGTAACCGGGTTTACGTCAATGGAACAAAGAGTATTGTAACCTGGGTAGATCAAAGTTTTTTTCGTGCCCGGTCAACAGTTAGTGGGCGGGAAGCGCTTTTTAGTAAAAAAACAGGACTGTGCCTGATGAATAATAATTTTAAAGCTGTTGTTTGGGGTTTGAATTAAATATAGGTGATTATGGGATTAAAAGAAAAGAAAGTACATGTAGGATTTCGGTTAACCCGGGAAAATATTGATATGATCAATGAGTTGGAAGAAAAACTTGGGATCAGTAAGACAAGTGTTGTCGATATGATCCTTACCATGGTAAAGCATGATAAGAATCATTTTATTTCTTTAATACGTGAAGCTGTTGAATAAATTGATTATCAGGATTTACACTATTTGATGCCACGATAAGAGAACCATTTAAATAAAGCTTCATTGTTTGTTGGTTTGCCGTTGGATGTTGCGTAAAGCCCGGCGTAAGTGCCTGTAAAAACCCACCATGGTGTATGCAGATGTTCGCCGGAAACTTCTTTGGCAAGCGTTTGCCAGGCCTGGCCATCAATAGACCAACTGAATTGGTATTGGTGATTCCGGCTGGTAATCCGGAGCCAAATCCAGTCGGGTTGGTCGGGAATGGTTGACGAAGCAAGTATTTCTTTTT
Organism: uncultured Bacteroidales bacterium; assembly: GCA_964606415.1. GTDB lineage: Bacteria > Bacteroidota > Bacteroidia > Bacteroidales > JBBRXJ01 > CAZSGN01. The sequence goes on from CAZSGN010000089.1 coordinate 7,409, forward strand.
CTTCTCCTTTACTTAGACGAAGTATATTGTCACGATCTTTTTGTCCGAGTAATAAATGGTAAACTTGTTTTTCATCCAGCATTAGAATTAATCCGGCTTCTTCTTGTTTTTTTGCTGGGGAGAATTTCATTTTGGTCATCAGGTCAAAATTATGGTGTTGGATCCTTCTTCCTGTAAATGCCGGGGTTATTTTATTTTCCAGTGTTGCCGGACTTAAGGGAAGTTTTAATTGACCATTGGACAAGGTGTAAGGTTGGGTGGTGTTTCTGATTATATTCCAGTGGAGCGGTAATTCCTCGCCGTCAAAATCTTCGACTGGCGGTGTTGGCAGGAATTCGTGAGGAGGCAGGTTAGGCCTGCGGTCTTTAGACAGGACACTGCCTTTGCCAGGGTTGACAACAGGGTACTCGTCTTCTTCCCATATTATTGGAACAAGAAACGTTTCCCGTCCCAGGGGAAAACCTACATCCCTGATGTTTCTTACACCTAATAAAACCATCCACCATTCGCCGTTTTGTGTTTGGACAATGTCTGCGTGTCCTAAATTTTGAATGTAAGCTGTGTTGGCCATGTGGCGGTGACTTAGGATGGGGTTGAATGAATAATTTTCATATGGCCCGAAAATTTCTTTACTGCGAAAGATGCTGACTGCATGCCCCATGCCGGTACCACCTTCTGCAACAAGCAGGTAATAGTAATTATCTTTTTTGTAAATGTGTGGTGCTTCAACGGCAACGGCATCCTGCATCGCTCCTTTTGTAATTGTATGGCGCTCTCCTGTTAGTTTCCAGGTACTGGTGTTTAATTCCTGAATACGGATTTCCCTTCTCCATCCGACATCCGGATAATCGGGTTGTTGGGCGTTGGCGCTGAAATATACTTTCCCGTCATCATCAAAGAAAAGATCCGGGTCAATTTTCCATTCCGTTCCGTCTGTGATAATCTTTGGCTTAGACCAGTCTTTTTCAATATCCTTGGTGGTGAAAACCATATTCTTAACATGATATGGCTCTCTGGTGACATAAGAGACAGCAACGTAAAAAGTGCCTTCGTGTTCACGCAGGGTTGGCGCATAAAAACCCGATGAGGTTTCGATGCCTGACATATCAATCTGCTCTTTCCTGGTAACAACATGATTAATGAGCTTCCAGTTTACCAGGTCCTTGCTGTGATAAACAGGTATTCCGGGCCAGAATTCAAATGATGAGGTCGCCATGTAATAATCATCGCCTACCCGAATAATGGATGGGTCAGGGTGGAATCCGGGCAAAACAGGATTGATAAAGTGATCCTCCAAAGGTTGGGTGATGCCCTGGGAGAAGCAAAATGTTCCTGTTAAGAGCAATGCGGAGATAAGGCTTATGAATTTTGTTGAGATTTGCATGAGTTGATCATTTTAGCGTATGTATTTTTTTTTATAAAAGTAAAAATAATATTTTGGTCTGATCATTGGAGAATGTTATCAAAAAAACCTTATGATGTTTGATGAAATGCTGCAGTGGCTCAATGAGCAATCGACTTTACTTTTGATTCTCGGGGTAATGGTTATAGCCTCGTTATTTTTTTCTATTCTGCTTAAGAAGATCAAACTACCTTCTATTGTGGGGTATATGCTCATGGGTATTTTGCTGGGGCCATCTGTTTTAGGGCTATTAAGCGAGGAACTTCTTAGTGATATGGCTTTTTTGACCAAATTAATTCTTGCCTTTGTAGCCTTTAAAATTGGGCTTGAGATTGATCTGCGGGAGTTGAAAATAAAAGGAAAGCTTATTTCTATTCTTACTATTTCTATATTGTTTGGTTGTATTTTTTTTGTGGTTCTGGGTGTTTATTTATTAACGGGTGAATTAGGTATGGCTGTATTTCTGGGTGCTATTGCCCCGGCAAGCGCACCAGCCGGAACAATGGCTGTTATTGAGGAGTACCGGGCAAGCGGATCTTTAACCCATACGCTTAAATCCATTGTTGGGATTGATGACGGGCTTGGGATTATTGTTTTTGGATTATTAATGCCTGTCGGTGTATATTTTATCTCTTCTACTGCCCCCGGCTATGCACATGGCAGCCTTTTATTTACTATCCTGAAGCCAATTGCAGAGGTGGTCTTTAGTATTGTCCTTGGATGGGTTATGGGCAGGCTTTTTATTCTTTTTGAAAAAAATGACCGGAACTTACATTATGCCATGATCATTACTTTTGGTTTTGTGACATTGACTTCAGGTATTGCACAGTTGGCCTCCCTCTCTTATATTCTGACCAATATGGTTTTTGGTTTGACAGTGGGGAATGACCATAAACATCATTTTATGAAAGAAATTGATGAAAAGGATGTTGGGTTGATCATGCCTTTGTTTTATTTGATATTTTTTACGATTGCCGGTGCTAATTTACATGTTAAAATGCTTCCTGAATTAGGGTTGATTGGGATTATATACATTTTAGGGCGCTTTGCCGGGAAATATGGCGGAGCTTATATTGGTGCCCGTTTAGGAAAAGCAGAGCCAAAAATCAGGAAATATCTTGGACTGGGGATCATGTCCCAGGCTGGTGTAGCTATTGGTCTTGCGCTTGTTGTTAAACAAGAAGTGGCTGGGTTGGGAAATGTTATTGGGCCTGGAGAGCAAACGCTGGGTGATTATGTGGGGAGTACTGTCTTTACAACCATTACTGCTACTTCTGTCTTTTTTGAATTGTTAGGCCCCCTTCTTGCCCGGCATGGACTTAAAAAAGCAGGAGAGACCAATGCTCAATAAAAGAAAAAGCCTTTTATACATGATAGTATTTGATCCTTATTTTCTTCCAAATTAATTATTTACTCTGTGGAATACTGTGTGATAAGTGATAAAAATCTATGTAGTTATTTGAGTGATATACCCATGACTACACTTTTTCCTTAAATCGATGGAACAATTTCGCTCAATTTGGCAAATCAAGCTTGAGTAAATAATTGTGGTTCTACCACTAATTTAATGAAAGCTTGCAATTTGTTTATATGTAGATAAAAT
>CAZSGN010000090.1:0-10207 GCA_964606415.1 uncultured Bacteroidales bacterium
AAAAATGAATGCACAACCCTGCATCTACTGCAAATAGTTTTACTCATACAGGTCATTTAGATTGTACCTTACTACAAATAGGTCGTCACCACGTAACTATAATAAGCTGCTTAGCAGCGTCCTGATTGTAAAAAATTGAAATAGATAAAGTAACATAACCGCGTAGCGGTGACCTGTTATTTTTTATCCGACACTAATCATTAAAAATGATTTTGTAAACGAGAGGTATTTTATTGATTTTAAAACTATTTATTACTTTATTCGGATTCTCCATAAGTAATTGATCTTCTAGCTTCTCCCCGATTTTTTATCGGGATGATTTCTGATTCCTTTATACTTACATTAAACCCACAAAATATGCAGTAGAACCTATTAATAATATTCAGAAAATTAAGGCGAAACCCTGATGATCATGGGGTAATCCTTTAAAGGCATGTTTTTCAGGATCGTATTTCCTTCAACATATTCAATATTTTCAATTTCGGAATAATGACCATTCAATAGATCGAGCAGAACAGGTGCGTCTAATTTACGCCCATGAAGAATAACATCGACAACAGCTTCATCAATGGTTTCCTGCATACGGGTGGGAATCCAATAAGCATAAAAAGTTTCACCGGCATCATTAATAAGAGCCGTTCCGAAAATATTTTTATTCTTCACTCCATAAAAACTACCTACCTCTTTAATTTTATAACCAAGATCAAAATCAATAGTTTCTATTTCACCATTCAAAGTGGAGATCACATTTTGATACACCTCAAAGGCAGGTTTTTCTTCCAGGTTCACACGCTCTATTAAACCTTTTGCATTATATCTATCTTTACTACCATACTCTTTAAGACAAAAATAGGTGCTCACACCGGCATCAAAAGAAAGATCTGTTAATGCTCTGCGTATAATCCATTTAGACTGGGTCTTATGATTCCAGGGACCACTGCCATTCCACCCCTTGCTATTCATAGCAGAAGGATACCCACATTCCCCCTGCCAGAGTGCAATTTCTTCTCCAGAATTCTTAATTAAATCTTTTAAACCCTGAACAGGATGATCCAGGCGTTCATACCAAATGGGTGTAGCAACCTGTGCCTGAATCTTTTTCACAATGGCTTCCGGAAAAGCTGAATAAGGATGAAAAGTAAACACATCAATATACTTTGCAATACCAAGATCAAATAATTGTTGGGCAAAAGGAAGATCCAGCCGTGCCAGATTACCTCCAACTATTTTAACATTGTCATCATTGGCTTTTATTGTTTCAACAGAAGTCTTTACAAGTTGAAAATATTCCTCAGCATCCGGATCATCATTCCAGAACCATATAGAATTACCTTCATTCCATATTTCCCAATAAGTAATATCTTCGTGGTATCGGCGAACCATTTGCTCAACCCAATGATCCCATGCCGCCAATTCTTTTTCCGTCACCGGAGGCCTGAATTCTGTGTGTTCCCGGTGCCCACCATGAAGACACAGATAAACCTCTACATCAATGTCATTTAAACCCGCAATGGCTTTATCCAGAATCTCCCAATGCATGTTGCCATCATTATCCTCAATATTAGACCAATCTACAGACAACCGGGCCCATTTTGCACCCAGTTTTTCAGTCCTTTCAATCAAAACAGGTAATTCATTTAAAAGCTTAGGCACATCTAATGAGTCGTACTCAGAATTTGTATGGAAAGGCATTGGATTAAATTGAATCCCAAAAGCATTAGATTCAATTTCAGTTGTTTTTTTATGATCAATACTAATTAACTCAGATTTATCTTTAACCTTATTGGTACAAGAAAAAATAAATGGCAGCAGCGCAAATAAAAAATATTTCTTCATCATTACAGTAAATTATATTATTAATTAATGCTATCAAATTAACACTTCAAAACATTCTTAACGCTGAAAAATACTAGACAAATGATTGACAAAACCACAATATCCACAATAATAGGGTATTAAATGAATATGAAATCGTTTAACAAACCATCGAAAAATGGGTAGTTAAAATGAAAATCATTATATTTGATACATGATGGAAACGGAAAAGAAAAAAGAGATTATTACTATTATCCATGCAGAAATAAAAAAACTGGAAGAAAAAATTGCTGAGCTGAAAGATTTCACTGATCCTGTCTCACCCGATAATGCAATTGGCAGAATTTCACGAATGGACGCCATCAATAATAAAACCATTTTTGATGCCAGTATGCGAAATTCACAAAACCGGCTTAAAGAATTAAAGCAAATATTAAATATTAAAGATAAAGAAGACTTTGGCAAATGTATTAAATGCCATCAGGAAATTCCTTTTGAGCGACTTAAAATCAGACCTGAGATAAGACGCTGTGCAAAATGTCTAAACCTATAAATCTTTCCTGCAACAAATAACCAATTGTGCATTTCAGATACTTCTCTGCCATCCCTATTAATCAACTGTCCCAATCTTCATTGCAAGGCATAAGCTGCCAAAACCTTTCGAGAACATCCTTGGTTCTTCCCATATTTAATTCACATTCCCATAAATATTAATTGGGTCTTCACACAATTTATAAATCCATATTCAGTTAATAAATATAATATATTAGAGGGAGAATATCTAAAGGGTTCGTCTATAATGTCCAATTTCTTTGTTGTTGCAAATCAAAAAACAGATAAAAATTGACAAAAGCAAGATATTCAAAATATTTAAAACTGATTATTCTCCTTGGCGACCTGATCCTTTTTTTCCTGAGTTTTTTGATCAGTTCAAAAATTTTTAATCTATCCTTTCTTGAAACCATTCCCATATCTCCTTTATTTTTATATGTTTCTTTTTCATTGTTATGGATTCTGATTATTATCATCAATCCTGCTTTCCTTGAAGAAAGAATTCTTTACAGGGAAAAAATCATCCTGCATGCTTTTCAATTCATAATCATTCATTTCTTCGGTTTTCTCTTATTTCTGATGCTGTTTTATAAAGAGTACTTCCCTGTTAACACCTATTTAAAAACCTACCTGGTTATATTTATATTATTGACTGTTTGGCGTTTTCTAATGGTTACCCTGATAAAAATGTACCGCAAACAAGGGAAAAACTACAGAAAGTTTGCCATTATTGGATATAATGATGCCAGCAAAGAACTCAAGAGATATCTGACAGAAGACCTAACCAAAGGCTATTATTTCTCCGGATACTTTGACGATGCCCCCAATAACATCCATAATCCCGAAATAAAAGGAAATATCAATGACTTCTTCCATCTAGCCAAAGAATTAAAAATCGATGAAGTTTTTTGTATCACCCCTGCCATTGACAATTCCAGGATCAAAAAAATAACACGCTTTACAGAACGGGAATTGATACGATTAAAGTTAGTGCCGGTATTTAACAACTATATCAAACAAACAGCCTCTTTATCCTTTTATGGTCAATTTCCTGTCGTGCAATACCGGGAAGAACCATTAGAGATCATGCCCAATCGTATATTAAAAAGAAGTTTTGATATTATTTTTTCATTATTTGTCATTCTATTTCTTTTCCCTATTTTATTTCCACTCATAGCCCTTGCTATTCGTTTAGAAAGTAAAGGATCTGTCTTTTTCAGGCAAGACAGAAACGGAGAAATGAATAAGATCTTTCCCTGCCTGAAATTCAGAACCATGATCCAAAATGGGGAAGCACACAGTAAACAAGCGATCAAAAACGATCCCCGGATCACCAAAGTTGGACGTTTTTTGAGGAAAACCAACCTTGACGAACTCCCTCAATTTCTTAATATACTATGGGGACATATGTCTGTTGTTGGACCACGTCCCCATATGTTAAAACATACAGAAGATTATTCCAAAATTATTGACCAATACATGGTTCGCCACTTCGTCAAACCGGGACTAACAGGGCTGGCCCAGGTTAATGGCTTAAGAGGCGAAACTAATGATCATCATCAAATGCAAAAAAGAGTTGAATATGATGTATGGTACATTGAAAACTGGTCATTTTTTTTGGATATTAAAATAATTATACGTACAATTATTAATATGATCAAAGGTGATCAAAAAGCTTTCTAAATAAGCATTTAAAAAAAAGGTTCTACTGCTATTTAAGTGGAAATTGATTCTGAATATCCAGCATTCAGAATAGCTCTATTATATGCTTCAATTCATTTACTGACTTCTTCAACTTGATTAATCAACAGACTACGATCACCATCATTTATATCTTTTTCTAATATCAGATGGTATCAGGAGTCTTCAAGCGAAACTTGAGCGATATTCATGAATCTCATTCTGTCCGCTTTGCCTCGTTTTTTTTTTAAATTCTTCAACAATATTAGCAGGTACTGAAATAATCGACCTGCATATTTGTGATGTCAACCCAAACATTTCTGTATACTCTGTATTCTTTAAAAATTCTTTCATTAAGATAGTGGAAGAACTTATATTTTCTATTTTTGGGCATATATTTTCACAAACTATTAATTCATCAAAAGCAAAACCAGCATAAATAATAATGAGAAAAGAAGAAGAAGAAGAGCAAGCCTATCTCGATCAATTATTCAAAAAAGTCAATAGAACATTAGCTCAAATCGATGAAACAATGCAGTCCAAAAAACAAGATATTGATAACATGAACAACCATATGCAAGAGCATAAAAGGGACATGGATCATCTTCAAAAAAATGCACTACGCGAAACCATCTATAACTACAAAGTTTTAAATACGTTATTTCCCTGTAAAAAAACCATCCTGGGCGATATCAACCAAAGCGTCAATCCTTTTAGTTCCTCAAACATAAACAGTATCCGCTCAGTATTTTCAAATGCAACCTGCATGACAATACTGAAAAGCTACCGCTCAACTTATGAAATGACAACATTTACAAAGAAAATAAACAAGGGGATTGAAATTGAACCCCTTGAACGCCACGGAGAAGAACCTGAAGTCACTCCATTAAAGAATACGGAAGAAGAAATTAAATATATAAAATCCTTAATTAAAGATTTTAACGAGCGTGGAGCTAATTCCTTAGGCATTATCTGCAAAACGCAAATTCAGGCAGATAAACTTTTTGAAGAATTAAGAGGAGAAGGCAGGATAAACCTGCTCAATGCTATTAGTGTCGCTTCTGGTAACGGAATAGTAATCACAACAGCCCATTTGGCCAAAGGCCTTGAATTTGACCATGTCATTGGCCCATTCTGTTCCGATAAAAATTACCAGACAGAACCTGATAAACAAATGTTATATGTTGCCTGTACACGAGCTATGCATAAACTTAACTTAACCTACAGCAGCAGATTAACCCACTTTTTAGATTCAAAAATTGACAAATGAGATGTCCGCTTTGTGATTCTTATCTTCAACAAAAAATGAATGATTCATTTTTTTATTGTAAAACCTGTTTCGCACTGGTAAAAGACAAAAAATACTACATATCTCCCGAAGAAGAAAAAGCCAGATACGAAACCCACAATAACGACGTCAATGATCCGCGTTATCAAAAATTCACATCACCCATTACTGATTACGTGCTTGATCATTTTGCGCCTGATCATCAAGGCCTTGATTTTGGGAGCGGAACAGGACCTGTAATATCTAAAATACTACAGGATCACCAATATAACGTTATACAATACGATCCTTTTTTCAATCCAAACCCGGAAACCTTTCAACACCAATATGACTACGTGTTTAGTTGTGAAGTATTTGAACATTTCCACCATCCTAAGAAAGAAATAAAAACCATCGCTCAACTGTTAAAACCCAATGGAAAATTATTAATATTAACCTTGCTTTACCACAAAGAAATTGAATTTGAAAAATGGAGCTATATCAATGATACCACTCATGTTTTTATCTACCAAAAAGAGACTTTTGAGTATATTGCAAGGCAAATGCCTTTTACAATAGAACATTTATCTGAACGCCTGGTCATTTTAAGAAAAACTGATATCTAATAACCATTCTAATAAAAGACTCAAAAAAAACGAATTTTATAACCAAGAGGAATCATCCTTTCTTATTTTTGTCGTAAAAAAAAGCCCTAAATATTACCAATGAAAAAAGAATTTCCATTATCAATCATGCTGCTTGCCCTTGTTCTTTTTTTACTCCCCGCCCATAAGGTAAAAAAAGAACAATCCGCGGATGATGAAACCATTGACCGCATAAAATGGGTTGACTCTGTTTTTCAAACATTAAGCCCCGAAGAACGAATTGGCCAGCTCTTGATGATTGCTGCTTATAGTAATGAACATGCAGATTCTTCCAAAATGATCGAATCAATAAATCAATATGGCATTGGAGGCATAATGTTCCTGCAAGGTGGCCCCAGGCGCCAGCTCAGGTTAACCAATAAGTACCAGGAACATTCCAGCGTACCGCTTCTGATAGCCCTTGATGCGGAATGGGGATTAGACATGCGGCTGGACTCCACCATTTCATACCCCAGGCAAATGATGCTGGGTGCCATTCAGGACCCGGAATTAATATATAACATGGGAGCCGATATAGCCCGTCAATTATCCCGAATAGGCGTACATATTAATTTTGCGCCTGTCATAGACATCAACAATAATCCTGCAAACCCGGTAATTAATAGCCGTTCCTTTGGAGAAATCCCTGAAAATGTAGCTCTTCTGGGCAGTGCTTATATGAAAGGACTGCAGGAAAATGGTATCATGGCAACTGCCAAGCATTTCCCCGGCCATGGCGATACTCATCAGGATTCACATAAAACCCTGCCAACTATAAATCATTCATTTAAACGCCTTGACAGCCTTGAACTATTTCCATTTAAAAAATTAATTCAACAAGGAATTGGTGGAATCATGGTGGCTCACCTGCATATTCCTTCCCTCGATGCTATGCCAAACAGAGCTTCTACCTTATCTCCTGCTATTGTTGATACACTTCTGAAGAACAAACTGCAATATGAAGGTTTAGTTTTTACTGATGCACTAAACATGAAAGGAGTCAGCAAATATTACCCCCCCGGAGAACTCGAGGTAAAAGCCCTTCAGGCCGGAAATGACATTTTGCTAATGCCTGATAATGTAGAAAAAGCGATCAAGGAAATAAAGAAAGCTATAGAGAAAGGTACGTTAACGCAAGATGTCATTGACCAAAGATGTAAAAAAATATTAATGGCCAAGTATAATGCAGGTTTAAATAATTATCAACCGGCAGAAGAAGATCATTTAATGTCTTTCCTAAAAAACTCATTTTCTGAATACAAAGTAAAAGAATTAACAGAATCCGCACTTACTCTTGTTAAAAATGAAGGGAGTTTGGTTCCTGTTAAACCAATAGATCAATCAATTGCTTGTGTAACATTTAATGCTCCAGCCCCTTATACTTTTGAAAAATCAATCAATCGCTATGCCCCTGTTAAAACATTCAGGGTCAACGATAAGAATCTCACCAACAAAATGGGATCATTGATTAATCAACTTGACAAATACCAGTTAATCATTCTTCACATAGATAGCACCCACCAATCTCCTTACAACCGCTTTGGCATCAAGGAGGAGATTATAAACTGGGCAGAAATAATATCCCGAAAACATCCAACGATCCTCAGTTTAGCCGCCAATCCATATAGTTTATCTTTTTTTAACACAGAAGATTTTAAAAGTATCATTATTGGATATAATGACAGCCCTGCAAGCAGAGATTTGTCAGGACAATTAATATTTGGCGGCATAAGTGCTAATGGAAAGCTACCCGTCTCCACCCGCCAATATCCAGCCGGAACAGGAATTAAAACACCCAAGACACGTTTAAAATATAGCCAGCCAGAAGCTTTTGGTGTTCAAAACAAAGACCTTGACACGATTGATAATATTATCCGGCATGCCATTACAGAAGAAGCGATGCCAGGATGCCAGGTCATGGCCATTAAACGCGGGGAAGTCATTTATGATAAAACATTTGGTCATCATACCTATCTTAAAGAAAGAAAAGTACAAAACAATGATCTTTTTGACATTGCCTCTCTTACTAAAATAATTGCCACAGTACCTGCGCTAATGAAATTATATGAATCAGATCAACTCGACATTGACCAAACATTGGGCCATTATTTGTCTGCCATTAATAACACCAACAAAAAAGATCTGATCATTAAAGAAATATTAGCCCATCAATCCGGATTAAAATCCTGGATTCCCTTTTATTACAAAGCTTTTACCCTGCTTAAAAAAAAAGATAAATTAACCGATAACGAATTCTCCTACTCATATCCCTTTAAAGTCGGGAAACATACCTTTTTAAACCGAAACTACATTTTCAAAGAAGACTTTTTCCGCCATCAACCTACAGGCAAATTCAATATTGAAATTGCAAAAAACATGTACATGAACATGGATTATATTGATACTGTTTATCAAACCATTAATCAATCGGAGCTATCCGAAAAAAAAGAATATAAGTATAGTGATCTGGGTTATTATTACTTTACAAAGATCATAGAATCACAGACCAAGGTCTCTTTCCGGGAATATCTTGACACGCGATTCTACAAACCTCTGGGAATGAACCATACCGTTTTCCTTCCCCGCCAGAAATACCCGGATTCGATTATTATTCCAACAGAAAATGACCGGGTTTTTCGCAACCAGGTTCTCCGGGGATATGTACATGACCCTGGTGCTGCTATGTTAGGTGGCATTGCCGGTCATGCCGGCCTGTTTTCAAATGCGCGAGACCTTGCCATATTCATGCAAATGCTTATAAATAAAGGAGTATATGGAGGTATTCGTTATTTCAACCCGGAAACCATTGATTTTTTCACAAAGTGTCATTTTTGCGAAGAAAACAGACGGGGACTTGGTTTTGACAAACCCGAACCTGACAAAGATGAGTTTGGCCCAACATGCCAATGTACTTCACTGCAAAGCTATGGCCATTCGGGATTTACCGGGAGTTATGCCTGGGCTGATCCGGAATCACAGATCGTTTATATCTTTTTATCAAACAGGATTCATCCCGAAGGCTACAATAGAAAACTTATTGAAATGGATATTCGCACCAATATTCAAAAAGAAATTCACCGCTTATTTGACCCGGGATTTGAAAAAAATATTTCAGAAAAAGAATAAGCTTACTGGCTGAAGCCATTAAATTGAACGGTTACAATCAAAGAGCAGCAAGTATCCCGCCATCAACATAAATAACCTGTCCGTTCACAAAATTACTGGCATCTGAAGCAAGATATATAATTGTCCCCGCTAATTCATCAGGTTTCCCCCATCTTTTAGCAGGCGTCCGGCTCTTGATCCACCCATCAAAAGATTCATCATCAGCCAAAGGTTGGGTCATATCCGTCAGGAAATAACCAGGACCAATACCATTAACCTGGATATTGTATTCAGCCCAATCTACGGTCATAGCCCTGGTTAGCATCTTCAAACCTCCCTTGGAAGCTGTATAAGCAGCAATGGTTTTCCGGCCAACTTCACTCATTAGAGAACAAGTATTAATAATCTTCCCCCGTTTTCTCTTGATCATCCCTTTTACAACAGACTTTGAAACGATAAAAGCACCATTCAAATTAACATCCATTATTTCTTTCCACTTTTTTTCAGAAAACTCCTCTAAAGGCTGGCGATGTTGTATCCCTGCATTATTAACAAGTACATCAATGGGCCCCACCTCTTTTTCTATTGCCAATACTTGCTCATTGACATCTTTACTCCGGGTAATATCAAAAGGATAACCAAAAACTTTATAACCCCGGTTATTCAATTCGTTAACCGTGTTATTTAATTTGGTTTTATTCCGTCCATTAAGCACCAAAGTAGCACCTGCTTCCCCCAGCCCTTTAGCCAAAGCATACCCAATTCCTCCACTGGAACCGGATATTAGAACAACTTTATCAGAAAGATCGAATAATGTCATTTATTTATTTTTTAGTAAATTAAAAAATAATAATGCCTTTAAACAAACGTGTTTCAATCTCTAAGAGAAGAAAGCACTTCCACATCCTCTGGCCTCAGCTTTCCATTCGCCATAGGTCCACAATTAAGTAATAAATTAGCATTCATTTGTTCAGCTACAGCTAAATAATTGTTAATTTTTTCTTTAGATGCGACAGAATGATCCCATTCATGCCAAAACCAGTTGCCTGATTTAAATTTTTCATTTCCTTTAACAGACATCGTCGTTTCAATCTGCATCGGGAGATATTTAGGCTTACCAAGCCAACTCCAGACTTTTTTATCA
>CAZSGN010000091.1:0-10205 GCA_964606415.1 uncultured Bacteroidales bacterium
CAAAAATTGAGAATCATACAAAAGATGTAAGATTATCGACTATCCTGAGGGTATTCGATGCATTAAAAGCCAGTGTAAAAATGAGAGTTGATTTTGATTCAAGAAAACATTTAGAATTAGCTTAAAAAATACAAAAGCTGGCAACATGCCATAAGCAAAAATGCCTCCTATCGTCGGCACAGTTGCTATGGCGTTACGTTAAACACAAGCAGGACAGAGCCCTGGACAGAGCGACAAAAATTTTATTGACAGAGTTATAAAAATAAAATAATGAAAAAATCTACTTATACAAGACTCCGATTATTGATTTTGCTAGTTCTTTTGTTTGGATTAGTATCATCAACATTATATGGACAAAAGAAATCTATTAACAAAGAATATGAGTTTAGTAACGCAGATACATTATTAGCATTGATTCCTGTTTTAAATTCTGATTTCGAGTACACAGATTCTCTACTTAATAAATTTTACAGCAAACCAGGTTTTGATAGATTAATGCCAGTGAAAGCTGATGGTATAAGAATGACAATTAATGAGGAGAAACAACTTGAAACGATAATTACTAAGATTATTTCTAAGCAATACTCGAAAAAGGAATTAAAAAATTTTCCGAACTTGAAAACTATCATTGATAAATCCGAGATTGAATATTTAAGATCAAAATTGAAACAAGCTGACTTTATGCTAATTCCAACGGAGATAAGATTTGGGACTTCTTTAGGTTCTACATTCGGATATTCTTGTTTTCGACTTTATGACATAAATACAGGTGATTATATTGCTAACTGTCCGATGGATTTCAATGTTAACTCTACGGATCCTCGAGCACAAAAAAACCTATCAATAATACTGATTGGAGAAATATCAAAATTTTTAAGAGATAAACTGATTAATAAATAATGCCAGTGCCTAACAATTAAGTATCGTTTTTTAGCGATAGCGAAAAATCCCGAAATACTTCGGGACAAGTTGTACTTACTGTTGAACAAAGCCGTCTTAGAAGCAGTGTACATCTTATATTGTGGAATCAATTTTTCGTGTGTATTCTTATCAGGGAGGAAAAGTCTGTAATGGATAAATTTGGATAGACTTCGCTATAGGAATGAATTTAAGCTTGTGCTGGAGCTCTTCAAAAAGCAAAACACCCAATATGGCGATGCTTTAAAAAAGGCCTTGGAAGATAGAGGTTTTTTTAAAGATTCATTTGGTATTGGAACAAAAGGGAGCCAAAAATCTCAATATAATCAGATTTTTTTTATGTCTTTTCCGATGGGGAATTTTTCAAAAAAAGGGTTTCAACAAAATCTAAAAAGGATATTAAAAAAGTAGTCAAAACCATTAAGGAGTATCAGGATGAAAAATCTCAGCAACAAAAGAAAAAAAATCCTTGATCAACCAGCGTATTGGATTGAAGGAATTAACCAGGAGATATTCCATCACTTGGTGGATTATATGGAAAAGAATAACCTGAATAAAACCCAAATGGCCAAAAAAAATGGGAATAAGCAAAGGCCGACTTTCCCAAATATTGAAAACAGGGGATATTAATTTTACCGTTGGAAAAATTGTGAAAATTGCCCTTGCAATGGATATGTTTCCGAATTTTGGTTTGATGAAGAAGGACGATTATTATCAGAGGGAGGAAGAATCTGCAAGCACAAGTAAAAAAATGACTTTTAATTCAGAAGTCTATAATGTTTTTGAAATTGTTCCAGGTTCAAAAGGTTTAATTAATTCTAATCAAACCCGGGAAAAAGAATATTCCTATTAATAAATTTAAAGCTATGCCTGAGAGTAATCAGTTAAGTTATAGGGTTGATAAAATCCAAACACTTAAGTTTTCATTTCATGAATTGAGTGAAGAAAAGGTTAATCGTTTATTTCGGGGAGATGATAGTCTTGAATTAAATATCACGACCCATTTAAATATAGAAGATCAGTTGATTTCCATAGAAATCATTACTTTGCTTAAAGCAAGTGAAACTGGAAAAACCCTGGTTGAGCATAACGGCAAAACTATATTCAAGGTTAAAGGGTTGGATCAATATAGGCAAGGTGATAGTCAATACAATCTTCCTGATGATCTTATGCAACAACTTTTCAGCTTGGCTTATTCCCATGCCAGGGCTTTAGTAGCTGTTGAGATTGCTCCTACTATTTATAATGGAAGATATATGTTACCTGTTATAGACCCACATGATTTTCTGGAGGATCAGAAGCCAAACTAATTTTTATTGAATATATCCTTATTTTTTATTCTCTGTAATACAGTCAGGAAAATGTCCTTTTTGTCAATCCAATAAGGTCATTGGACATGGTATACTTGCTTCTGGTAAAAAGAGATACAAATGCAAAAATTGTAATAAAACTTTTAGTGCTAAATGAAGCTTGATTATTTGCAAATTTTTTGCAAATAAAAAAAGGTTACTGCTAATCACATGCAGTAACCTTTTGATTTTCAAGTCGGGGTGGCAGGATTCGAACCTGCGACCTCCTGCTCCCAAAGCAGGTACACTAACCGGACTGTGCTACACCCCGAATTTTTTTTTAATCAAAGAACAATGGGGCAGGATTCGAACCTGCGACCCTCCCGCTCCAGCGGGATACACTAACCGGACTGTGCTATACCCCGAATTTTTTTAATGCGGTGAGAGGGGGATTCGAACCCCCGATACCCCTTTCGGAGTATGCCGGTTTAGCAAACCGGTGGTTTCAGCCACTCACCCACCTCACCGTTGAGTATTGTTAGTGCTAAATTTAATATCCGTTATTCAGGATATCATTATATAAATTTTGATCAGTCATTCAAAGAACGGCACATTGTTTATGCGCTTTCGCGGGTGCAAATATATGAAAATCTTTGAAACCGCAGTGATAAAATTAAAGATAATTTATTTTGCCGCATTGTTGGCAGGTAAAACATTGAGATTGTTCTGAATTTTTCATTTTCCTGGTTCTCAGCTATTATTGGCTTTTGTCCTATAACTCTTAACACCTGTCTTCTTGCTCTTGTGATTCAAAATCAAAAATAATAATGTAACTTAAATGTATTTTTTCAGTATAAAACGGAAGACAGAAAGGGTTAAATTAAATTTGGGTTGTTGATTCATGGGAAAGATATTGATTAGTGTGACGATGGACTGGGAAGGTGAACATTTGAATAATATTGATTTTGTCTCTTTTCTTAAGAAAAAGACAAATAATATTCCGCTTACTCATTTTATTTGTCCATCTTATTTTATCAGGAATAATCAAAAAAAAATAAAAAAAATTCAAAAGGTACTGGCGCCTGAGGATGAAATAGGTTTACATATACATTGCTATCGCGCTTTGATCGAAAAGATTGCAGGAGTTGCTTTTCGTGATACGCCAAATTATTATGAAGGGAATACCATTTTACATAAACTATTGCCGGTTCATTTACAACGTAGATTGAAAATGATTTCAGGCCGTGGGGTTCCTTTATCTGCATATGAACCAGATGAAATCAGCGTCATTATAAGAAATAGCCGCCGGCGACTTGAGAAAATTTTAAATACCGGGAGAATTGAAAGTTTCAGGGCTGGTGGCTGGATGGCGTCGGATCATGTTTTTAAAGCCCTTCGTGAACAAGGCTTTTTGTATGATTCTTCTGCTGTACCCCCTGAAATCCTCTCCCAGGGCTATAATAAAAATGAATCCGGCTCATTGCGCGATGATTATGCTGATTCAAATGGCGTTTTTACCGCTTATGTTATTAAGATGTGGGGGTACGAATTGCAACATGAATATTTCTTGAGGAATCATGAGGCCATTGGTGCAAATAAATATAGCGCGATAACAAAAAGCACGCAGCCTTTTAATATTAATGGTATTTATGAGCTTCCTAATAATGGGGCTTTGTCCGATTTTGCATCGGAAGACAAGACCATGCGTGCAACTTTTAATGAAGCCAAAGATCTGGTTCAACGTACAGGCAAAGATTATTTTATGTGTATTGGTTGCCATATGGAAGGCACATGGGATTATAAAATGCCATTGATCAGATTTTTACTGTCCTTGTCTGACCAGGAATTGTCTATGATAAGATTTGTGACCATCAGGGAGGCGGGACAATGGTTTAAGGGTACTGCGGTAAATAGATTATATAAATAAAAGGGGCGACAAATTGAATCATGTGCATATGAACCGGGCTATGATCCGCCGGCTGGTTGATCACATACGGAAATGATTATCATATAACTGATAGTCGTTTTAAAAATAAACGAATCCAAAAACTTTTTAAGAAAGGACTTCTTATCGATCCGAGAGCTGACAGGTTTTCAAAACCTGTCAGCTCTGGCAATGCAATTATTCATCCTGATTTTCATTATCTTCAGGTTTTCCTAAGAAATCCCGCATCTGTGTGTCAGCTTGTATGTTTTTCATTCTGTAGTAATCCATAATGCCGAGGTTGCCATTTCGGAATGCTTCTGCAATGGCCTTAGGAACCTGGGCTTCCTGCTCGATGACATGTGCCCGGGCCTCTTCTGCCTGGGCTTTCTTTTCTTGTTCAAAAGCAACAGCCATGGCTCTTCTTTCTTCTGCTTTGGCCTGTGCAATGTTTTTATCTGCATTTGCCTGGTCAATTTGCAGTTCAGCGCCAATATTTTTGCCAATGTCAATATCTGCAATATCAATGGAGAGAATTTCAAAAGCGGTTCCTGCATCCAGGCCTTTCTCCAGAACGACACGTGAAATGGAGTCCGGATTTTCCAGTACCGATTTATGGTCTTTGCTTGACCCGATTGATGAAACGATTCCTTCGCCAACTCTTGCAAGTACAGTGTCTTCTCCTGCACCACCTACAAGCTGTTTAATGTTAGCCCTGACCGTTACACGGGCTTTAGAAATTAACTGTATTCCGTCTTTCGCTACAGCGGTAACAGGAGGGGTGTCAATAACTTTGGGGTTGACAGACATTTGTACAGCCTCAAATACATCACGGCCAGCAAGGTCTATTGCCGTAGCCATATTAAAAGGAAGGTCAATATTTGCCTTGGATGCTGAGACAAGGGCATGGACCACGTGTTCAATATGTCCGCCTGCAAGATAATGAGCTTCCAGGGAATCTCTTGTAATGTGCATTAATCCCGCTTTATGTGCTTCAATCATTGCCCGCACAATAACGGTCGGGGGAACTTTCCGGATACGCATCAAAACAAGCTGAATGAGCGATATTCTTACTCCCGAAACCAGGGCTGTCAGCCAGAGCAAAACCGGGACGTAGTAAAAGAAAATGATAATAAATACAAAAATGAGTACGCCAATAATTAGGGGACCAAAGCTTTCCATGAGGTTACTTTTTTAGTTTAACAATAAGTTGATTAGATTCTAATTTCTTTACATAAATTTCTTGATGAGGCTTGATGAGGCCTTCTTCGGAGTGAGCATCATAAAGTTTTTCTTTGATCATTACTTTTCCTCCCGGGGTCAAACGGGACACAGCAATGCCAGTGTCGCCTTTCTGTACACTTTTTTCATCGTATTTGTATGCTGTACCTTCAGTATTTGTAGTCAGGCTTAAGTTTTTCCATGTATTGGAACGTAATGCAATAATAAGCATAATAATAAATATGATGATGGCTATAATTAATATGTAATGCCCGGTTGGTTCGCCATATGATTCATATCCGGCATAAACTGCTGCTGCAAGTGCAATAATACCAGCAATGCCCGAAATACTTATGCCAGGTACAATAAATAATTCAATGAGAATTAATACGACGCCGAGTAGAATAAGACCGATAACACCTAAGAATGACATATTTTAGTCAATTGTCGCTTTAATGCCTCTGGTTAGTAATGCTTCCTGCATAGGGCGAAGATAGTATGTTGTACCTGTTTTTACGTCAATTTTGCCTTTGTGATGTGCAAGGAAAGTGCATTGCTCTGCCTGCAGATCATCATGCTCACAAACTTCAATTAGAGACTCCATAATATAACCGAATGTATTCACGTCATCATTGTATAGAATCAGGCGCCTTGTGGGTGATGAACTGGTGTTTTGACCCGGTTGCTTTTGTTCTTTGTTATTTTCCATTGTGCAATGAAATTTGTACAATGCAAAATTAATCATTTTTAGTGAATACAAGTGTTTGTCATGGATGATTTTAACGGATTTTATTAACACCTAAGTTGAGAGAGATGAGTGAAGCACTATTGTGTTTTACTCAGGTACGAAACTGGCTTAGAAGATGTTGGTTTTTCCTGAATGAGTGAAGTGAAAGCCCTGCATCTGCTTTGGTTCCCGAAAAGAAAAACGGGGCTGGCTGTTTAAGCGATTCCTGATAAGAATAACTCAATTTGGGTAACATTTAAAGACCATGTTTTTTTTCAAGATTGATGGCTCTTTTGGTTGATATTTCTTGTCCATTGAGATAGCTCACAATATATGCATCCGAGAATCCTTTTTGCCTGACTGTATCAAGAGCCTGATGGGCTTTTTTATAAATATCAAAGACTCCTGCAAAGTATTTTGTAAGGCCGCGTTCTTTTAGTGATTCTTTCATGACGGGATAAATGCCTTTGAAAAAACTTATTTTTCGCGGGTTGCTGTATGCGCCTAACTGGATGCGGTAAGTAATGCCTCTTGGAATTTCTTTTAGATCAAAATAATCATTGTTTTGTTGTTTGATTTTGAATTGGGGTAATGAATCTTTACTTGTGGGGTTATCGTTTTTTTGATGATGATTTTTTTTATCTTGGTTTTCTTGCTGAATAGAAATCTCTTTGTTTAGTTTTTCCTCAAACTGGTATGCTTCCTCGAAATAGCCAGAAGCGGTTTTTGTTTTTTTTGCAGCAAGTGTATGGAGCAGGTAAAGTTTGCTTTTTTGTGTTTTGCTTGGTTCTTTTGAGATATCCGTCCATTTTTTTCTTAGTTGTTTTTCTCTGATTATTAAAGAGTCTGCTTCTTGCTGTATTTTTAGGCCTTTGTGCAGCAGCTGATGGTAATCATTGATGTCTTGCGCTTGTATAATATGGTGCAGGTTAATGGCCGTGTCTTTTGTTTGGGTTGTGTCCCCGGCTTTTGTGATGGACGGGGTTTGTTTAGTTTCGCTTTTTTCTTTGTTAACTTTAATAGTTGCGAATGATTTGATTTTTTCCTGCCCACTGATTAAAACAGGAGCTTTTTTATCCGGATAAAGCTGGAATAGATGATATTGACCATGTGCCAGATGACGGTTGGTGATAAGCCAATGGCCTTGTGCCCCGGGTAGATAAGCCAGTTCATCAAAAGGACTGTTTATCGGGAAACCAAGATTCTCTGGTTCGCTCCATTTATCTTGTGCAGGGTTGTAGCTGGCTTTGAAAATATCGTAGCCCCCCATGTTTTTATGGCCTTTTGAGGCAAAGTAGAGGGTGTTTGTTTTAAAATTATAATACGGATAATGCTCATCCCGGGAACTGTTAATGATATCCGGAAGGGGGGTGGGGGAGCTGTTCGGGTAAAGGATGTACAGGTCTTTGTTATCCTGGCGGTTATTTTGTGCTGCATAAATAATAAATGGGGCATCTTTCGTCTGTAAAATGTAGTTTCGGTCTTTCGGGGCAATGAATGCAAGGTCTGCCGGCAAGGAGAAGTGCATACCAGTTTTTTTCTTAAGGTGGATGACTGGGTTGTTCGTGGTGATTTTTTCTTTAACAAGGGCTTTGATTTGGCTTGCCTGACGGGTTTGGGATATGGCCTCCTCTGTTTGTGAGCGGTAGTATTCTATTTGATATTTCCGTCGTTCCCGCCATCCTGTTTCCAGCCCAAATCGTTCATATGCTGCCAGTGCTTCCTGAAACTGATAATTATAATGATAGGCACGTCCAAGGTAGATATGCACATTTGACGGGACTGATTTAACAGAAGCATATTTTAAATGGTAAATTGCTTTTTCCGGACTCTCTTTAAGTTCAACAAGACAGATCCCCTGGTAATAATTGTAATGTGGGTCACGGGGAAAAGTGTCAAGAAGTTGCCTGGTATGGCTTAGCGCTTTCTTATATTGATGCTCACGAATCATGCCTTCAATCTTTCGGCGGTTAGATTGATTTTTGTTGGCTTGCCCATCAATCTCGGTCAAGTTGAAAAGGATGCAGATAACCGTTAAAAAAACACGTGTTTGTCCTGATGAGCAAATGAACTTTTTCTTGTGTGCCAAATGTTAATAATAATTTGAAATAAATGATTGCGAATATCAATTAACATTGTAAATTTACAATTAATTAAAGAAAAATACTTAAAAACCTTTTTGCGTTATGATACATTTGAAAGAAGGAGATAAGGCACCGGAGATTAATGCTGTGGATCACCAGGGCAATGTTTTTGTTTTAAGTGCTCATCAAGGAAAAAAGGTTATCCTTTATTTTTATCCCAAGGATGATACACCAGGGTGTACGGCTGAAGCTTGTAATTTAAGGGATAACTACCAGGCTCTTGTTGATAAAGGGTTTGACGTTGTAGGTGTGAGTCCTGACCCGGCTGAGTCTCATCAAAAATTCATCACCAAATACGAACTTCCTTTTACCCTTATTCCGGATCCGGATAAAACAATTCTGCAGGATTATGGTGTCTGGGGTGAAAAGAATCGTTTTGGTAAAAAATCAATGGGTGTTAATCGAACAACCTTTGTGATTGATGAAAATGGATTTATCGAAAAAATATTTGAAAAAGTTGATACGAAAGATCATACAAATCAGATTTTAAATGCTTATTAATTTATTTTTATGACAAAAGAAAATAATCAACCAGAAGTTAATAAAGAGAAACAAAAGGCTTTACAGCTAACTCTTGATAAGATTGAAAAAGGTTATGGCAAAGGAGCCATAATGAAAATGGGTGACCAAAAAGTTGAGGATGTACCAGCCATTCCTTCGGGTTCAATTGGCCTGGATGTTGCTCTTGGTGTTGGGGGATTGCCACGTGGACGGGTCGTTGAAATTTTTGGCCCTGAGTCTTCCGGTAAAACTACTCTTGCGATTCATGCCATGGCCGAGGCACAGAAAAATGGTGGTATTGCTGCATTTATTGATGCTGAGAATGCCTTTGACAGTACTTATGCGAAAAAACTTGGTGTGGATATCGACAACCTCCTGGTTTCTCAACCTGATTATGGTGAACAGGCTCTTGAAATTGCTGACCACCTGATTCGTTCCGGCGCTATTGATGTTATAGTGATTGACTCTGTTGCTGCTTTAACACCGAAGGCTGAAATCGAAGGAGAGATGGGGGACAGTAAAATGGGATTACAGGCACGTCTAATGTCTCAGGCATTAAGAAAATTAACGGCTAATATTAACAGGACGCATACTACTTGTATCTTTATTAACCAGCTTCGTGAAAAAATTGGGGTGATGTTTGGCAACCCTGAAACAACAACAGGGGGAAATGCCCTTAAATTCTACTCTTCAGTCCGTCTTGATATCCGGCGGATTGGCCAGATTAAAGATGGCGATACCGCATCCGGGAACAGAACCCGTGTCAAGGTTGTTAAAAATAAAATGGCGCCCCCGTTTAAAAATGCCGAGTTTGATATTATGTATGGTGAAGGAATATCAAAAAATGGTGAAATTATTGACCTGGGCGCTGATCTGAATGTGCTTAAAAAGAGTGGTTCATGGTATAGCTATGGTGAAACCAAGCTTGGACAGGGGCGTGATGCAGTGAAAAATTTGTTGCGGGATAATCCTGAACTGGCAGCTGAATTAGAGGGCAAAATTAAAGATAAACTGAACGGAAAAGAACCTGAGGTCCCCAGCACAAAATAAAAAAAACAACTTTAATGATTATATCGGTTATTGGACGGTTACTAAGTTAGTAAGTTGATTAAGTATGGACTTGCTGGTTGATGATTTTGAAAATTTAGCAAAAAGTAAATAGAAAATGGAACCCGCTTAACCCGGCAACTTAATCACCCGGTTACCTGTTCACCTAACCAACCCGCTCAAACTCTGCGTGCAGCCCCTTAACCATCTAAAGGCGCCCATCACGCAAGGAAATAGGGCCATCATTTGCCGGACAGGCAAGGAACAAAGAATCCGTCAATGGACGGACAGGCAAGGAACAAGGAACAAAGAACACCCCCGCTCGCCGCCCTTTCATTCCCTAAAGGGAGCAGCCCGCAGGGGAACAACGAACAACAAACAAGGAACAAAGAATCCGTCAGTGGACGGACAGGCAAGGAACAAGGAACAACGAA
>CAZSGN010000092.1:0-9654 GCA_964606415.1 uncultured Bacteroidales bacterium
TTCAATAGATCTACTGCTTTTAAATAATTTAAAAAATGAGGCAGCGGCCTTGCTTTGCCTTCCAGCATTTGTTGAGAAATATCGATCATTGCCTGTTTTTCATCTTCACTAAAAACAGTATTCGAATCATACCTGAGCAAAAATTCCTCTAGAAACTCCTGATTATCATCTGAAAGATTACGGTTAATCAACTGGTCTATTTCTCCTGTGTATTGATCAATCTCTCCAGAAAATCCTTCTAAAAGTTGTGAAAAACTATTCATTAAACTTAAAAAAAAGAAAACCAGTAATAAAAACGCAGATTTATTCATCATCTGTTTATATTTTAATTTTATTTGTTAGATGAAGCTCGCCCTGATGATATATTATTAACTTTAAAATGACTATCAGTTACATGATAACCATTTACGTGTGTGATCCGACAGCCGGCGGATCATGGCTTTATTCATCTAAAATTAAAAATGCAACTCTTTTAAAGTCGAATGATTCTCGATATTCAAAATAGCTATTAATAATAAAAGTTTAGATTATTTAATTTCGCATTGCCGAAAACATGTTCACTTTTTAGGATTAGCGGCTAACTAAAATTTTATAAATAATCAACTGCAACAATTTAATAAAAATTTGTCTACCGGCGGTATAATGAATTATTTTTTATAATACAAAGCAAGCCATTGTTCTTTTTCAAGTCTTTTCACCAAGTTAAACCCTTTTTCTTCTAATGGCGAATGAATATCTTCATAATCAGAGGTCAAAATGCCACTCAACAATAATTCGCCCTTGTCATGCAATGCTTTCTCATAATCCACGAGATGGGTCAATAATATATTTTTATTAATATTGGCAAGGACAATATCAAAAACACCTTCAATCTGATCATGCCCTCCCAACCGCAGATCAATACAAGATGCTCCGTTCTTATGGATATTTTCTCCTGCATTCTCATAAGCCCATGAATCACAATCAATTGCCTGCACCTCTCCCGCCTGCATCATTTCAGCCAAAATAGCCAGAACACCAGTTCCGGTTCCCATATCCAGCACACGTTTTCCATTAAACGCCATCTCAATCATAAGACGCATCATCAATTCCGTAGTAGCATGATGCCCTGTACCAAAAGACATTTTGGGATCAATTCTTATCACATAATCATACTGACCGGGCTGTTCCTGGTGAAAAGAAGCCAACACACAAACATGGTTATCTATAATAACAGGAGCATAACTTTTTTCCCATTCTTCATTCCAGTTGCGCTCCTCAATTTTATTAATAACGACCATCTGATCAGTTAAATGAAAATTATTTTTTAATTGGTCAACAATATCCTGAGAACAAACATTTATATCCGGATAGCATTTTAATTCGTTTTGCTCTTCCCAAAAATTAACAATATCCCTTTGGATCAGGAAAATTTTTATTTTTTCGATCAAGATTGAGTCTTCAATAGAAATAACAATTTCAGTTTTATAATGTCTCATTTTTTGTTCTGATAAAAATCTTGTCCATACAGGGAACCTTAAAAAAAGAAGTCCAAAAAGCAAATACTTTTTGGACCATGATCAAGCAATAATCATTACGTTTCGCTTATAACGGTAGTTGCGGTTTTCAGCGTTCATCACTATCAAGTTTTGCTAAAATTACAAAAAAGTTCTGAACCCTAAAATACCGCATCACCACACATTTACCGTTGATAAGCTTTTGTGTTCCGTTAAGCTGTCTTTTTAATAAAAATGTCAATATCCTTAATCATTTCTTTTGCCGAATTAAGCAAATCAATTACTTCTTCTTTGCTGCATTCAACAAAATCATCATAGTCACCCGTAAGTCTCATGTCAAAGATTTCCGAAAACAAGTTTCCATGACTTTTGTCAAGTAAACCAGTTTTAATAAAATGCAGACCAAACATTTGTCTCACGCCAGCATGAGTCTGTGTTTTTATTTCTTTACTTATCAGTAACGCAATAACCGCGTAGTAACATGCATAATATAATCGACTCATTGCTGCGTTTGAAAGATCATTTTCAATAAGTAATTCAACTTCTTTTATGGAACTCTTTGCTCTATAAATTCTATATTCAATGAGGTCATTTCGTTCTTTCGGATTCATAATATTTGACCTTCATTTGTTATGTTTTCGTAAAAAGGAGTAATACGATGCTTATTCTCCCATTCTTTTTTTGTAAGAACCAACGGGCTTATAATTGTACCTGTTTGAAATTCTATATCATATAGAGGATACTTGATATTTTTAGCTTCTTTTCTTGTCAATTCATCACGGTCAACAAGAATCAATAAATCGATATCGCTGTTTTTATTTTGGTCCCCACGAGCATATGAACCATAAAGAATCACAGCGGCCTTTGGCTCTGTATTCTCTACAGTCGTTTTTATTTTATATAATATATTTGACTTTGCCATCATAAGCCAAATTTACAAAAAATCCTTTATTACTGAACGAGGAAGTCGTTTTTCTAATGGAACACAACATCCTTATAAAGAGAAGGGACTTCTATAAATACTTGATTATGGAAGTCCCCTAAATATTAAAAAGCATTAACGATCCCGATAAAGTCATCAGCTTTTAAAGAAGCGCCACCAATCAGGCCGCCATCAACATCAGGATTCCTAAATAATTCATTTGCATTAGAAGGCTTACAACTCCCTCCATACAAAATAGAGGTATCATCCGCCACCTGCTCACCATACTTTTCCCTGATCAACCCCCGAATAAATGCATGCATTTCCTGAGCTTGTTCAGAAGTCGCGGTTTTACCAGTACCAATAGCCCAGACTGGTTCATAAGCAATGACAAGTTTTCTAAAATCGTCCGCAGAGAGATTAAAAACAACATTTTCCATTTGAGCTCTCACCACGTTAAAATGATTTTCACTCTCGCGCTCCTCAAGCACTTCACCAATACAAAAAATCGGATTCAGATTATTACTCAATGCCTGGCCAACCTTTTTGGTTAAAACATCATCATTGTCATTATAATAAGCTCTACGTTCAGAATGTCCCAGGATCACATATTGAGCGCCTGTAGATTCGATCATACTGGCCGAGACTTCCCCGGTATAAGCGCCACTTGCTTCAGCAGCACAATTCTGGGCTGACAAGAAAGTAGTTTTATTATCAACCATTTTTCCAGCCTCAGCCAAATGAATAAAAGGAGTGCCATAGATAACAATTGCATCATTAGTTTTGCTTTTCAATTTTTCATTAATTTCATTGATCAGCACAATCCCTTCTTTTAAAGACTTATTCATCTTCCAGTTACCAGCAACAATTAATTTTCTCATAATCTGTATGTTATTTTTTATTAATAATATTTAACCACAAAAATATTATTTTTCACTTACCTCAATTAATCATTACAAATTTTTTCCATAAAAATTTTAATGACAACAACTAAAAGCAAAAAAAGAGCTCCATATAAAAAAGCCAGGATTGTTTCCTTTTTCTGCTGTTTCTGTTCGAGAATATCGGCAAAATAATGCTCATCCATACCCTGTGGTGAAGGAAAATCCCGGTAATGCCATTTAGCCAGAATAACTCCATCTTTTAATAAAACAAGACCCGGGTTAGCCCGCACAATAGTTTTAAGCGTAATCTCATCAGCCGAATAAAAATCAAAAGAGATATTCTGATCGCGCTTAAGCGCTTTAATCTTCGAAGAAGAAGAAGAAGATACTCCATAAAATGAAAACAAGCTATCCTGCCTGCAAAGATCAGCAATTTCCTGAGCCTTCATAAAAGCAGATTTTTCTGCTTTATGAACATTGTGGGAAATCAACAAAAAGGAATAATCAGGATCATTTAAAATCTCTTCTGTAATAACCTGACCTTCTTCATCTGAAATTTCAAAATCATGAATTGGCGGTTCATCTCCCTTTTTAATTAATTCATTTTCATATTCAACAAACTCCCATGTTGCTGTATCTTTCCAGGGATAATTATCCTCACTAAACTTTTTAATCTTTCCTGTTTTTTTATTCTTATAATAAAAAGTTGTTTCATAAACATCTGGCTGAGCACCCTCTGGCAGCTCCATGTCTTCGGGGATATAAGTGCCTACTTGATAAGGCCTGAAATCCATAACTGGCAAATGATTAAAATTATAAACAGAAAAAAGGAGAAAAACGACAAAAGCAAGAGCAACAAACCCCCATTCCGTGGATGAAGAATAAACACTTACATACCGATGTCGTTGCCAAAAAACAAAGAGTACAACCCCCAAAATAACGACGTTTTTCCAGAAGGTTTCCCAATTGGTTAAAATCAATGCATCTCCAAAACAACCACAATCAGAGACCGGATTGTAAATAGCCAGGATAAAAGTTAATACTGTAAAAAAGATCATAAAAACCAATACAGCCCAACTAAAGAAACGCATCCTTAACCCTATTAACATAGCAATGCCCAGAACAACTTCCGCGGTGGACATAAAAAAGGATAGAGGAAAAGCAAAAGAATCAAGAAACCCCAATCCAAAGGCCTCAAAATAATCAATAAATTTATAAGTTGAGCCCAGGGGATCCACTCCTTTTACAAAACCAGAATAAATAAAAACAATACCTACTAAAATCCGAGCAATAATCCTAAATGTTCTCATACCTTTATTATTTATAATAATTCCACACAAATATAATTAGATAATCTTTTCGTTATTCAATAAGCTAATGATTTGATCAAAAATCGCATCAGGAGTCAACATATTTCCTTTCTGATCAGCACAATATATTGAAAAAAAATCGACGTCTTTATCCACTTGCTCAAGATACTGCTTTCTTACTTTTTCCTGGAAATCCAGATCTTCTTCATGAATATCCCGGCCTCCTTTCAGGTACGCTCTGTCAATTCCATGCCGGTTTCTTTTAAGATTATTCCGTGTAAATTCAAAAGGAACATCCAGAAAGAGGTTAATATCAGGCTGCGGAATCCCAAATCGCTCATATTCCAAACCCAAAATCCAATTTTTAAGTTTTTTTGCTTTCTCGTCATCCTGCACCTTTGCACACTGGAACGCAATATTCGAACAAACATACCGGTCGACCAATACAAAGGCCCCTTCCGATAACTTTTGCCTTATTTCGTTCGCCGCATCATTCCTGTCCCCGGCATACAACATAGCAACCAGATAAGGATCAACCTCATCAATATTACCAAACTCACCTCTTAAAAAGCGAGCCACCATTTCTCCAAAATAAGGATCCGTTGTTCTCGGAAAATGAATATAATGATAAACCATTCCCTGACGCTCAAAAAAAGAACGAAGATTATTTACCTGGGTCGATTTTCCTGACCCGTCAAGACCTTCCACAACAATTAAAGCCACGCAAATATAATTTTATTAAACATTTATAAATCAAACGAATAAGACTCAGGAATAATAATTCTCCCAGTGATTCTTGTTAACAGGCATAAAACATCAAGCGAGATGACAAATCTAAGCACCTAAACAATTTTCCAAGCCTAATTTACAGAAGTAAAGATAAACAACTGAATACAATTTTTGTATTTTTGACAAAGATAACTTTTTAACATAAAATGTCAGAAAGCAATAAAAACAGTTTTTTCCGCAAAAAGAAAACTTTAAATATTAACGGACGCATTTTTTCTTTAGAAACACCCAAAATAATGGGCATTTTAAATGCAACTCCTGATTCTTTCTATGACGGCGGAATACATTATTCAGAACACGCAGCCATCGACCATGCGGTCAAAATGGTGGAAGAAGGAGCTGATATCCTTGACATCGGCAGTTACTCTTCCAGGCCAGGAGCAACAGACATACCTCCTGAAGAAGAATGGCAACGACTTAAAACGATTCTTCCGGCAATAAGAAGAGAACTACCTGACACCATCATCTCTCTTGACACCTTTAGATCATCAATTGCAGAAAAATCGGTAAAAGAATATAACATCAACGTTATTAACGACATATCCGGTGGGAAACTGGATCCGGATATGTATCAGACAATCAGTCGGTTAAACATTCCATATATTTTCATGCACATGAAAGGAACACCTCAAAATATGCAAAGAAAAAACCATTATCATAATCTGCTTAAAGAAATATTGTATTATTTTTCAGAAGGAATCAAACAATTGAAAGATGCTGGAATTAAAGATGTCATTATTGATCCTGGATTTGGATTTGCCAAAGATATCAGTCAAAACTTTGAACTTTTGCGCAATTTAAACCTTTTAAATTTTACTGAAACACCTGTTTTGGCAGGGCTATCAAGGAAATCCATGATATATAAAACGCTTGGCAAAACGCCTGATGAAAGCTTAAACGGCACCATTGCCCTGAATGCTATTGCCCTTGAAAAAGGAGCAGACATTCTGCGCGTGCATGACGTAAAAGAAGGGATTGAATTGAGAGATTTAATGCTTGCTTATAAAGGCAAATAAATATCAGAACTTTTATCACTAAACCTGAAAATAATTGCATTGAAAGAGATTTAACAATAAACACAAAGTTCTGAATATTTTTTGTAATTTCAAGTTCTGCAATAAACACATTATTTATAGAGAAACAGCATGATTGAAGCTTTTATCCCCATAAGAATATTAGACA
Source organism: uncultured Bacteroidales bacterium (assembly GCA_964606415.1). Lineage (GTDB taxonomy): Bacteria > Bacteroidota > Bacteroidia > Bacteroidales > JBBRXJ01 > CAZSGN01. The sequence continues at coordinate 6,584 of CAZSGN010000092.1, forward strand.
TCATAGACATCCTGTTGGTCGCATATCTATTATACAGGTTATATATATTAATCAGGGGGACAGCAGCGCTAAATATTTTTATTGGTATTTTCTCCTTATATATTTTCTGGCTAATTGTCCGATCACTTAATATGCGTCTCTTGGGCTCTATTCTTGGCCAGGTGATCGGTGTAGGCGTCATAGCCCTGATCATCGTATTTCAACAAGAAATAAGAAGATTTCTTCTATACATAGGCTCGCAATATTTCGGCACACCTTTAACCCTACAAAACTTTTTCAAACTCAAACTACGTACACAAATTGACATCCGTATCAAATCAATTGTTAAAGCCTGCATCAATATGGCAGCATCCAAAACAGGTGCCTTAATCGTCATTGCCAGGCGCTCTGAACTAGGCATTTATACCAAAACAGGTGATTTGCTCAATGCCAACACATCAAGCCGGTTACTGGAAACCATCTTTTCAAAAAACAGCCCGCTACACGATGGGGCTGTCATTATTCGAAAAGATCGCATTCACGCAGCAAGATGTATTTTACCTGTCTCACAAAACATTAACCTGCCCCCCCAGTTTGGATTAAGACACAGAGCAGCATTAGGTATTTCAGAGCTCACTGACGCTTTTGTTATTATTGTATCCGAAGAGAGAGGCGAATTATCTGTTGCTGAGAATGGTAAACTAACCACCAATCTTAGTTCAAAAGAATTAATTAAAATTCTGGAAGAAAATTTTGCGGAAAACCCTAACCCATGAACATAAAAAATATTCTGGAATACAATTTAATTGCAACCAAACAACTTAATATAACAGTATATGTGTTGTTTCACCATTAAAATAAGAGTAGAACCAATTTTATAAACGGGTAAAAAATTTCACCTTCGATTCTTCATTATTTAAAAGACGATGAATATTCTTCTTATGAGTCAAAACCACCAACAAAGGAGCAAGAATAGAAAAAATAATCATTGATATATTATCAACCTTATAAATAAAGAGCACAAGAATAGCAAAAGCAATAGCTGAAGATATAGAGCTCAAAGACACATATTTTGATAAAAGAAGTGTAACGATAAAAACACCTGCTGTAATAAGCGTAATAACTGGCACAATGGCAAGAATAATCCCCAACAAAGTAGCAACGCCTTTCCCTCCTTTAAACCCGGCATAAACCGGGAAGATATGTCCTATTACTGCTAAAACGCCTAACAATATCTGCATCGTCATATAGATACCATCACCACTTTTACCAGGCAAGATCAATAATATTAAAGAAACAGCAGCAAACCCTTTAAGTATATCAAAAAACAAAACGGGAATGCCTACTTTCGGCCCCAAAACACGGATCGTATTGGTTGCGCCAGCATTGCCACTCCCATAATCCCTCACATCCTTATCAAAAAACAGCTTCCCCACCCAAACAGATGTGGGAATAGCACCGATTAAATAAGCAAGGGGGAAAATTAAAAATTCAATAGTATCTAATTGCATTGGAAAAGTTCTGAGAAAATCAGGGAGCAAAATTAAGAATAATTTGCCATTTTTGCAAAACTGAAAACACAAACAGTAAAAATACACGCTCATGAAAATATTTAAATTTGGAGGTACATCTGTTGGCTCAGCTGATCGGATGAAAAATGTAGCAGATCTCATTATTAACAATAAAGAACCAATAATTATTGTTCTTTCTGCTATGTCAGGAACCACCAACAAACTGGTTGAAATATCTGACTACCTGTACAAAAAAAACTTTGAAACAACCAATGAGCTTATTGATACACTTTATTCTAATTATATAAATGTTATTGGCGACTTATATGAACAACAAAAAACAAAAACTGCAGCAAAGAAAATAATCAAAGAATGCTTTAAAACAATTCAACATTTTGTAGGTAGTTCCTTCGATGAGGAAGGAGAACGAACTATTCTGGCGCAAGGTGAAATCATCTCCACCAATCTTTTCCACCTTTATTTAGCCGAAAAGGGAATTGAAGCAAAACTACTTTCCGCCCTTGATTTCATGCAAACCAACGAAAATTCAGAACCTGATTATGCCATTATAAGAAAAAAGTTAAATGCGATACTGGAAAAAAACCATAACTATCAAATATTCATCACCCAAGGATTTATCTGCCTGAATGCCAACAAAGAAATAGACAATCTGAAACGCGGAGGAAGTGACTACACAGCTTCAATCATCGGAAACTGCACTGATGCATCAGAAATACAAATATGGACAGACATTGATGGTATTCATAACAATGATCCACGTATTGTAGGAGAGACACATTCTCTTGAGCGGCTATCCTTTGACGAAGCTGCAGAGCTAGCCTATTTTGGAGCGAAAATACTACACCCCACCAGTATTTTACCTGCAAAATTTGCTAATATCCCTGTTATTTTAAAAAACACACTAGCCCCTGATGCACCTGGAACAACAATTACAAAAGATAAAGAAGAGGAAGGACTAAAAGCCGTCGCGGCAAAAGATAACATTACCATGATCAAAATTAAATCAGGAAGAATGCTTTTAGCCTATGGTTTTTTGCGCAAAGTCTTTGAAATTTTCGAAAGACACCAAACTGCTATTGACATGATCGCCACCTCTGAAGTAGGCGTATCAGTGACCATTGACCAGACTACTCAATTAAAAAACATCATTGAAGAGCTAAAACAGTATGGAAACGTGTCATATAAAGAAAGTCAGACTATTATTTGCCTGGTAGGTTACAAACTGGCCGAAGCAGCAGAAGTAAAAGGAAAGGTTTTTGAAACCCTGAAGAACATCCCTATCCAGATGATCTCATACGGTGGCAGCATCCACAATATCTCAGTACTCATCAATACAGAGGATAAACAAAACGCGCTGATCAATTTAAACAAAGTTTGTCAATAACCCACTTTTCTATTGTATTGATATTGAACATTATTTATCAAACGCTTTACTTTTCCTGCCCGGGATAAATAAAAAAGAAAGGCTCCCCTCCTGTATTTTTTTTTCAAAAAAGAGGGTTCTACCACTAATTTAATGAAAGCTTGCAATTTGTTTATATGTAGATAAAACCCAAATTG
>CAZSGN010000093.1:0-9606 GCA_964606415.1 uncultured Bacteroidales bacterium
ATTGATACCCAGCGGCTGGTTTCAGAAAAAACCACATCACAATACCAGACCGAGTTTTCTCAAATAGGCTTGAAAATTAATGAGTCTTTTTCTTTTAATGATTGGGCAGAAGTCTATAAAAAATTGGTTTTTTGGGAACTTGAATTGCAGAAAAGTGAGGGGGGAGAAATGTCTGAAGTTCTGCAAATGCAGAAAGCAGAGGCTAATAGCGAGTTTGCCAAATATGTCGAGAAAAATTATTTACGCTGGCTTTCTGTTAACGATGAAGAAACTGATAAACCTGTTTTGTCTCCTAATATTTTTAAAAACCATGTTTTCCCTTTGGTTGATAAAGGGGAAAAAGTTTTTGTTTTTGTAATTGATAATCTTCGGTATGATCAATGGAAAATGATTGCGCAACAAATACAGAATATCTACCGGGTCGAGCATGAACAACTGATGTGCAGCATCTTGCCCACAACAACCCAGTATGCGCGTAATGCTATGTTTGCAGGACTTATGCCCAGAGAAATTGATGAGATACTGCCGGATCTGTGGTTGAGTGATGAAGAGGAAGGTGGTAAAAACCAGTTTGAACCGAAGTTGCTCACTAAACAATTAAACAGGCTGGGTAAAAAATACCGCTATTCTTATGACAAGGTCCTTAATCGCCATGTGGAGAAAAAAGTGATGAAAAAATATCATGATTTTCTGAATAATGATTTGACGATGGTGGTTTATAATTTTGTTGATATGTTATCTCATGCTAAAACAAATATGGATATGATCAAAGAACTGGCTAGTGATGAAGCGGCTTATCGTACGCTTACCTTATCCTGGTTTGTTCATTCTTCATTGTTCGATTTTTTTAAACGTCTTTCAAATGAAGATGTGACGGTTGTTGTGACCTCAGATCATGGCGCTACAAAAGTCCAGGATCCTGTGAAAGTGATTAGTGAAAAGGAAGCAACCAATAATCTTCGATTCAAGAGTGGAAAAAAATTAAATTATAATCCTAAAGAGGTGATGGAGATTAAAAATCCTGACCAGGCTCACCTTCCCGGAAAACAATCAAATCAATCTTTTATTTTTGCAAAAAACAATGATTATTTTGTTTATCCAAACAACTATAATTATTATGTGAGATATTTTAAAAATACGTTTCAACATGGGGGGATTTCTTTAGAAGAAATGTTAATTCCTTTTGCTGTTTTGAAGCCTGTAAAATAGTTGAAAATGAAAGAAATAATTGTCGTACCGGATGTTGAGGAAATAAGTTTTGCCGCGAAAACATTTTGGCAAATTGCAGGAGACCATAAAAAGATTGCTTTTTATGGCCCGATGGGAGCAGGAAAAACAACATTTATTAAAGCCTTATGTGAGGAAAAGTCCGTGGTTGATTATGTGACCAGTCCTACCTTTTCTATTATAAATGAATACCGGGGAACAAACAATGACCGCTTTTTCCATATGGATTTTTACCGTATTGACAAAATCGAAGAGGTATATGATATGGGGTATGAAGATTATTTCTTTGATAATCACTATTGTTTTATTGAGTGGCCCGAAAAAATCGCTGATTTGATCCCTGAACATTTTTTGCAGGTGCATATTAATGTTAGTGATGATTTAACCAGGGAGTTTGTTGTGAATGGATTGTAGATTGATCGTTGATCTTTTTTTGTTCTTTTTATTTTTTATCTGATCATCTTTCGTCAATTCAATCATTTGTTGTATTTTTAGTTATAAGTTATAATTTTATGGGAAAGGCAGAATTTTCATATCAGGAATTGACGACTTTTACTAAAGAAGGGTTAATGCCGCGGGAAGAGATGCTTGAAGTCGGTCAAAAGAAAAAAAAATTAACGATAGGTATTCCTTGCGAAGATCATGAGGTCGAAAGTCGTGTTCCGCTCACTCCGGAAGCTGTTCAGATTCTTGTTAATAATGGCCATGATATACTGCTTCAGACTGCTGCTGGAAATGGAGCGAATTATTCTGACAACGATTATAGCGAGGCGGGTGGGGTTATTGTGAAAACAATGGAAGAAACCCTAAAGGCTGATGTGATACTAAAAATCGGACCTCTTAAAGAGGATGAAATCGAAAAACTAAAAGGAAATCAATTAATTATATCTTCTATTCAGTTAAATGGGACAACCAAGGCTTGTATTAAGAAACTGATGCAAAAAAAGGTGATCGCCATTGCTTGTGAGTTAATTAAAGATGAAAATCATGGATTCCCGGTGGAGCGGTCAATGAACGCGATTGCCGGAAATACTTCAATTCTTGTTGCGGCAGAATATCTTAGTAAGGATCGGGATGGAAAAGGTGTCCTATTAGGTGGGTTGACTGGTATTACACCTGCTGAGGTTGTGATATTGGGTGCGGGTACTGCAGCTGAATTTGCAGCCCGCGCTGCTATTGGCCTCGGGGCTTTTGTGAAGGTGTTTGATGATAGTATTCATAAGTTACAATTATTGCAGGAGAAATTAGGACATTCACTTTATACCTCAATTTTTCAACCCAGTGTACTTCAGAAAGCTTTGCGGTCAGCAGATGTTGTTATTGGTGCAGTTGCTAATCCAAAATTTGAAACCCGTTTTTTTGTTTCTGAAGATATGGTAAGGAAAATGAAAGATGGCGCGGTGATTGTTGATATTTCAGTTGATCATGGTGGGTGTTTTGAAACTTCCGAGATTAGAAAGCTTAAAAAACCGGCTTATTATAAACATGGGGTGCTGCATTATTGTGTTCCCAATATTGCTTCTCGTGTACCAAGAACCGCTTCTATTGCTTTGAGTAATGTCTTTGCTTCTGTGCTCCTTAAAATGGGGGAGGTTGGTGGTGTAAAACAGCAACTTAAGGTTGATGTAGGCTTAAGAAATGGGGTGTATATCTATAATGGTATTCTTACAAATAAATTAATAAGTAGTCTTTATCAGATCCCTTCTCAGGATATAGATCTATTAATCGCGGCCTTTTAAGTTCTTTTGATAAAGATAATTGCTCTGCTTTTTAAATTTTATTTCAATACTTTTCTTGTTTTTATATTGATTAATCGACTGGCTGATTGTTTTTTATGTTTAGTTTTTTTTAATGGATATATTGCAAATCTTTCATTTCTTTGGTCAGTATTATTCTTATGTTTATATTTGCGCCATTCATTTTCGGATAATCCGGTAATGAATGATTTTTATAAAGAATCAACGCATTTAATCAAGACATAAATAAAAAAGAAAAAGATAAAGTAATGAAAGGATTAAATATTATTGTTCTTGCCAAGCAAGTTCCCGATACACGTAATGTTGGTCAGGACGCGATGAAGGCGGATGGAACTGTGAATAGGGCTGCTTTACCTGCCATTTTTAACCCCGAAGACATGAATGCATTAGAACAGGCTTTGAGGATGAAAGATAAATATCAGGGAAGTCAGGTTACTGTTTTAACAATGGGGCCTGTACGCGCTGCTGAAGTATTACGTGAAGGCCTGTATCGTGGGGCAGATAAAGGAATATTGCTTACTGATCGTGCTTTTGCTGGTGCTGATACATTGGCTACTTCTTATGCCATATCTTGTGCGATAAAAAAAATGAAAGATTATGATGTCATTATATGTGGCCGACAGGCGATTGATGGGGATACAGCCCAGGTTGGACCCCAGGTTGCAGAAAAATTGAATATTCCCCAGGTGACTTATGCTGAAGAGATTGTTTCTGTGAATAAAAATAAGATGAGAGTGAAAAGACGCCTCGAAAGAGGAGTGGAGACAGTTGAAGGACCTTTGCCTATGGTGGTTTCTGTGCATAGTTCGGCTCCGGAGTGTCGGCCAAGGAATGCAAAAAGGATTATGACTTTTAAAAATGCCTATACTTTGTCCGAGAAACAAGAGAAAGATGAGGATTATATTGGAAATAACAAGCCATATTTGCAACTGAATGAATGGAGTGTGGATGATATTGAAGCTGATCGTGAACAGCTTGGATTATCTGGTTCTCCAACCAAGGTGAAGAAAATTGAAAATATTGTTTTTCAGGCGAAGGAGGCTAAAATGTTAACTCAGGATAATCATGATATTGATGAATTAATGAAGGAATTGATTAATAATCATACAATTGGTTAGTGCTTTAATAAATAGTTTTAATATCTAAAAAAGAACTCCTGTGTCTGAATTTTAATTTCCCGGAAGGGATCATCATATTTCAGATCAGGTCCCTTGCAGAAGGGGTAAAAAATAAAAAAAAAATGAATAATATCATTGTTTATTGTGAATTCGACGACGGTAAGATTGCCGATGTAAGTCAGGAAATGCTTACTAAAGGACGTAAACTGGCTGATGACTTATCTTGTGATTTAGAGGCCCTGGTTATTGGCAGTCAATTAAAAGGAGTTGAAAAGGAAATTATTCCTTATGGCGTAGATACGCTTTATTTAGCTGATGATAAAAGATTGGATCCTTATACTTCTATACCTCATACGGATATCACCGTTAAATTGTTTAAAGAGCAAAAGCCTCAGATTGCTCTCATGGGTGCAACAAGTATTGGACGAGATCTTGGCCCTAGAGTGTCTTCTGCTCTTCACAGTGGATTAACGGCAGATTGCACCGAGTTGGTGATTGGGGAGCACGAGGATAAAAAACTTGGAAAAAAATATGATCAGCTTTTGTATCAGATCCGGCCAGCTTTTGGGGGAAATATCATTGCAACGATCATTAATCCTGAGTGCCGGCCACAGATGGCAACTGTAAGGGAAGGTGTTATGCAAAAGAAAATTCTTGATCACAATTATAATGGTAAAGTGATTGAGATTGATGTCAGTAAATATGTTGATGATGAGGCATTCCTGGTTAAAGTCATTGAGCGGCACATGGAAGCCTCAAAAGTGAATATTAAAAATTCTTCGATTATTGTGGCTGGTGGTTATGGCGTAGGAACCAAAGATAATTTTAACCTTTTATTTGATTTGGCCGAATTAATTGGTGGAGAAGTCGGGGCGTCAAGAGCAGCCGTGGATGCTGGACTGGTAGATAAAGACAGGCAAATTGGACAGACTGGTGTAACGGTACGCCCAAAGCTTTATATTGCTTGTGGAATTAGTGGACAGATACAACATATAGCAGGAATGGAAGAGTCAGCTATGGTGATCGCTATAAATAATGACCCGGCTGCACCAATTAATAAAATGGCTGATTATATTATTAATGGGACTATTGAAGAAGTGGTGCCTAAAATGATTAAATATTACAAAGAAAATACCAAGTAAAAACAAAACAGATAATAATAGGAAAATGGAAAATTTTTACCGCGATAATCCTGATCTCAGTTTTCATCTGAGTCATCCTTTGATGAAAAAGATTGTGGATCTTAAAGAAAATGGTTTTAAAGATAAAGATCAATTTGATCATGCTCCGGTAGATTTTGAGGATGCTATTGATAATTATGACAAGGTTCTGGAAATTGTTGGGGATATTTGTGCCAATACGATTGCTAAAAATGCCGAATCTGTTGATGAAGAAGGGCCTAAGGTGAATAATGGCCGGGTAGAATATGCTGCCGGAACCAGTGATAATTATGATGCGCTGGTTAAAGCCGGACTTTTGGGAATTACCCTGCCCCGTAAGTATGATGGGTTAAATTTCCCTATTATTCCTTATGTTATGGCTGCTGATATGGTTTCGCGTGCCGATGCTGGTTTCGTTAATATTTGGGGATTGCAGGATTGCGCGGAAACAATCAACGAATTTGCTTCCGAAGAGCAAAAAGAACACTATCTTAAGCGTGTATGCCAGGGAGAAACAATGGCAATGGATCTTACCGAACCCGATGCCGGATCAGATTTACAAGCTGTACAGCTAAAAGCAACTTATAACGAAGAAGAAGATCAGTGGTATTTGAATGGGGTTAAGCGTTTTATAACTAATGGGGATGGCGATATTTCTCTTGTCCTGGCCCGTTCAGAAGATGGTACGCTTGATGGACGTGGCCTTTCAATGTTTATATTTGACAAGAAAAAAGGGGGGATCACCGTTCGGCGTATTGAAAATAAAATGGGTATCAAAGGTTCACCTACTTGTGAACTTGTTTTTAAAAATGCACCTGCCGAATTGGTTGGTCAACGTAAGATGGGATTGATTAAATATGTCATGGCGTTGATGAATAGTGCACGTCTTGGTATTGCGGCTCAATCTGTTGGCATTTCTGATGCTGCTTACCGTGAGGCTTATAGTTATGCCAAAGAGCGTGAGCAATTTGGCCAGGCAATTATAGAATTCCCGGCTGTATATGAAATGTTAAGCGTGATGAAAGCTAAATTGGATGCATCTCGCTCATTGCTCTACGAGACGTCTCGTTTTGTTGATGTATATAAGTCTTATCAGCATTTGGCGGATGAGAAAAAACTTGATAAAGAGGAGCGTCCGGAGCTTAAAAAATATCAAAAATTAGCAGATGCGTATACACCTTTGGCTAAAGGACTTAGTTCTGAATTTTGTAATCAAAATGCATACGATGCTGTACAAATACACGGTGGTTCAGGATTTATGAAAGATTATCCGGTAGAAAGGATTTACCGGGACGCAAGAATAACTACTATTTATGAAGGAACAACACAGTTGCAGGTTGTTGCCGCTATCCGCTATGTAACCACTGGTTTCTATCTCACGCAAATGAGGGAATATGAGAAGGTTGATATTAAACCAGAATTGGAAAATTATCGTCGGGTTTTGATCGAAATGGCTGATCATTATGAAAATTCGGTTGCTCATGTTACCGGAAAGGAAAATAAAGAATTCATAGATTTTCATGCGCGCCGGATGGTGGAAATGGCCGGAAATATTATAATGGGACATCTTTTAGTGTTGGATACTGAAAGGAATCATGAATACTGGAAGACAACAGAGGTTTATTTGCGTTGGGCGCGCTCAACAAATGATGGACTGGCTTCTTTTATTAATCATTCCACTTTAAATGATCTTGGAAAATTTAAACAGGAATAACCGGTGGTTGTCATTTTATAATTGTTATTATTTAAAAAAGCCCGCTAAGTTTGATATTTAGCGGGCTTTTTAGAGTGAAAGTGCCCCGGCATTGGGTATGCCGGGGGCTTTTAGGGCAAAAGTCAACGCAATAATCGAGAGAGATTATTTAGGAGGGAAGATTTGTGCATTTTATTCAATTTTTATTAACCGTCTCGTGTATTTTTTTCCTTCCAGTATTAACTCAATAAAGTACATACCCTGTGACAGGCTTGATGTCCCAATAATTTTTTTATGAATACCCGCGGGCTTGTATCCTTCAAAAATTGTTTCAATTTTTTCTCCCATCATGTTATAAATATTGATCCGTACGTATTGTTTTTTGTTTATTTGATATTGAATCCAGGATCTTTCTTTATAGGGATTTGGGAAAACGGTAAAATGCGTAGCTTGACTGCTTAGTTTGTGGATATTATTACTGCTCCGCAATCTGTTGTCTTCAAGATTAGATATGCTTTGACTGAATGGTCCGCTGCTGGCTTTTAGTAAACCGGCCGGATCACAAATTGCAGATTTGACCCCGCCTATTCGGTAATACATCCGTTGGTTTAAGGCTGTTGTTGAGGTGTCAATGTAAGCATAGATGCTTCCGGAAACGGTATCTATGGGTTGCAGTGCGGTAGAATCGCTTCCTCTGTAAATAATATAGCTTTGGAATGAATATGGACTTCCGTCAATTTCGTAACGGTTATTCCAGGACAGGTTAATTCCTCCCGTTGAGCCCGAGTATTGCAACAGCATGGTTTTGTGATAGGAATTTTGATCTAATGATGTGATATTCCCGCACCTGTCTTTTGTTTGGATTTTGTATAAATGCTGCTGGCTTTCCGGGTTGGATGTTTCATCAACATATACGCTCAAAGTATCATAAGGTACTGAGTCTAACAGGAAATAATCGCCTTGTGTATTGCTTTCCCTGTATAAATAATACATGCTTGTTTTCATGTTGGGCGTTTTTTCCCATACAAGCATATTTTTACCTGTTTCAAGATCAACTCTTACCATGCATAGTTCCTCGTTGAAAGCTGCTGTATCATATTTCAGGTTATAGGTAACAATACTGTCACAACCGTATATTGACTCCAGTGTGTCTGTAACCGTCTGTCCGGGCGTGCTGTAAAAAGTATCGTCAATAATGATGGCTGAGCCCTGGCAAAAGGATGTGTCGACGATTTTGTTGTATGTTGGAAATTCATTAATGGTTAAAAGGATTGCACTATCTGTATTTACCGGGAGATAATATACGCCTGTTTGGGAATATCCTTGTCCATCAAACCATACTGTATCTCCTGGGCAATAGCCAGTATTTATAGCGTTTATGCCTTCATTAATATCATAAATACTAATGTTATATGCTTTGGATTTTGTGAAGCCACAAGAATTAGATGCATCCACTTGAATCTGGTATTCGCCTGCTTCCTGGTAGACATGGGTGTTTTGGCTATAGGTGTTGTAGGTTGTGTCTTTAGGGGAACCATCTCCAAAATCCCATATATATTGGTTTGCTCCATGGGCAAAGAATGCGATGGTGCTGTCTACGCTTGGTGAATTTGTATTCCAGTGGAAATAGGGATTGATGTCTGTTGACGATGAAATTTCTATGTTAATGCTGTCGGTGACGGTATTTCCACATCCATTGGTGATTTCTATATAAGTTTGGTAGTCTCCTTCATTTTCATACGCATGTTTAAAAAGGTAAGCTTGTATTGTATTATTATCACCTTGTGAAGTGGCCCCATCCCCATTCGCCTGGACAAATAGCTCAGGGTTTGATGATGAATGACCGTCTCCAAAATGCCATGTGTATTCAGAATTTATTGGCATTATGCTAAAAATAACGGAGTCGCCGGGACAGGCTTTATCTGAAACCACATTGTATTCATAGGCTGATAAATTGGGTTTTATATCATTTTTGATAGTGATGTCCTTGTAAATAATGGTGTCATTTCCGCAGTTATTTGTTATTTGTACAGATACATTGTAATTGGCTGCAATGGAATACGAATGGGTCGCTGTTTTTTGTGTTGATGTTTCGCCGTCACCAAAATTCCATCTTATATTGGTCGCATTTACATTCTTCAATGAAAATGTGATATCCTCATTGGGACAAGCTTGAGAACCGGGCCAAACCTGGATTTGTGCTGAGGGATTAATGGGCGAGTTTTCTTTAATGGTCAGGCTATCTGTTACGGTGGTATCATTTCCGCATCCATTTATTAATGTCAGGCTATAAGTGTATAAACCAGCTTCTTTGAACGAATGTTTGAAGTTCTTTTCTCTTGAGATGTTTCCGTCTCCCAGGTTCCACAGATATGAACGGGCATTTTCCCATGCATTGAAATGGATCGCTTCGTCAGGGCATATCTCACTGACATTTGTCCCATAACCTACTGAGCCTTTGTATTCAAGATCTTCAATGACTTCTATAGAATCATAAAGAGTTGTGTCATTTCCGCACCCATTGGTTAGACGAAGGCTGACATTATAAACCCCGGCTTCACTGTATTTATGTTTTGGTGGATCTTTTTGTATGCTTGTCAGACTGTCGCCAAAATCCCATTCATAAGAACGTGCTCTCTCTGATGTCTGGA
>CAZSGN010000094.1:0-9550 GCA_964606415.1 uncultured Bacteroidales bacterium
AAATAGAAATCCATGCGAATAATGGCAAAATAATCCCTTGCCTGATCTCTGCGAGTTTAATGTACATACACTCAGAGCAATATATCTTATTCATGCTTAGAAACATAGAAGATATCAAAAATGTACAATACGAACTTATACTGGCCAAAGAAAAAGCCCAGGAATCAGATCAATTAAAATCCGCTTTCCTGGCGAACATGTCCCACGAGATCAGAACGCCTATGAATGGAATCATGGGTTTTTGCGAGCTCATGATTAACACTGAACAACCCAAAGAAAAACAAGATTTTTTTCTTCATTATATTTATGAAAACAGCAAACAACTTTTAACCCTGATAAACGACATTATAGATATCAGCAGAATTGAAGCGCGTCAACTGTCAGTTCATCAAACAGAGACCAATTTAAATAAGACCATTCATGATTTAGAAATCTATTTTAAAAACGAAAAAAACAGAATTAACAAATATGACATCAACATTACATCAAATGTAAACCTTCCAGATGATTCAGCATTAATACTTACTGATAAAACAAGATTAAAACAAATATTAATCAACCTCATCAATAATGCGCTCAAATTCACCCATAAAGGCTATATAAAATTTGGCTATGACTATAACAAAAACGATCAATCCCTCTTATTTTATGTAAACGATACCGGTATTGGAATCTCTCCCAAAGACCAACAAATGATCTTTGAACGATTCAAACAAGCTGATCAATCGACCAAGAGACGCTATGGCGGCACAGGTTTAGGACTGGCCATAAGCAAAGAATTGGTTGAATTAATGGGTGGTACAATATGGGTTCGTAGTGAGCCCGGAGCAGGGACAACCTTCTATTTTAGCCTTCCATACACTCCTGTTTTACCCAGAAAAGAACAAACAAATGTACCTGAAAATAAAAAACATGACTGGACCACAAAAAAAATATTGATCATCGAAGACCATATTGCCGGTTATAACTACCTCCGTTCAGCACTGGAAATTACCGGAGCAAGACTTAGTTGGTCCAAAAATGGAGAACACGCACTAAAACTGTTAAAAAACAGCAGTGGCATGGATGCCATACTTATGGACATTAACCTTCCTGACATGAAAGGCTCTGCTCTTTTGTCGAAAATAAAAGAATATGCTCCATCCCTTCCAGTCATTGCACAAACAGCTTTTGCTATGCAGGGAGACAAGGAAAAAATGCTGGAACAAGGTTTTGATGACTATATTTCAAAGCCTATTGAGCGGCAAATACTGATGGATAAACTCAGTCAATTGTGGAATGACTAAAAAAAGCCTTTACCAAAACCCCGTTTAACCATGAAGAAAAATCAGTCCTCCATACCTTCTGTTGAAAGAATAGAGAATAAAATTTTGATCTGCTCTACTTTTGACTCCTGTCCGGTTTTATTGTAAGCAACAATCAAATTAGATAACAAACGCTGCAGAATTTTGATATGATCGCAAGGTGTATAAAAAGATTCATGAGGCTTAACATTGATTTTTTTCAGGTAATGATCAATCTCCTTCCGGCTCAAAGCAGCCCCGTTACTAAGCGGATCCATATAAAACAACACATTATCCCTGAACAGGTCACCATAAACATAGCGATCCATATATGCCATAATAAAATTATTAGGCAGATTTACGCCTTCAATAGACATTCCCAGGCGCTGAGCAATGGTCATGTAAATAATTGACAGGGATAAAGCATTTCCTTTTTTAGCATCAAGCACATAATTAATGTAGCTATTATAAGGAGAGAAGAGATTTGTCTTATTCACCTGAAAACCATGATGACCAAAAAAAATATCATTCATAATCCGTACTTTTTCAAGAGCAGTCAAGTCATTATTGATCTCAAGCCACACATCCCGGACTAATTTCTCAATCAATTCATCAATTTGCCTGAATTTAATCTCCGGATATTGATATTTTGCAATAATAAAAGCGCCTTTAATCAAATTTCCTTTCTCATGATGGCACCAATAAGCCAAATCCCGTTTGATATCCTGAAACTGAATATCATTAATGACATTCTCCAGTCTTTCCTGAAATATTTCAGATCCAGCAGCCTCTTCCCATGCTTGCTCGAGTACCGGAATAACATCACGGCCAGCCTTCAATAAATTCTCAGTAACAGTCAAAGCCACAGTATCATCCGGGTCATCCAATAAATTAATCAATGCTTCCAATCTACTTTTTTCCATAATTATATCCAAAAAATAAAAAATCCAGTGCCTTTTCTAAAAACCGGAAAATAATTAATACCCAAATATAAACCTAAGTAATAAATTAAAATTACAAAACTTTATCCAGCTCACAAAATCCAGTTATTAACATTTAGAGCTCGTCCATAATATCAGCTAACTTCGTTACGCTTTTCCCAAAATAACTTATTTACCCCATTAAACTCCACATTTTGGAACTTAGCAAGCCTCGTTACCGAACATAATAATCCAAACACTTGGGTTTATAGATCAAACGCTCGACTTTATTGACAGGCGCTAACAATCTTTTTCAAATAAATTAAATATATATATATCAAAGAAATACCATTATTACATATCAGAAGCGATGAAAAATTATACTCTTACTGATTTGATCGATATGAATGAAGGGAAAGGCTTACATTTTCTTAATCTTTTAAAAAATCGAAACAGGCTTTTTAACTTATTTCTAATAAGAATCGATCAAATTGGGTTTTAATAATACTCAAATTGATTATTTTTGTACATTAGAAATAACAATAACCTATTATGAAAAAATTCAAACTAAGTCTTTTATTGTTTTTTGCGATTGTCATAGCAGCAGTTATACTTATCTTTTCCACATTCATTATCATTCAGCCTACGGAACGTGGGGTTGTTTTTAAAAAATTCACCACTGGGCTGGACAAAGAACATATACGGGAGCCTGGGTTTCACATCATTGCTCCATGGAATGAGATTTATACATACGATGCCAAGATTCAGCAAAGAGAACAAACCCTGGATATTCTTGATAAAAACGGCCTTTCTCTCTCTATTGATGTAAGCATCCAATTCCGTCCGCGTTACGAAGAGATCGGCTATTTACATGAAAAATTTCCTCAAACATACATTCAGGATCTGGTTATTCCACAATTAAGATCCACTGTCAGGCAGGTAACCGGACAATATAGTGCAGAACAAATCTATTCAACAAAAAGAGAAACCGTTGAAGAAAAGATCATTCAAAAAACCCAGAAAGTTTTAAATAAAAACCACATACACATGGAAGCCTTGCTCATCCGATCGATAAAGCTTCCTCCCAAGATCAAAGAATCGATAGAAATAAAACTCAAAGAAGAACAAGAAGCACTTACTTATAAATATAAGCTCGACAAAGAACGCCAGGAAGCAGAGCGTAAAGAGATCGCGGCAGAGGCAGAAGCAAAATACAACAGGATTGTTACCGAAAGCCTTTCCGATAAGCTCCTTCAATGGAGAGGTATTGAAGCAACCCTGGAGTTGTCTAATTCTGAAAACAGCAAAGTGGTCATTATCGGCAATAATGATAATGGGCTTCCCCTTATTCTTGGCAACGACTAATCAATCAGACATCAATAAAAATATAACCCGTGCGCATGCAGCACGCTTAAGAATTTAATAATGAGCCTCATATCAGGCTAAGTCCGACAATGAAAATCAGGAGTAGACCCGGATGTCGCCCGCGATGCAATTAATAATGTCATGAATACCCTCAATAAAAATAAATAAACCAATCACAACAATTACTGTCTGGTTAAGGTTCAGAACCCCTAATCCCACTATTGTAAGTCAATAAAGTCGAAAAAATAATGTGTAAGCAAATCCTGTGTATAAGTATTTGCCTGGTCTTTTTTGATATCAAAGGCAGAAATAATTCGGACTTTAACAAAACAGGACATCCCTATCGGGATTATTTTATAATGCCATCCATGTTGAACGGAGAATCAGATGAGGTGGAAGAATCATCAAAATCGCTTTATTTGCGGGATAATTCTCTTGTTATTCCATCAATTGTTAACCAAATCAGTTCAATATCCATAGTACTATCATTAACATACCTGGCATAATTTTTTGTTTCAACACCCGAAGTATTGGTATAAGTAAAAACCAAATTACTATCTACATTAGGAGATCCACTATAAGAATAAGTACCTTCAATGGAGTCAGCCAGCTCAATAGTGACACTGGGACTCTTTTCCACA
Organism: uncultured Bacteroidales bacterium; assembly: GCA_964606415.1. Taxonomy (GTDB): domain Bacteria; phylum Bacteroidota; class Bacteroidia; order Bacteroidales; family JBBRXJ01; genus CAZSGN01. The sequence goes on from CAZSGN010000094.1 coordinate 4,210, forward strand.
TATTCCTCGGAATATGTAAACTTATCACTGGACAAAAATGCTAATGTACCTTTTACTTTGGTTGTTTCATCATTAAAACCGGCAGAAGTCTCATAATGCCATGTTGTACCTCCAAATTCAGAAGCAGTATTATCATCATTTTGTGTTTTTATATCGTCATCTTTTTCACAAGAAGAGATTAACATACCTGCCATAACGGAAATTAAAAAATAAAAAAATGTGCTTCGCATAATGAAAATTTTTAAGGGTTATTATATATTAAAAATTAATACACATATATCTCTATAGATAACATTGCGTATTCACATACAAATCTAATACAAATATTTGTTCTACAAAAAAAAAATCATTATGTCCGATAAAAAATAACAGATCACCGCTACGTGGTTATGTTACTTCATCTATTTTAATTTTCTACAATCAGGACGCTGCTACGCAACTTATTATAGTCACGTAGTAACGAGCTATTTGTAGTAAGATACAAATTAGAAAAAACAGCGCCCAGAAGACCTGTATGAATAAAATCAAACAATGATTACAAAGCATCAAAAGAGTTGTCGAAAAGAAATAACTCACAGCCAGGGGATTAGCAAAATAGAATAAAAGCTTATCCTGAAAAATATTATTGTGCCAAAATGCCGGTTATTGATTTTGGATATTTTTCACAAAAATACCTTCAATAATGAAAAATATAATATATTTGAATTAAGAAAGAAAAAAGGCCAAAAGAATAAGCAAACCAAAAATCATATATATTCAACAGGCAGTTTTCTTGCAGCCTTATACCCACCTGTATTGCTAACCCGATTATGAAGAAAAGTAGACAATATGTATTCAAATTTTGCAAATTATAAAGTTAAAATCAGACCAACTCCTTTCAATGGAAAAAGTGGCGTACACTCCAAATCAACTGCTGCCATTAGCTTTTATTCTGAAAACAAAAAGGAAATTGATTACATCGAATTGGCTTTTATAACAACAGAAGAAATTTATTATAAAATAGATAATGGCGAGGATATTATTCTTGATGAGTGTTATATTGAAAACTTCTCACTGAATGATTATAGAAAATCAAGAAAATTAACGGATGAAACAATGATTGATCTGAATAATTTTAGTTCAATAGGCACTTTCTATGATTCGAGACACGAAACGGATTTTTCATACGCTAATTTTTTAAATCATCAATTATCCTTTAACCAAAGTATTTTTATTAATGGCCAGGTTAATTTCCACAAAGCAAAATTTAATGATGGAATAAAAAACTTTATAAATATTATTTTTAAAAATGGCCATGTGGATTTCTCAAATGTAGATTTTGGCTCAGGGAAAGTCGATTTTAAAAACACCATCTTCTGTGCAGGTGATAAAGATTTCAAGCATGCAAATTTTGGCTCAGGTGATATTTCATTTGTAAACACAGAATTTGGTAAAGGAAACGTTTATTTTATAAACACAAATTTTTGCGAGGGAAATGTTTCATTTAAAGTAGCCCGTTTTAACACCGGAGATGTTAATTTTCAGTTTGCACATTTTAAAAAAGGAGACATTTCTTTTGAAAAAACAGAATTTGGAGAAGGGAAAGTAGATTTTAGAAAAGTTGAATTTGACGAAGGAAAAGTAAACTTTAACCGATCTAAATTTGGCAAGGGAGAGATCGCCTTTGATGGAAGTCAACTAATCCTGAGCAGGATGACATTTAAAAAATCACATTTGGGAAGTGGCGTTCTAACTTTTGAAGAAGCTGAATATGGTGATTCAGAAGTTTTATTTGATGATACAGATTTTGGTGATTGCAATGTTTATTTTGGGAAATCTCTATTTAATAAATTATCCCTGACATCATGTCAAATTAACAAGCACATTGATTTCAAAGTATCAAAATGTAATTACCTTAATTTATCTGATACAATTGTACGAGATATAATCGATTTTTCATCATATAACCATACGGTTAACATAAGCTGTCTTAACATTGCAGGAATGCGTTTAATTGGACAAATTTATATTGACTGGTTCGATAATAATTTAAAAAACATCATCACTAAACAGGTAGAAACAAATGATATACAAAAAGCAGAACAATTCAGAATTCTAAAAGAAAATTTTAGCCGCATCGGAAATTATAAATACGAAGATCTGGCATATATTCAGTTTAAAAGATACGAGCAAAAGGATCATCTTAATACTATTTTAAACTCATCCAGAATAAATTTAATAACAAAATATCCTTTTCATCTTTTTAAATGGATTGTTGTTGATAAAATGGGGTTGTATGCAACCTCTCCTGCCAGAGTACTTAGAAGTGTTTTCATTGTATATTTATCTTTTAGCTTTTTACACATCACCTGCCCCTACATTATGAATACAGCTATTAGTTGTATTCATCCCGAATCAAGCTTTATAATGAGAGTATTAGACACCCTTTATTATAGCCTTATCACTTTTTCAACAGTAGGTTATGGAGATTGTACTCCAACCGGCTTTTTAAAGTTCATAGCATCCATTGAAGGATTTATAGGCCCGTTCATGCTGTCTTATTTCACTGTTGCCTTTGTGAGAAAAATACTCAGATAAGATTTATATACTAAAAATTATTCAAATTAATCTTTAATCTTTTTACCGTTTTTTATACGGTTACTAATTACTGCTCTAATTGTATAAAATTATAATTGGTGTTCATATCTTATCATTATAATGCTGATTAAGAATCACAAGAAACAAAAATTTAATTCAATATAATATTGTTATTCCCAATTAATATCATTTATTTTAATTTTAAGGAACATTAACTCATAAACAGATAAAATAGTTAAACACATCATAATGAAACCGCTCCGCCTCATTTTTTTTATGCTTTTAGCATTAATATCATTGAATAACTGCAAAAAATTTGAAGGTCCTTCCTGGGAGAGTCAATTATTGGCACCACTTTTTAAAACCACCCTACAGATCGAAGATATTATACGGGATAGCAGCATCACCAGCAGAAATGATTCTATTTATCTGATATTCAGAAAAGAACTATCCGAACTAACAATGGATTCTGTGATCTCGCTTAATGTTGACCCCTATTTAAAAAACGTAAAATTAGACTCCATACACTTAGGAGATCAAAACATTCATCAAGCAATTAGAATGGAAGAGGTGCTTGATGACGCAGGCCTAACCGTCGAAGATGGCGAAAAAGTCCCCTTCCCTAACCTTATATTCCCTATCACAGGTCTTTCTGTTGGCCCGGATACCGTTGACGGCTCCGAATATTTTCAATACATTCACCTTAAAGAAGGAATATTAGAACTATCAATAGACAACGGCTTTCCGGTCTCCATTAAAAACATCACCTATACGCTTCACCTGAGTGAAACAGACTCTATACAACGTTCCTTCCCCGATATCATGCCTTACACAACTGAAGTAGATACCGTTAACCTGCAAGGCAGAGAAGTAAAAGGGGAAATCCGGTTTAAAATTGATTTTGATCTTGACTATGAAGGTGGCGATGTAGTTGTAAATTATGATGACTCTATCGCTATTGATGTGTCTATCAAAGATATGCGCATCCATTCAGCAACAGCCTTTTTCCCGGCCCAGCAAATTATCTATAACGAAGAAGTCAATTATCTTGAAGGGATGAATGATGTTGAACTGACCGAAGGAACCATTCAACAAGGCAGGTTAAGAATTCGGGTGATTAGCACCATTGAGGAAGAAACATTTTTTACCTACAGCATTCCTGGAGCCAAATTAAATAATGTGCCTTTCAAAGAAGAAATACCCGTTGCAGCAGCGCCTCCGGGTGGAAAAATAGAAAAAGAATTCTGGTATGATTTTGATGGGTATGTATTTGATTTTACAGGTTTTGGTGATACAGTAAATGCATTCTACAGTGAAATAACCGGGCGCATTGACTCAACAGAAACCCAGGTGAACCTTACGCTTGAAGATAGTGTTGATGTCATTGTCGAAGTGGTAGACCTCGTCCCTGAAGTAGTCTGGGGATACATGGGGCAGTCTGTTTTCGATATTGGTCCGGACACCATTGCATTTGATGTTTTTGAATCTTTTAATCTGGATAGCTTAAGCATAACAAAAAGTAGAATGCGTTTTGGCATTGAAAATCACTTAGGCACAGAAGGCGCCATTTTCTTACAAGACATTTGTGCTCATAACAATCTTGATGACCGTAAGATATGTCTTAACCAGCAAGAGCTTCCGGATTCCTTTTTTATCGAGAGCGCCACCTGGCAGGGAGATGTTGTTCCTAAAACATCATTTTTTACTATTAATGAACAAAATGCCAACACAAATGAAATGATCGGCCTGCTCCCAAACCAATTCAGCTATCGTCTACAAATCAAAACAAACCCTGAGGGCAACCATGGCAATTATACTGATTTTGCCAAATCAAAAAACCAGATCAAACCATTCATTGATATTGAAGTGCCATTTATGACAGAAATAGCCAACATCCATTTAACCGACACCTTTGACCTCGAGCTGCCAGGCAACAAAAGGACAGATCAAATCCAGGAAGGTAAAATCAACTTTCACATAGAAAACCAATTCCCCATAGAAGCCCACATTGCCCTTTGCCTGATTGGTGAAGACAAAGTATTACTGGATTCCCTTACATCGTCAAAGAATATATCCGCTGGTAAAATTGAATCAACCAGCGAAATGGTTTTGCAAGCAGAAAGCAGCATTATCTCATTTAACATTAACAAAGAAGTTGCTGCTCATCTGCGTTCAACAAAACAATTGAGCTTTCACATTCATTTCTCCACCATTCCCGAAGGAAAATCACTCCAGTTCTATGATCATTACCACATGGATATTAAAACAACAGGCAACTTTACCTATTTAACAAAAGGCCCCGGACAATGAGACTTTATTTATTCATTCTTTTTCTGATAGTCTATTTCTTTCCTTTAAAAAGTCAGATTATTAATCATCGCATACATACCGATCACTTTTCACTTTCCAGTCAGTCCATTCAGTTCGATGCCGGTTATCATATCAACGCCAATTTTCTTAGCAATAAACACATTTACCAGTCAATTACCGGGGGGCATTTATCAAAGGAGGATATTAGTAACATCACAAACAACCTTAAAAAACAAAATTCATTCGGAGGTCATTTATACTCCGGAATAAAAGCCCATATACAACATTCATACATCCCGGAAATACAATGGTTAATAGCCATAGAAACTACAGACTACCTGTCAGGCTCATTTAACCGCCAGTCTTTACAGTTATTGCTCAAAGGAAACAACCAGTTTACTGGTGAGCAGATCAAAATAAGCCCCATAAGCTTGCAATACCAAAGTTACCAAAA
>CAZSGN010000095.1:0-9451 GCA_964606415.1 uncultured Bacteroidales bacterium
TATTTTATCTACATATAAACAATTTGCAAGCTTTCATTAAATTAGTGGTAGAACCTTCTAAAAATACTGTTTGACAGATAATTAGTATTTGGTTCAAATGGCTGTTGGCGGTTGGCGGTTGGCAAAGAAATGCATAGCTGGTAATGTTATAATGGTTTAAAATAGTCATGAATACCCCCCTCTTCTTCCGCAAGAGACCGCTTGCGGCAGGATTAGAATAATAAAAAAGCACGGGACTTTTGTCAGATAAAAATAGTTAATTTTGCCCTATGGAATTTAAACGGGAAGACATTGAACTTATGGCGCCAGTTGGCTCATTCGAGTCGCTGCAAGCAGCCATACAGGGTGGTGCTGATGCCATATATTTTGGCCTTGGCAAGCTCAATATGCGGTCTCAATCAACCATTAATTTCACAGCAAATGACCTGGCCGAATTAACCAGGATAGCCAAAAATGCGGGAATAAAAACATATCTTACCATCAACACCGTCATATATGATAAGGAATTGGCGGAAATGCGTCAAACCGTGGACCTTGCCCGCCAGCATAACATCTCAGCAATTATCGCCTCCGATCATGCGGTAGTGAACTATGCACGGGAGCAAGGCATGGAAGTACATGCATCAACCCAATTAAACATCAGCAACACCGAAGCACTCCGCCATTATAGCCAATGGGTGGATGTTGCCGTTCTTGCCAGGGAACTTAACCTTGAGCAGGTCAGGCATATCTCTGAACAAATCAAAAAAGAAAATATCAAAGGGCCCGCAGGCAGACCTGTTGGACTTGAAATGTTCATTCACGGTGCCCTTTGTATGTCTATATCCGGTAAATGCTATCTCAGCCTGCACGAAAAAAATAAAAGTGCGAATCGCGGCCAATGCCTGCAAACCTGCCGGAAAAAATACCTGGTAACAGAAAATGAATCCGGTGAAGAACTGGAAATTGACCATGAATATATCATGTCCCCCAAAGATCTTTGCACCCTTCACTTTCTAAATAAAATAATTGATGCCGGCATTACCGTTCTTAAAATTGAAGGGCGGGCCCGCTCTCCAGAGTATGTCAAAACCGTAACCCAGGTATACAACGAAGCCCTTCATGCAATTATTGACGGTTACTTTGATCAATATCATATAGATAATTGGATGGAGCAATTATCTATGGTTTTCAACCGGGGCTTCTGGGATGGATACTACCTGGGGCAACGGCTTGGAGAATGGAGCCATATTTATGGGTCAAAAGCAACCATGAAAAAGACATACGTTGGTAAAATAACCAATTACTACACCAAATTAGGTGTGGCAGAGGTGAAAATGGAAAGCGGCGAATTAAAAACCGGTGACCAGATACTGATTACCGGCCCTACAACCGGTGTAATAGAAACAAAAATTGAAGAAATACGAGTGGACTTAAAAACAACCCCATCAACACACAAAGGAGAACTTTGCTCCATCCCCGTCAAACAATTTCTCAGACGGTCGGATAAAATTTACAGATGGACAGAACGGGAACAGGTTAAAATCAATTAAGTAGCTATCTTCTTTTCTATAAATCGGTTAAAAATAGTCATCTAAACAGTCCTGTTGATTAAAAGAAAAAAATCCACAATCGCTATTCAACAATCATTAACTTTGTGAAAAAAAACAGTTATGTGGATTATTTACCTTTTTTCTGTCCGGCTTTATGGGTTGATAATAAGTTTTGCCTCGGTTTTCAATAATAAAGCCCGGCAATTCATAAAAGGCCGCCGTCAATTATTCCAAAAATTAGAAGAACACATACCAACTCATGCAAAAATCACCTGGTTTCACTGTGCATCATTAGGAGAATTTGAACAAGGGCGTCCCTTACTTGAAAAAATCAAAGAAACACAACCTGAGCAATTTATCCTGCTCACTTTTTTTTCTCCATCAGGATATGAAATCAGAAAGAATGATCCGCTCGCTGATTATGTAAGCTACTTACCCCTTGATACTCCGGGAAATGCCAGGCATTTTATTCGTTTAGTACAGCCCCGGCAGGTTTTTTTTATCAAATACGAATACTGGTATTTCTTTTTGCGTGAACTTGCCAGGAACAACACTCCAGTCTACCTTATATCAGGCATTTTCCGTTCCGGGCAAATCTTTTTTAAATGGTACGGGTCCTTTTACAGAAAGATGCTTCGGTTTTTTTGTTATTTATTTGTTCAGGATCAGTCATCTGCTAATCTTCTTGAAGGCATAGGCATTAAGCATTACATAATCTCCGGAGATACCCGTTTCGACCGCGTACGCCAACTTGCAGAATCCAGTCCGGAACGGCCATTGATCAATGCCTTCTGCAATGACCACGAAGTGATTATTGCTGGCAGCACATGGCCTGCTGATGAAGAATTATTATGCAGCTACATCAATAACCAACCGGCACCCCACAGCAAGTTTATCATTGCCCCTCACGAAATTCATCCATCCGGGATCAAGCAACTCGAAGAAATGCTCCAGGTAACCTCTATCCGGTACTCGCAACTCAGCAAAGAAATATCGACAGAACAAATCCGGGTCCTTATTATTGACAATATCGGGATGCTATCCTCGTTATATAAATACGGCAGCATCGCTTATATCGGGGGAGGCTTCGGCAAGGGGATTCATAACACGCTTGAAGCAGCCACGTATGGCTTACCGGTTTTATTTGGCCCGAAATACAAAAAATTTCTTGAAGCCGTTGAATTAGTAGCAATAAAAGCTGCTTTCCCCGTCAATAATAGCAGTGAAATAACCCAGACCATTGAAGCCTTGCGCCAGGATAATGATAAACGGAAAACTGCCAGTCAATCAGCCAAAGGATATGTTCAATCCAGATCCGGCGCTATAAAAAAAATCATAACACACATTTAAGGCACATCATTTGCAGTCAATAATATTACCTGATAATATTAAAACCCTGTCAATTTGCGTATTAGCACGCAACAGGAGCCATTTTAAGGAATCAAATCCCGGGCATTTCAAGCTTTATGCCATGAAATTCTTTTATATCAGGGCTTTTGAAGTAGTCGTTAATAACTAATCAGAAATGTTAATAAATACAAGCCTTAGCAATTGACCTGTATAATTTCAAATACATAACTTGCATCTTGTTAATTGATCCCTAAACAAACCCACAATGATGCATACAAATAACATTTCTACAGGTAATAAACAAAAAGAAGCCTTAAAAAAGGAAGATAAAGTAATGAACATTGAAAAGCAAGCTGTGAAAAAGAAAAAAGAAAAAGATCAATCGTATAAATACGACGAGGTGGTCAAGGCTGCCAAGGAATACTTCAACGGCGATGAGCTTGCTGCAACAGTCTGGGCTAATAAATATGCCTTAAAGGATTCCTATGGCAATATTTATGAGCGCACGCCGGATGAGATGCACCGCAGGCTGGCACGTGAACTGGCACGTATTGACAATAAATACCCTAATCCGCTTCCGGAAGAAAAAATTTATGAGCTATTAAAAGGATTTAAATATATTGTTCCGCAAGGCGGACCAATGACAGGAATTGGCAACCAATACCAGATTGCATCACTTTCTAATTGTTTTGTCATAGGTAACGAGGGGCCTTCTGACTCCTATGGCGGCATCCTCAAAACAGACCAGGAACAGGTTCAACTCATGAAAAGACGCGGCGGTGTTGGCCACGATCTTTCTCATATTCGTCCCGGCGGAAGCCCGGTATTAAACAGTGCGCTTACTTCAACAGGAGTTGTGCCTTTCATGGAACGTTACTCGAATTCAACAAGAGAAGTAGCCCAGGATGGGCGGCGAGGTGCATTAATGCTGACAATATCCATTAAACACCCGGACGCAGAACATTTTATAGATGCAAAACTGGAAAAAGGAAAAGTAACTGGCGCCAATGTGTCGGTTAAAATTGATCATGAATTCATGAACGCTGTGATCAATGATACCACTTATATCCAGCAATACCCGATAGATTCTGACAACCCTGCTTTTACAAAAGAAATCAAGGCCTCGGAACTTTGGGCTAAAATTATTCATAATGCCTGGAAATCAGCCGAACCGGGCATCATGTTCTGGGATAAAGTCATTGATGAATCCGTCCCCGATTCTTATCAAAAATATGGTTTTAAAACAGTAGCCACCAATCCATGCGGAGAAATTCCCCTATGTCCTTACGACAGTTGCCGGCTACTGGCAATCAATCTGTATAGCTATGTAGAAGAACCTTTCACAGAAAAAGCCCATTTCAATTTCGGACTATTCAAGGAGCACGTTGCCCATGCGCAAAGACTAATGGACAATATTATCGATCTTGAGCTGGAAAAGATTGATGGCATTCTTGATAAAATAGGTAATGATCCGGAAGAAGATGAGGTCAAACGTGTCGAACGGAAATTATGGGAGAAAATAAAAATCAAGGCACTTGAGGGACGGAGAACAGGTATCGGGATTACTGGTGAAGGAGATATGCTGGCCGGACTCAATTTGGTTTACGGCAGTGAAAATGCAATTGATTTTTCTGAAGAAATACATAAAACCCTGGCTATTGAAGCTTACCGTTCATCCACACACCTTGCCAGAGACCGGGGGGCTTTTGAAGTTTATGATTCACATCTCGAAAAAGACAATGTCTTTATCAACCGGCTTAAAAACGAAGATGAACAATTGTACAGAGATATGATCCGTTATGGCAGACGGAATATTGCCCTGCTGACCATAGCACCTACAGGGACAACCAGTCTTATGACCCAAACAACATCTGGCATTGAACCCGTTTTCCTTCCGGTTTATAAAAGAAGAAGAAAAGTAAACCCCAATGACGCCTCGGTAAACGTCTCATTTGTAGACGAAGTGGGTGATGCATGGGAAGAATACAATGTTTTTCATCACAAATTCAGGACATGGCTGGAAGTTAACGGTTATGACATTGAAGATGTGAAAAAATATGACCAAAAAACGCTGGACAACCTCGTCAAACAGTCCCCTTATTACAAAGCCACATCCAATGACGTTGACTGGGTCAGTAAGGTAAAAATGCAAGGACGCATACAACAATGGGTCGATCATTCTATTAGCGTAACTATTAACCTGCCCAATGATGCAAAAGAAGAATTGGTAGGACAACTTTACATTACTGCATGGGAAAGCGGATGCAAAGGGGCAACCGTTTACCGGGACGGCTCCAGGGACGGAGTGCTGTTAAGCGTCAAAGAGAAAAAGGATGAACCAGTACTTAAACCGAAAAAAAGACCTAAAGAACTGGATGCCGAAGTGGTCAGATTCAATAACAACAATGAAGAATGGATCGCTTTTGTAGGCATCTACCAGGGAAGGCCTTACGAGATATTTACCGGGCTTGTGGATAACGAAGTTATGCCCATTCCTAAGTCCATCAAAAAAGGGAAAATCATTAAGGTAAAGGAGCAAAATAAACATACCCGTTATGATTTCCAATATACGGACAAATATGGATATGAAAATACCATTGGTGGCATTTCACACATGTTCAATAAAGAATTCTGGAACTATGCTAAACTAATATCCAGCGTGCTGCGTTACGGAATGCCTATTGAAGATGTTGTTAATCTCGTCGACGGCATGCATCTTGATAGTGAAACGATTAACACATGGAAAAACGGGGTTGTTCGTGCACTTAAACGATATATTCCTGACGGAACAAAACCGAAAACAGGCAGTAAATGTCCGGAATGCGAATCGGATGACCTTATTTACCAGGAAGGTTGCCTGATATGCCAAAGCTGCGGACACTCCAAGTGTGGTTAATTATTGTTTATGATTTGCCAATAAAGAAATAAAAAACATATCTATGAAAGGAAAAGAAATCATCTGCCATTGCCACAAGATCAGTAAAGAAGAAATCCTGGAAAATATTATAAACAATGGGGAACTGGATATAGAAGAAATCAAAGAAGAAACAAGTGCCGCAACAGGCTGTGGAATTTGCCTTATCGACATCGAAGAAATAGCAATAGAAAACAAGCAACAACAGCAATGAAATTTCTTTCCGCTGCATCTTTAAGCAAAAGATACTGCATGGCAATAACATATATGTGGCCACATAATAGCCTGTGAAAATTTGTCAATGCAGCATCAAATTCCTTGTTTTTAAAATTAATAGCTGCTATATTTGACAGTATAATCATGGGATTAAACCACAAACATAGCAGCTGGTTAATAATAAAATAAAAACAGTAGCAGCATTTTGCTTTTTTTTTTTCATAAATTGGTTGCTGATACAGTAAAAAAACAAACTGATGCGAAAATTCTTCAGGAATCTCAATTTAAATGCCAGATTAAATCTGTCAATAGCAGGGCTATTACTCATCTTTCTATCCACTTTCGGCATCTACATATACCAAACTCAAAAACAAAGAATGATCAATGAAACAGAAGAGCAAATGGCTCTTTACCTCAATGATATAGACTACATCATCAACCAGGAGTTGAACACACGCAAAAAAGTAATTCGCGAAACAGCCAATTACATGACCCACAACATGAATGTCAAACAATTAAGAGACTCCATCCCAATAGAAGTAAATGCCGGGCATGTCATTGGAGAATTAATGAAACAGTTTAACCAGGACGAATTTATACGCGGCGAAATTCGTAAATACTTTGAAAACAAATTATACAAAAGCAAAAAAGCAATTGAACCTTTCCTTATTTACAAAACAGGCATTCAATATAATGTGATCAGCGGTCAAGCCAATAATATTTCCGAAACCAATCTTTATAACACGATTAAATATATTGGGGATCACAAAATTCATAAAGTTAAATATAACTGGCCTGAAGGGGAAGATGCAGAAAAGAGGTACATGTTCTTAAAGTACCTGGAAAATTATAATGCATATATCACCCTGGCATCCAAAGAAAAAGAACTTTTTTCATCACTCTACCAGTTGCGTAACATTATCCTGGCAGGGATTGCCACTGCAATCATCTTACTAGCTTTTTCCCTGCATATCATTGTCCGCCGCATCACTCAACAAATAGTGCACCTGGCAGAAGTGGTCCAATCCATGTGCCTCGGAATATTTAACCACAAAATATCCTTTAACCGCAATGATGAGTTAGGGGTCATAAGTGAATCACTAAACCACCTGACAACCGGGTTAACCAGCACTGCTGAATTTTCCAAACAAATCGGACAAGGCAATCTTGATGCTGAATTTGAGCCACTGAGCGAAGAAGACGATTTAGGAAACTCATTACTCGAAATGAGAAGAAGCCTTAAAGAAGCTAAATCCGAAAGAGAAAAACAGCAGCAGCAAGAACAAGAGCGTACATGGTCAACAACAGGACATGCAAAATTTGCAGACATTCTCCGTTACGAAGAAAATGACATCTATGAATTATCTTTTAAAGTAATCAGTGAATTGGTTGAATATCTAGACGCTTTGGCGGGCGGAATCTTTCTTTACACAGAAGATGAAAACAAATCTCCCTGGCTCGAAATGACAGCTTGCTTTGCCTATGACCGAAGAAAATTTATCAAAAAAAAACTGGCTACTGATGAAGGGCTTATTGGCACATGTTTCAAAGAGAAAGAAACCATCTACATGAGTGAGGTCCCGGAAGGCTACATGGATATTTCATCCGGGATGGGAGATACCGATCCCGGAAGCATCCTTATCATACCTCTTAAAGTAAATGAGGATATCTATGGTGTGATCGAGTTGGCTTCACTTGAAAAGATCGCTAACTATAAAATAGCCTTTGCAGAAAAAACAGGTGAAATGATAGCATCCACCATATCAACCGTCAGAAATAATATCAAAACCTCAGAATTATTACATCAATTCCAGGAACAAAGCGAAGAGATGAAATCAAAAGAGGAAGAATTGCGACAAAACATGGAAGAGCTCCAGGCAACCCAGGAAGACGCCGACCGCAGGGAGGCGGTACTGCAAGGCAAATTGGATGCCATCAACCAGGCAGTAGCTGTCGTTGAAATGAACCTCAACGGATCCATCCAAAACATCAATGAAGCGTTTTCGAAACTATCAGGATTAAACCTTGCTGAATGCCACGGTAAATCGATCAGTGAATACATAGACATTTCCCAGATAAAAGAAGATGCATTCCGGAAAATACTCAATAAAGTATCTGAAGGGGAGCCTTACAATGCCAATTTAAATTTCGTGTTCCGGAATAAAGATATCCTCGCCCATCTTTCTATTGCACCGACAAAAGATGAAAAAGGAGCATACAACGGATTACTGGCTATGATGATCCACCTGCCTTCCGCAAAAAAGAAAACCCAAAAAGCAGAAGAAAAAAATACAGACAAAGAAGAACATCCGCAAGCAAATATCAAAAACAGGATCAATAAGATTCGTGAAGACCTGAAAAACAAAAAAGGCGGAGAAACCGAAGATTGACGAAGACACCATCATTCATGATTCATGTCCCAATGCGGATTTTGTAACATTTACAACAATGCATTTTCAAAGTCGCTACCTGCGACACAAAAATGAAATATACACCATCCCTTATTGTAACTTCAGAACTCCTGATTGGCATCAAAATATAATGTCGCATTTTTTTGTCGGGAATACACTCAACTTATAAAGCAAAGCACATACATTACTGATTTTATGGATAACCACAAAGAAATGTGTATGAGGAAAAAGTTAATTTCCCATTTCCGACAAAAACTTGATCCTCATAAGCCGGACCTCCTCCTCGGAATAATGATCTTCCCCCAATTCATTCAGCGCTTCCTGTAATGATTCAGACTCGGCCTCTTCCCTGAAATAATCAAAAATATCCTCTTGTTTATCCTCATCCACCACATTATTGATATGATAATCAATATTCAGTTTGGTTCCGGAATTAACAATCGCCTCTATTTCATTCAAAAGATCATCAAAGGCCATGTTTTTCGAATCCGCGATATCTTCCAGTGACATTTGCCGATCGATACTATGAATAATAAAGACTTTTAACTGAGATTTATTAACCACAGATTTAACGACCATGTCCTTGGCGCGGATAATCTCTTTCTCCTGCACATAATTATGAATAAGCTCAACAAATTCTTTCCCGTATCGTTGCGCTTTTCCTGCCCCCACACCAGTAATATGATTCATCTCATCCATAGAAGTAGGGTATTGAATAGCCATGTCTTCCAAAGATGGATCCTGGAAAATAATAAAAGGAGGTAAATGATGCTTTCGGGCAATCTCCCTTCTCAAATCTTTCAAAATATTAAGCAGTTCCTCGTCAACAGCGCCGGTTCCGGAAGCTTTTCCCACTTCGTTAGCCCCTTCATTAGAATAATCATGATCCTCGGACAACAAGATACTATAAGGATTATTTAAATACTTCCTGCCCCTTTCACTTAACTTTAAAAGGCCATAGCTCTCCACATCTTTAATAATAAACCGCCGAACCATGCCTTGACGTACAATGGTACTCCAAAATTTTT
>CAZSGN010000096.1:0-9337 GCA_964606415.1 uncultured Bacteroidales bacterium
TTATTATAGCATTTCACCCAATTATTGCATGTATTATCAAAAACATGAACTTTTGCTGCCCCAGCCTGAAAACAATGCTCAACGATTCTTTTCACAAGCTCCGGATTGGTATTTGCGCCTCTTTCAGGCGATGCATCCCAACCAATATTTGGCTTTAATACCACTTTCTGGCCTTTTTTGACAAACTGCTTCATCCCTCCCAGGGAAGCGATGGCTTTATCAAACATTTTCACCGGCCCTGCACCTTTAGCCGCAACCAAATCGTAAGGCAACTGCTGCTCAGCGCCAAATAACACTTCACGTCCTGCGCCTATTGCAGTACCACTAATAATACCAGCTTTAACAGCTTTCGATAAAAAATCTCTGCGGTTCATCATAGCTAAAAAGAATTTGTATATTCATTAACAACACCTGTAACACGATAAGTTTCACTTCCCTTAGGCAAATCAGGAATAAACCCATTCCCCAGCCGTTCAATTTCTACACCACCATTTCCATACCAAAATGTTTCAACAAGATCACCACCAGGCCAAACAAAAGGTATTTGCTGATATTCTTCCGAAGATACTGATTTAATATAAACAGAAACACTTCCACTCTGAAGCATTCGCGTATCAAGAAAGGAAATTTCCTGGTAAACATATATTCTATTCCCGCCTGAATCCACATCCCAATCTTCAACTGGCACCGTAAAATCCTGTGAATAAACTTTAGCACTTTCCTGTTGGTAAGATTCATCATCTTCTTTTGAGCATCCCAAAATCCCTACAAAAAAAACTAAACAAATAAATAATAAATATTGTTTCACAAGAATATATATTTAGCTAATCGCTTGTAATTCAATTAAATATAGATCAATTTTTTAGGCGAACGTGGTATCTGTTGCCGGGCACCCACAAGACAAACACACATCCTCCGGCGAACCCTCACTTTTTAATACCACTGTTTATATTAGCTTCGCTGAGCTCACCCCTAAAGGGGATTCGGTTCATACCCTTTTGTCTTAAATCAATTATTTCCCATTTTATAAGCCTTATGGTGAGGGTTTCATTCAAAAAATTTATCCATTAACTCATGGAAACTGTAAGTTATGAAATTTTTAAACACAAATCAATCATAAATAATAATTTATAATAAGATCAAATAATAAATACGATAAGTATATAAAAATATTGGTGTCCGATAAAACTTATGAGATTTCACCCTTTGGTCCCAATGACAGTCTATTTATTGCTCTTTTGCACCATACCCAAAACACTCATTAGCAGCTTCAGGAGTATCCGGGAACTTTTACCCAGCAACAATAAAAAATAAAGTAAAAAAACAATAGTTGATATAAAAGCGTGATAAATTTTATTTCTTTGTGAAAAAAGTATCATGCACTCAATCATTTTATCAACAAGTTATTTTGGTCCGATTCAATATTTCTCAAAATTTTTTTGTGCCAAAACGATATGGATCGAGCAAAAAGAAAATTACCAGAAACAAAGTTACCGCAACCGGATGAATATTCTAGGCCCGAATGGGATGCAAACTCTCGCTATCCCAATTCTTCGTGGCAAAAAAAACAAAACAAATATACGGGATATCAAAATTGATTATGCTATGCCATGGCCTAAAAATCACTGGAAAACCCTTGAGTCAGCTTACCGCAGTTCACCTTTTTTTGAATTTTATGAAGAAGAGTGCCGGGATCTCATTTATTCAAAAGAAAAATATCTCTTTGACCTAAACGAGAAAGCAACAAACTGGATACTTACATGCCTGAACCTCCCCGGGAACAAAATAAACTACACAAAAGAATTCCTCCCTCCCATCCCGGACAATCAATTTGATTATCGATATAGTATTCATCCCAAAAAAAGAAGCCAAAAGCCGGATTTAAATTTTACGCATAAAGTTTACCACCAGGTATTTGAAGACCGCTTTGGCTTTATACCAAATCTAAGTATACTGGACTTGTTATTCAATGAAGGGCCGAACAGTCAAGCAATATTAAAAGAAACCCTGAGCATTTAAAAAAACATACCCACTAAAAACAACAGATCACTAACCATAAATATTTTAACCCAAGTTGAGCGATACGAAGCGAAAAAGCATTATTCAGGTATAACCCGGGCTTAAAAAATGTTGTTTTCACTGAAAACAAGTAAAGTAAAAGCCTTCCATTTTCTTACTCTCCGGAAAAATCGAGGCAGGCTGATTAATTGATTTCTGCTAAAAATCACTCAAACTGGGTTCTAAAAAAAGAAGGGGAGTCATTAAAAAATGACTCCCCTTCTTTTTAAAGATTAAGATTCGTTTTATTCAACGATGCCTTTGAAAGCTTCGTTGGTAAAATATTTTTTAAATTCCAGATCTTTTTTAGCTCTTGTCTTAAACTCAGGCTCTTCCTGAACAGCTGTTCTAAGATTACTTATCAATAAACTTTCGTTATCAGTTCTTGCGCCAACAACAGCTTTCACATAATGAGTCAAAGCATCAGGCTCTTTGACGCACTCAAGATTTTTAAGTGCTTCGTCATAATTACCCTGCAGAATTCTTGCAAGACCGGCATTGGCAGAGCATGAATTACCAAAGTAATCAACAGCACTTTCATACTCACCGTTTATCAGCTTAACCGTACCAAGGTTGTAATTTGCAACATCACCTATAGCCACAGCAGAAGTAAACATTTCTTCCGCTTCCTCAACATTTCCTTCTTTAAGAGCAACAGCACCAAGATTATTAACAATAGCATCATCCTCATTCAACTCTTTTGCTTTTTGAAAAGCCTCTTTTGCCTCAGTCAATTTATCCATTTGATAATACACATAACCAACATTATTAATAGCCCGGTATGAATCAGGGAATTTGTTAAAGCAGGCCTGGAAAATCTCAAGGCGTTTATTTAAGTCTTCCGTTAAAGAAGCCGCATAGAGCAATTCTTCTTCATTCAATTCCTCAGGATCAGAAGTAGCCAAATCTTTTAATTCTTCATCAGAATAACCAGTTACTTCAACGTTTACTTTCAATTCCGAACGTCTCAACTCAGGTAAGATATCATCTTTAAGTACTTCGAAAACAGAAGCCATATTCCGTATCTCTTTTTCACGGACTTCAGGATCTGAGTGCATTGAAAGAACACGTAAAATCAACTCTTTATCTTCAATATCGCTCTCAGAGACTAATTTTTTAAAACCTTCCCAATCTTCTGTTACAGATTTCAGGTTATAAATATCTTCTTTGGTTCCTTTTTCAAAACCATATTTTTTAACTTTATTCTTCAAATAGCTATGAGAAGAAGACTCACGTCCTTCAGAAACTTTCTCGTTCAGATCAATCGGTCCATCAGGAGAAGCATAAGCATCAATTTCAAGATTCTTCAAATTAATATTATCCTTATCCGTTGACTCTTTAAGAAATTCCTCCAACTGCTTAACATCATCCTCCCGAAGCTCAGAAGATCTAACATTCCACCGCTGAATTAGGTAGTGTATATCAGCTTTTTCCTGTTCAACAACAACGCGCTGAAAATTATCACCAAGTGCAACGACCTTAGGTTCTTTGCGAACCAGATCAGCACTAGCAATAACACCATCAGCGATTTTAACACCAGGTAAATCCAATGCATCCTCTTCTTTTCCTTCAAGGGCAATTTTTGTTTTCACCATTAAGTCAGCATCCATCATTTCTTCCTCGTAATCAACAGATCCCGTAAACTCATGTTCGCCACCATCAAAGGGAATCACTTTATTATTAGCCGTAACAGACTCGCCTTGTAAAGTAAAGGACTCCATTTCAGCTGTTTCCTCACCATATTTAAGGTATGGAGTAACAGTAAGAATTGCTTTCTTGTTAAAGTATTTTTCAGGGAACTCCACTTTAACTTTAACATCCACTTTTTCACCATGCATCTCTAAAGGATCCGGGGTGACCGTATAATTAACTTCACCATAATCAGTTTCCATCTTGGATATTCCTCCACAGCTACTAAGAATAATAGCTGTCAGGGTTATGGCTGCAAAATTAAGTCTCATTTTTTTCATGATCTATAAGATTATTTGTTTTACAATTAGGTTTTATCAACTAGTGATAATTACAAACTTAGCAATTTTATTGAAAAAAAAAAATCAAGTTTATTTTTTTTATTATTATTTAATGCTTCAGGCCTTCAAATATATTTCAAAAAACATCAAGACTCCCTTAAAAATCATTTACTAATTCTGCTTATCATCTTTCTTCTCAGGTTTAGGCAACAAAACCTTTCTGGATAATTTTAAATTACCGCTGCCCTTTTCTATATTAAGCAATTTCACATCTACCTCCTGGCCAACGGATAATTCATCTTCGACAGATTTAATGTGTCTCCAATCAATTTCCGAGATATGTAACAAACCTTCTTTACCGGGTAATATTTCAACAAAGGCACCAAAAGAAACAATTGACTTAATCACACCTTTGTAAACTTCACCAACCTCCGGCATTGCCGTAATTCCTTTGATCTTAGCAACAGCGGCCTCAATTCCAGCCTGATCTTCGGAGAAAATTTGTGCACTTGCAAAATCATCCCCGGAATCAATTGCAATTGTCGTGCCAGTTTCACTTTGAATTTCCTGAATCATTTTTCCTCCAGGACCAATAATGGCTCCGACCATATCTTTGGGAATGGCTAATTTAACAATACGTGGTACATGAGGTTTAAAATCAGTATTGGGTTCAGAAATGGTTTTCAACATTTCGTTAAGAATATGCAATCTTCCATTCCGGGCTTGCTCTAATGCTTGCTCCAACACACCATAATCAAGCCCTTCCACCTTGATATCCATCTGACAAGCAGTAATTCCATCTTTTGTGCCTGTAACTTTAAAATCCATATCGCCCAGATGATCTTCATCACCTAATATATCAGATAAAACAGCATATTTCCCATTTTTGAAATCTCCCTTAGAAGCTTTGTCATCGGTAATTAAGCCCATTGCAATACCAGAAACTGGTTTTCTGATCTGGATACCGGCATCCATTAGCGCGAGCGTCCCGGCACAAACAGTAGCCATTGAAGAAGAGCCATTCGATTCCAAAATATCTGAAACCACTCTGATAGCATAGGGGTTATCATCATCATCCGGCATTACTTTTTTTAATGCACGATGGGCCAAATTTCCATGACCAATTTCCCGCCGGCTAAGACCTCTGACAGGCCTTGCATCGCCAGTTGAAAAAGGAGGAAAATTATAATGAAGAACAAATTTTTCAGATCCCTGAACCAACACCTCATCAACAATTTTCTCATCCATCTTGGTTCCCAGGGTAACAGAAGTCAATGATTGTGTTTCACCACGGGTAAAAATAGCAGAACCATGTGCAACAGGCAGATAATCAATTTCACACCAGATATCACGAATCTGGTCCATTGCCCTGCCATCAAGACGAATGTTATCAGTCAACATCATGGTACGAACCGCATCTTTTTCGACATCATGAAAATAACGCTTTACCATAGAGGCTTTTTCACTACGCTCCTCTTCAGTCATTAGTTCCAGGTACTCCTCGCATATTTGCTTAAAAGCATCACTGCGCTCCTGCTTTGATGTATTGCGTCTGGCCACCTCCAACACTTTATCAAAAGTCTTGTCATGAACATCTTTCCTCAATGTCTCATCATTTACCTCATGATCATATTCCCGCTTCACCAAAGCAATTTCTTCAGCGAGTTCCTCCTGAATTTTGCATTGATCTTTAATCGCCTCATGACCAAATTTTATCGCCTCAAGCATTTCTTTTTCAGAAATTTCATCCATCTCTCCTTCGATCATCATAATATTATCGGCAGAAGCACCAAGCATAATATCAATATCTGCTTCTTCCAATTGAGAGAAACTGGGATTAATCATCAATTCACCATTAACTCTGCTCACTCTGACTTCAGAGATAGGACCATGAAAAGGCACATCAGACACTGCAAGAGCAGCCGAAGCTGCTAATCCGGCCAGCGCATCAGGCATAATATCTTTTTCTGCAGAAATTAGATTCACTGTAACAAATGTTTCCGCATGATAATCTTCGGGGAATAAGGGTCTCAACACCCGATCTATAAGTCTTGAAACAAGTATTTCACTATCAGAAGGCCTTGCTTCCCTTTTCAGAAAGCCACCTGGAAAACGTCCTGAAGCAGCGTATTTTTCGCGATATTCAACTGAAAGAGGCATAAAATCGACATCCTCTTTTGCATCTTTAGCACTAACAACTGTTGCCAGCAGCATGGTTTTACCCATTTTAACAACAACAGATCCATCAGCCTGTTTCGCTAATTTACCTGTTTCAATAGTGATTGTCCGGCCATCAGCCAAACGAATCGTTTTTTCAATCATTTTTAACATTTTCTAAATTTTAATCTATAATCTTAAATCAAAAAAAGGCAATTAAAAAAATTGCCTTTTTTTGACACTACATAACAAATTACTTTCTAATATTCAATTCTTTAATAATCTTACGATAACGTTCAATATCTTTTTCTTTTAAATAATCAAGGAGACGTCTCCTTTTCCCCACTAACTTAAGCAAAGCCCGCTGGGTTGAAAAATCCTTTTTCTGATTTTTCAGGTGTGCAGTTAAATGCTCAATCCTCATCGTAAACAAAGCGATCTGACCCTCCGCTGAGCCCGTATCATGTTCGCCACTGCCAAATTTCTTAAACAGTTCTTTTTTCTTCTCTGTTGTAACCATTATCATTTATTCTTTTAACAATTTTATTTTTCCTTTTTAAAAGCTACAAATTTATTGTTTTTTTTTTAAAAAACCCTAACGCTTAATGATTTTTATTTTACTGAGGCAAAAGTAGTCAACGGAATTTAAATCTACAAATCAAATTTTAAAAAAAATATCTGCACGATAAAATAACAAAGAAACAAACAAGAAAAATTCCCCTCACCTTAAAATAATTAGAGCCTGTCAATAAAATTCTACGAATCATTTTTTATTTTTCGATATGATGCAAATCATAAAAGTAAAAACTCTCCACAACAGCGATATGCCGGTGATCAATCTGATTAAGCAATTCAAATTGAACATCCCGGGCCAGTTTTCCTCTTCTTACCAGACGATTCGTTTTAGGATTACGAAGTGGTTTATGCAATATCATGACCAGGGAATCTTTCTGTCTGACCTTCTCCACTGCTCCCGCAAGCACTTGCTCAAGGCCCATATTCCATTTTTTATCACGATCCCAAACCATAAAAGATCGTAAAGTATCACTCTCCGGCATGAAGATAGGTTTTTTAGCATAATAACTTAACGGAGAAATGATATAATCCATACTACCATATAAATATTCATTCTGAAGCCCTTCTTTCCTAATAAATTCACCCGCCTGAGAAATATTTGAAAAAGGCTTTTTCAAATCTGATCCATAAGCCCATAACCCAGCAAATAACTGCGCTCCAAGAATCATTAAAAAGAGATAATATATCCAACCTGGCTTTTGCTCTTTTATCTTTTCACCAGCCTGCTGTCCCTCGGCCATAAAAAACCAAAAGGCACATATAAGAATAACAAATAAGAACCCCGTATAACGATAAAATATCATCGCGGTAAAATAGTAAACACCTATAAAAAAAAGGGTTCCCGTTAAATAAAAGCAAAGAACAACGAGATGTTTCCGGAAATAATAAGAGAAACTTGCTAATATCGTTAATGCAAACGCAACATAAAGATTCAGATGCTGACTTGTTTCCGGGTGTGGCCCCCATAACACATTGGTATTCCAGAAGGCCATTTGATCGAGCACCGGAATAGGCATATATGCGCCCAACAATGTTGCCATAGCTATTTTCATCCTCTCTAAATCAAAACCCTCGGGAGCCCTGATAGGAAAGCCATTATCCGCTTCGGGGTAGATCTGCATCAATGCCACTACATAAGCTAAAAGCACGATGATAACGCCAACGATTAAGGATGTCCGCTTGTTATTGCCGGCCAGGTATTTTTGCCGGTCAACAAATAAAAAATCAATAAATAAAAACAAGCCAAAAACAGCAGACAAAACCAATCCATATAGGCTGGACATAGCCATACCAGCAATAGCTAATGCCATCCAGATTACTTCTTTTATTTGTCTTGTATAAAGGACACAAAAAAAGACAGCAAAAAAAAGCGCAAGCACATAACTCCGGCTTATTATTGCGTATTCGTAAAAAAAGAAGTAACTAAAAGAAATAAGCATGCTTACCCAAACCCTGAAAGGGCCAAAACGGTTTAATAAAAATACAGTAGCCGTTGCAAAAGATAAGTGGATCAATTTCATAACCAATAATCCACCGGAAAGTTGATGAATAAGAAACAATATGGCATACCATAACAGCGGATGTCCTTCCAGGCGAATATTCACCATCAACTCATGCCAATTACTACTATTTACAGCTATTAACCAGGCCTGATACTCATCGCGCCACATCTCATGATTCAGAATTCCCATGAGCCCCAGTATAAAAAACAAAAGCGTAATAATTCCGGATGCATTCTTTCGTGAAATATTCATCATGCTGTTTATGAGTTACTTATAGATTAGCCTGACAATTATTATCTTCTAAAAGAGCCTACTATTAAGAACGATTACAAAACCTATTCATAAAAGCCTCTTAACAAATATATCAAAATAAAAACACGCCCGGAAAAATAAATACCTTAAACCCTGGTCAAGTTAATCGTCCAGCATTTAATAATACAAGAATAATAGAAAGCCCCGGCCTTATTGATGATTAGGTGGTGTATATTTTATGGAAACAATATTAACCGGGGCTTTCAAGTCTTTCTGAGAAAAGATATTGAAAATAAAATCAAAAATAATGCCTGTACGAAACACAAATAGGAGATTCATTTTTGTTGAATTATTCCACACTTTAATGCGATAACAACAATCAGAAAAAATGATTTAACATACTGTTAAATAACTACTTAAGTTAACAAAAAATAACAACCACATTGTTGCATAACTTTTGTGTTAAAAATAAATGAACCAAAATAATAATGTCATGAAACGGATAATCATTCCAACTGATTTTAGTGAAGAATCAAATTCATTGGTGCACTACGGAATTAATGCTGCAAATGCGCTTAACAGTGAAATAATATTGATAAACGTGATTGATTCTGCACAAATATCATCTGAACTTGAACCGGATATTGTGCAGTCTGTACCGGACATTCAACAAGCCAAGATACTGGCAGAAAAAATTAAAGGCTTATTTGATAAATTCATGGAGCAAATACTTTCAGAATACAAAACACTACCCTCAATTTATTTCGAGATCAAAGTAGGTAAATATGCCACGGCATTGAAGAAAGAAGGGGACAAACAAAA
>CAZSGN010000097.1:0-9200 GCA_964606415.1 uncultured Bacteroidales bacterium
GCGGGGAAAAAAGAAGAAAGTTTATATAGCAATAACATGTTTAAAATTTAGAAATGAAATGTTTAACTTTTCTAAAAATCAATGATTTACCCCTGTGTTTTAATGATTCGTGTTTTATAAGTTATTGCGAAACTTAAGTAACTATATTTTTTTCTTGTTGTTTTTAAATGTTTATTCCACCGTTTAAGAGGCATAGGATGACAAATAAAATTAAATAGTGTGCATTTTTTGTCGATGAAGAAAAGCAAAGATCAATTTGTTATATGAGGAAATTTTGTAAATTTGATTTATGATAAAAAGTAAACACTGTATTTTATTATTTCTTTTTGTTTCTTCATTGCTGTTTAATTTTTCAGTGTATGGACAGGTTGCTGCTGTGGATAGTTTGGAGCGGGTATTGAAAAGCGCAACGGGCGATGCGAAGCAAACCCAGATTTATAATGAGTTGGCCGAAGCGTATGTAAATGCTGATCAGGTGGAGAAATCTTTGAGCATGGCCAAAAAAGCACTTGATTTAGCTACAGAAGAAAACCTTCCTGTCGAAAAAGCCAAAGCTTGTAATACCCTTTCTTATATCCAGCGTTATCGCTTGGACAATACCGAAAAAGCCATTCAATGGGCCGAAAAAGCACGTCAAATTGAGGGCGACGGTAAAGCATTAAAAAAAGAGCGTCTTAAAGCATATGATGCACTGTCAATTATTTATTACCAGCGACAGAATCTTATTAAAGTCCTGGAATACACCACAGAATCACTTGAGTTGGCAAATGAGCTTGATGATAAAGATAAGATAGCTTCAGCATATAATCTTTTAGGCTTATATTATTACCATAAAGGGGAGTTGAAGAAAACAGCTATTTTTTGGGAAAAGGAACTGGAAGTAATGAAGCAGATTGGTGCTAAAAAAACCAGCCTTGCTACTACTTATAATAATTTAGGGGTTATATATAAAAAACGGGGTGATTACCAGAAAGCCATTCAGTTTTATCAGGAAAATCTTCGCTTGAATGAAGCGTTGGGAGATACAATGAATGTGGCGATGACGCTTAGTAATATTGGAAATGTCTATTATACTTTTGGGGTTGATTTTGATAAAGCTCTTGAGTACTACCAGGAAGGCCTTCGGATGTTTAAATCTGCCCAGGATACAGCGTTAATTTCAAAGTCTTATATTAACCTGGGGCTTGTTCAGCAAGAAAAAGAAAATTATGAAGAAGCAAGGGACTTTTTTGAAAAGTCTATTGCCATGAGCAGGAAGATCAATAACCGGAAAAATCTGGCTACTGCAGAGAATGCACTGGGGGTTATTTACCTTGAACAAGGGAATTATAGAAGGGCATTGAATTACTCACAAGAGGCTTTAAGCTTTTTTACAGAAATGGGGGATAAGGGTGGTATCGCAGAGACTCAAAAAAATATTGGTGAAGCTTATTTTAAATTGGGACAACACCAAAAAGCGCTTCAGTATTACCGCAAAAGTCTTCAATTGAATCAGGAAATGGGACTTAATAAAGAGTTATCAGATGTGTATAAAAGCATTTCTGAGGTATATGCTGATTTGAATAATTTTGAAATGGCGCTGGATTTTTACACGAAATACTCTAATCAAAAGGATAGTACTTTAAGCGAAGAATACCTTAAAACCATCGAAGATTTAAGAGCTAAATATGAAAGCGATAAAAAAGATATGAGGCTTGTGCAGATGGCCGAAAAGGATCAACTGAACAGTAAAATCATACGCCAGCAGCGTTGGCTCTTACTTGCTGGTGCTCTTGTGTTATTGGTAATTATTGGGTTTTCCATTTTGGTGTTCAGACAGAATAATAAGATTAAAAGAGTTAATAACTTGCTTGAATCCCAAAACGAAGAGATACGGTTACAACGGGATCAAATTGTTCAGCAAAAAGAAGAGATTACCGATAGCATTCATTATGCCAGCCGTATTCAAAGGGCAATATTGCCTCCGGAAGAATCAGTAGACAAGATTTTGGCAGATCATTTTATATTATTTAAACCCAGGGATATTGTTAGTGGTGATTTTTATTGGGTTAAAAGAGTGGGCAATAAAACCATTTTCACGGCAGCTGATTGTACCGGACATGGTGTGCCCGGGGCTTTTATGAGCATGTTGGGAACCGCTTTTCTGAATGAAATTGTTAATAAGCAGCAGGATCTTTCAGCATCAGTAATATTGAATGAATTGAGGCGAAATGTTGTTTCTTCGCTTCATCAAACAGGTAAAGAGGGTGAGTCAAAAGATGGAATGGATATGTCTTTGGTTATTATAGATCATGATAAGCAAACCTGCCAGTTTGCAGGCGCTTATAACCCGCTTGTACTAATCAGGAATAAGGAAATACATGAATTTAAGGCCGATAAAATGCCGATTGGCATATACCACCATAAAAATGATGATTTTACTCATCAGGATATTGAATTGGAAAAAGGCGATGCATTATATTTATTTTCTGATGGTTATGTCGACCAGTTTGGTGGCGAAAGGCAGAAGAAATTTATGAAAAAGAATTTCAAAGAACTTCTCGCGCAGATCAGTGAAAAACCAATGAAAGATCAACGTGAAATTTTGGATGAGACTTTTGAAAACTGGAGAGGCAATATTGACCAGATTGATGATATAATTGTGATGGGGGTACGCGTAATCTGATCATTTATTTTGAGTTATCCTGAAAAACATATCATCTTCGGAATACATGCCTTGGAAGAAGCACTGGGACAGCATGAGATTCAAAAAGTACTTTTAAAAAAAGGTGCCCAGGGAGAACAATTTAAAATATTGCTAAGCCGTATCAGGGAGCACCATATCCCATTTCAGTTTGTTCCTGTTGAAAAATTAAATCGTATTACACGGAAAAATCATCAGGGGGTGATTGCTTTTACATCTCCCATTCTTTTTAGCAATATTGAACAAGTGATTCCTGCTGTTTATGAGGAAGGCAGGGAGCCTTTTGTGTTGGTTCTTGACGGGGTGACTGATGTTCGAAATTTCGGATCCATCTGTCGTACTGCCGAATGTGCGGGAGTTGATGCAATTGTTATCCCCGAAAAAGGGGGGGCTTTAATTACGCCGGATGCCATGAAAACATCAACAGGGGCGTTGAATCATCTTCCAGTTTGCAGGGTTGCTTCTTTGGGACAGACAATCGATTTTTTAAAAAAATCGGGACTTGCTATTGCAGGTGCGTCAGAGAAAGTTGAGCAAAGCGCATTTGAACAAACATTGAAAGGCCCCATAGCACTTATTATGGGGGCTGAAGATAAAGGCATCCAGGCAGAGCTCCTGAAGAAAACAGATATTAACCTTCGTATTCCTGTTTATGGCAAGGTAGCATCTCTCAATGTATCAAATGCAGCATCTGTATTGATGTATGAAATAGTCAGGCAACGCACAAAATAATCTCTTTACTTTTTTTGATTAATCAATCGGCAGTTGTCTTTTAAATCTTTCTTCAAGAGAAATGAAAGTCTCTGTACGGCTTATCCCGGGAATGGCCTGAAGTTTATCAACCAGAATATTTTTAAGGTGGTCGTTGTTCCTGGCAAATATCTTGATAAAAACCGAATAATTACCCGTAGTGTAGTGACATTCCACTACTTCAGGTATCTTGTTTAATTCTTTAACCACTCCCTCGTAAAGGCTTGCTGTTTCAAGGAAAATGCCAATATAAGCACATGTATTATAGCCGATGGTTAAAGGGTTGAGTTTGTATTCAGAGCCAACAATGACTCCTGTTTTTTGTAGTCTTTGAATACGCTGATGAATAGCTGCTCCGGATACATTGCATTCGCGGGCAACCTCTAAAAAAGGTGTCCGGGCATCCTTCGTGATCAGAGACAAAATTTTTTTATCCAGATCGTCTAATTGATAATCACTCATGATGGAGGTATATTTATTATTTGGTTGACATGTAAAGATAAAAATAATTTACTAAAGTTTTGCATTATCTTTTTTGCTTCTGTGTTCTACAATTTTTTGATGTTGCAATGATTTTTGCAAATCAATGAGAAGCAGCTAATAAAGATCATCAAAATATATATTTTGGTCTGGCATCTAAAAAAATATGCTATTTTATTTTTAAATTATCACTTTTTTTGGTCAGGATGAATAATATTTTGCTTTTATTTGGTTATTATTTATCAGATTCTTATCTTTGATTCCTTTTTTCATAAAAATTAAATTTCATGAGTAGAGCTGTCATTGTTCCTGAAAATTATGATCCATTACTGGATATCAAACAAACAGAGAAAGCTATTTTATTGGTTAAAGATGTTTTTTTGGAAAATTTGACCAGCGAATTAAAATTGCGAAGAGTGACAGCGCCTTTATTTGTGCTTGAAGGAACAGGGATCAATGATGACCTGAATGGGGTTGAGCGAAAAGTGACTTTCCCGATTAAAGACATGGGAGACCATAAAGCCGAAGTCGTGAATTCTCTGGCGAAATGGAAACGGATGGCGCTTGCTGATTATAAGATAGAGGAAGGGTACGGCCTGCTTACTGATATGAATGCCATCAGGCCTGATGAGGATTTGGATAACATTCATTCTTTATATGTGGATCAATGGGACTGGGAACGTGTTATTAATGATTATGAGCGGAATGTTTTGTTTCTGAAGAAGATGGTGAAGAAAATTTATGAAGTTTTAAAGAGATCTGAGTTTGTTGTTTATGAAAATTATCCTGTAATTAAACCTTTTTTGCCAGAGGAAATTACCTTTTTTCATAGTGAGGAACTGTTGGATATGTACCCCAATCTGACCCCTGTCGAAAGAGAAACTAAAGTAACTGAACAATATGGTGCTGTTTTTATTATCGGAATAGGTGCAACGTTAGCTAATGGACAAAAACATGATGGAAGAGCGCCTGATTATGATGACTGGAGCACGGAGACTGTGAATGGTTACAAGGGATTGAATGGTGATATTTTATTGTGGAACCCGGTTCTTAAGAGATCTTTTGAAATATCTTCTATGGGTATTCGGGTGGATAAAGATGCTTTGATGAGGCAGCTTGCTTTAACCGGAACAGAAGATCGGAAAGAACTCCAATTTCATAAACGGCTTATCAATGAGCAATTACCTCTTTCTATTGGCGGGGGTATTGGCCAATCACGAATATGTATGTTCTTATTGCGCAAAGCGCATATTGGAGAAGTACAGGCTACCATTTGGTCTGATAGCATCAGGAAGGAATGCAGCGAGCATAATATTCCGCTTTTGTAAAAGAATTCATGATTCTATGTTAAGGATTGAGGGATTTTAAAGCCTGCTCAATATCTTCTTTTAGATCCTCTGGGTCTTCAAGGCCTACAGATAAACGGATTAGTTCGTTACTAATTTCCATTTGTTTTCTTTCTTCTTGATTATATCCCTCATATATGGTGCTGGCCGGATGGATGATTAGTGATTTATTATCCCCTAAATTAGTGGCTCTCGAGATCATTCGTAAATGATCCATAAAAGTGAAACATGCTTTTTTGCTTTCCAATTCAAAACATACCATTGGGCCACCATTTCCGTCATAATATTTTTTGATATTATTAAAGAAGGGATTGCTTTTGAGTCCAGGATAAAAAACTTTTTTAATTTTTTTATGATGCTCCATGTAATGGGCTATTTGTTGAGCATTATCGCAGTAACGGTCTATTCTTAATGGGAGCGTTTCCATCCCCAGGTCTATTAAATAAGCATTAAAAGGAGAAAGCGTAGGGCCTAGGTTACGGAATACCTGTTTTCTCATTTTTAGAATAGCCGCTTCCAGGGGGCGTATTGAGCTATTTTCTTTAAAACGGGGATGGTTATCCCATGTTGGTGAATCATAAAGCATTACAGCTCCACCGACAGTGGTGCCACCACCTGAAAAGGATTTGGTTGTAGAGAGAATTTCAATATCAACACCCCATTTGTTGCTATTAAAGAGATAAGGGGTCATGATAGTGTTATCTGCTAGCAGGAAAATACCCGCATTCCTGCATATGTTTGAAATTGCTTCTATGTCATGGACGAAAAGTTGTGGGTTGGTGATATTTTCTACAAACACACCCCTGGTTTTTTCATCAATATTGGATTTTATTGATTCCGGGTTTCTCATGTCTGCAAAACGCACCTCAATCCCCATATCTTTAAATGTGTCCTGGAAAAGAGAATAAGTATGGCCAAAAAGATGGGGGGATGCAATTAAATTATCACCTGTCCTTAGAATGGTTAAAAGAGCACAGTGTATCGCAGCAACGCCTGAGCTGGTGAAAAGACAATGAGCAGCGCCAGCAAAATTTCTTAGTTTTTCTTCTGCCGGCGCCAGTGTCGGGCTTGTGGTGCGTGCATACATATGCTGACCAGTTTTGCCGGCAAAAGCTTCTTCAATTTCTTTTGCACTGTCAAATGAATAGGCTACATTGGCAAAAATAGGTGTGCGCAAGGGTTGGTCTTTGCCGTATTTTGATAGAGAATAATGGATAAGTTTACTTGTAGGCCCTTTCATCTGTTTATATTTAATATGATAAAAAGTATAAAGATAGTAATATTGAAAGGATTAGCGATTTGCAAAAGCAATTAAAAGAAAAACTTGCAGCAATATCTTATTTAAATATTGCTGCACGACTTAAAAAATGGCTAAAAAGAAGGAACTGTCACGCCAGATATTTTTTGAATGCATTGGTAATAATGTGTTGATGCTGATCTGGAAAATTATCTTTGGCCCAACGGTATAGTTCAAATATCTCTGATGAATTAAGCCAGCCGATGCTTTTTTTCAGTTCTTTTTCGAATAGATCCATGTTGTTGCTAATGTTCTGCAAAACCAGTTTTTGATGTTCTAACATTGTTTTTAAATATTATAGAGTGGATGAAATTTATTAATGATTTGAGATAAGCAGAAGCAAATTTTATGCCATTGAGAATGTGTCAGGGGGCTGGAAACAAACATGACATTCAATGAAGTTTCTCATAAGCCACCGTGTAAGTTATTGTTTGTTAGAAGTTTACATGTGGATGATCAATTTGCTGTTGTATCTATCAAAAAGCTTACAGGTATTGTGCAAAAGCTTGACAATTAGAAATTTAATCGTCAAAGGTTGTAGTTGTCGTCGATTTTATGGTCTTCATCTTCGTCATGGCTCACATCATAATTATTAATATCCGGGTCTTCAGTCGCTT
Organism: uncultured Bacteroidales bacterium; assembly: GCA_964606415.1. Classification (GTDB taxonomy): domain Bacteria; phylum Bacteroidota; class Bacteroidia; order Bacteroidales; family JBBRXJ01; genus CAZSGN01. The sequence continues at coordinate 7,174 of CAZSGN010000097.1, forward strand.
TCTTATTTTTTGATTTGGGCTTATCATCAGTATTTTGTTTTTTTTTGGGCTCTTTTTCCTCAATATTGTCAAGAACCTGAATCACGATACGCACGTTTTTGTTGGTAACCCGGAGAGGATGTTTTAAGATCAGATTGCCATTTTCATCTATAGTTCCTTTTGTTTCAATCACTGTCATCATGAATAGCTTTATTATAATTCGTTTAACAATAGTTTAGCCCCAAAAATAATGCCGGATGCGAATTTATAAACTTGATTGAAAAATAAAAATAGTATTAAAAGAATAATAAAGATTTAATTTCAGGGCAAAAAATACTAATGGATTTGAATTTTATTGAGAGGATTACCAAAAAAAACCTTTTAATGCGGATGGATAGTCGTTTTCGAAAAAATAGACAGCCACTTCTGAGTAAGAAAAAGGGTTGTCACGTTTGGAGCCATAGGGGAAGAATTTTTTGTTTTTCATCCTGTCTATCTGAGCGGAGTCGGTGAGAAAGTCATGATTATAGGCAGAGCAAAAGAATTCAATCCGGTCAGTACTGTCTTGCATGGCAGAAAGATCAAATCGATGGGTGACTATTTGGGTGAAAAGCACAAGATAACGTATTTGCCATTTATAAGATTTTAAGCGTTCAATTCGTTCTTTTCTGACTGCACGGATATTTCCATTGACATCATAAGCGATCACATGGCCATATTCATGATTTAGTGTATCTGTATCTTCATCTTCTATATATTTTTCTACTTTTTCAGCAAAAAGGGGTTTCATTTGAAAACGGCCAATTGAAAAGAAGGCGTAGGACTTGCCTTTTTTGGCGTAAAGCAATTCATTGGCTTTTGTTTCAAAAAGATCCTTCCACATATTATAGCGAATGAGTTCCGGGAACCCGATGCTGTAAATAAGGTATTTTTCACCATTAAGCTCTTCGATGATCTTGTCTATTCTCCCATCGTGACGCTTGTAAAATTGGAGTGCATCATCATATTTATCTTCAAAATAGGCATCAGGGGGTTCAGGGGGCGTATTAGTATTAAAAATGAATAAGAACGAAAGGATGACAATCTTCATAGCAATTTGTTAAGAAATAAGTGGATTTGTTGCCTTAAATATTAAATCTATAAATTTGTGAGCATAATATAAATTCAAATATAAAGAAATGAATTTGAACGCGATTAACGAGTGTCCTTTTTTGCTGCTGTATTTTTCCAGTCCGGCTTGTAATATTTGCCGGTCAACCAAACCAAAAGTGGAGGAGGTCGTGGCTAAATTAGGAAAGGTTCCATTTAAAGAGATTGATATTCATCAGTATCCCCAGTTGTCTGGTCAGCATATGGTTTTTTCTGCTCCTGCTGTCATCGCGTTGTCTTATGGCAAAGAATTGTTCCGTTTCGTCAGGATTATCCATTTGGACCAGCTTCAGGATAAAATCGAACGATATCTTGATATGATGGGTGATCAGGTGATCAGGTGAATGGGTTGACCAAGTTTAGAGGAGCATCCTCTCCCTGTCGGAAGCGTTTGATTGTGGCTTTATTCCAATGTGGGGGGGGCAAGGAAATAAACCAAAAATCAATCTGCAAAAAATAATCCAAGAAAATTGATTAAATTTATATAAAAATTATTCTCATGGAAAACAGGAATTTAATACGATTTGACTGGGCAATAAAAAGACTTTTACGAAATAAAGCAGACTATTCTGTATTGGAAGGTTTTTTGTCTGAGTTGCTGAAAGACGACATAGCGATTGAATCAATTCTCGAGAGCGAAGGTAACCAGCAGGTGGATAAGGACAAGTTTAATCGTGTTGATATGCTGGTAAAAAATTCAAAAGGTGAATTTGTAATTATTGAAATTCAAAACGAGAGTGAGTATGATTACTTTCACCGAATGGCTTACGGGACATCCAAAGTGATTACTGAATATATATCTGTTGGAGAACCATACAAAAATATCAAGAAAGTTTACTCGATTAACATAGTGTATTTTGATTTGGGACAGGGAGAAGATTATGTTTATCATGGCAAGA
>CAZSGN010000098.1:0-9147 GCA_964606415.1 uncultured Bacteroidales bacterium
CCCCCCTTTGAACACCCTGGTACGGTCATTGATCAGTGAGTTGAGATCTTTAGGATCTTGTGAATAAGTACGTTGGGATCCCGGACCTTGTTTCGAGTCGTCATCATAATAGATACTTGAACTTAGGTCACCATCTTTATAATTTCTATAATCGGCTTTGGAATAGTTTTCACGTCCTTCGGCATCTTCTTCTGTTATTTCAGTCCATTTGAGACGGCCTAAACTGTCTTTTGGTGCAACATTTCCTTCTTCGTCAGTCATTAATTTCTTGAAAACATTTCCTCTAAAAGGGCGGAATTCATTCACGTCTTCAAATGAAAGCGGGCGATATACATCCAGGACCCATTCGTTCACATTACCTGCCATGCAATATAATCCAAAGTCATTTGGCCAATAGCTTTTAACAGGGGCTGTAATACTGGCATTATCATTAAGATCACCGGCAACACCCATGTAGTCCCCTTTTCCGCGCACAAAATTCGCCATCATTTCACCTAAGTGCTGGCGATCTGAATTTCTTACATTATGACCATCCCAAGGGTAAATACGCTTCTCATAAATCCGTTCATCGTAGGTGTTTCCCATAAGTGCTTTTGCTGCATATTCCCATTCAGCTTCTGTAGGAAGACGGTATTTAGGTAAAAGAATCCCGTCTGACATTTTAACACGGCGCTCTTCCTGTTCCGGATTTAAACTAGGCAGGTTTTGATCTACCATTCCTTCGTATTGCCCGGCAAGATATGCATCAGTATTAAAGTTTTCTTCTCCGATTTGGTTAGGGTCCATTTGAAGAATCCCTTCCCGTACAAGAATCATTTCATTAACACGGTCTGTTCTCCAAAGGCAATAATCATTAGCCTGTACCCAATTGACACCGACGACAGGATAGTCGTTATATGCCGGATGGCGGAAATAATATTCAACGTACGGTTCATTATATGCCATTGGATGACGCCATACCAATGTATCAGGCAAGGCATTTCTCTTAACTTCCGGGTAGTCAATAAAAACTCTTGATAACCAATATATGTATTCCCGGTAATCAACGTTTCTGACTTCTGTTTCATCCATGTAAAAAGAAGGTATTGTAACCCTTCGGATCACATTGTTCCAGTCATATGTAACGTCTTGTTCTGTCTGCCCCATGGTAAAAGTACCACCCTGGACCATGACGAGGCCGGGACCGGTTTCTTGTTCATAATCCAGAACAACTTCAAATCCTCCGTTATCGGGATCATTGTATTCCCAGCCGGTTGTTTGGGATTCGTTTTGATTGGAACCACCGCCACAAGACTGAAGTAGCATGATGGCAAGACCGGACAAGCTAAGGCTTAATACTTTTAATTTCATGACTTAACTGTTTATTTTGCTCAAATGTAAAAATATTTTTATATAAAAACTAATTTTTTTTTGATTTTATTGCTTGTACCTTTTCCCTTTATACTGTATGTTTATTAAAAAGGTTACTTCATGAGACCCCCATTTTGATATTAATACATCTTTATGTGTCGGCAAAATATCGTAACTGTATGCAATACGGTAATTAGGGCCGGAATACCCTGCTGATAAAATAATGTGTGTTAAATAAAAATTAAGATTATGCCTGATGCCTATGCCACCCAGGTAAGTATCTCCCTGGAAAATGGCGGCATAGTTTAACAGGTTGGCATTGCCTTGATGGGTATAACTGATCGCGGGTTGTATTCTTACTTCTTCAAATCCTAATCTGTTATATGCAAAAGGGAAATCCATTTGGAAATGACCTGTGTAGGAGCGAGGAAGTGCCGATCCGGAGGGTTTGAAAGCAGGTTCGGTTAAATGATGGCTGGATATTCCTGAATAGATATAGAGATTGTTAAATGGATCCCAGTATTTAAATAGTATGCCGGCAGCGAAGTCAAAGGTTCCTTCGTTGCGGGAGGAAATATTTTCCGAAGTAGGATTGGAAAAATGTTGATTGGTTGGATCAAACATATCTTCAAATGTCAGATTCTCCGCGTGTAGCGATTGATTAATGTAGGATGCCTGGAGCGAACCATAGAAGTAACTGTTTCGGTTTACCTTTAGTTCATAGGCATACATCATGCTGGCCTGTAAGGTATTCATGGTGCCTTTGCCTTGTACGTCATTATTCAGCAGTATCCCGATGCCCCCACCTAATATTTCAACGGGTTGTTTGTAGGAGGCGGAATAGGTGACGTAATTCCCTTGCATATCAGGCCACTGATTGCGGTAATTCATAAATAAGGATGCTGGTTCATTTATTCCTGAATAGGCAGGGTTCATGTATAAACGGTTGTAGTAAAACTGCGAGAAGAATGCATCCTGGCCGGAAACAAACATTGATGTTAGAATTTGAAAAATAAAAATTATCTTCGCCTTTTTCATGCAAAATATATTTTGAGCCTTTCCGTTCTTTTAAAAAATTAATTTTTTTTATTCAAATGATTAAGAAAACGCTGTTAACCCTAATTTCTGTCTTTTTCATCTGGTCTGTTTATGGCCAGCAAAAAAAAGTGATTGAACGACATATTGACTGGCAGGGTCTGCGGACTTTCAAAGATAAAAGAAAAAATCAACAAACCATTTTTTATCTGGATTTTAAGCATGCAGCTTTTTTAAATCAGCCTTCTATGTGGCCATGGTATCAAGAGAAACTGAATGTGCAGTCTTTTAATACTAAAGCGCACGTTTTTGACTTGCAATACAAGAAAGTCCCTGATGAATGGGCTTCGAAGATTAGTAATGCCGATGAGCTTCCGGAGGAGATTTCTTTTGATAAGGTTAATGTTTATGGGATTAATAAAAAACCAGTACTTGATATTTTTTTTCTCCCTCTTCGGTATAATAAGTCTGCTGATCAGCTTGAGATGGTGGTTTCTTTTAAGGTAGAAGTGCAAACACTCCCTCAACTTAAGGAATCTTCAATGAAATCTTTTCAAAACGCTTCTTTGTTAAAGTCTGGTTCCTGGAGGAAAATAAAGGTTTCTGAGACAGGGGTTTATCGGTTGAGCTATGATCAAATCCTCTCAATGGGTTATGATAATCCGGAAAATTTCAGGATTTTTGGTTTTGGAGGGATGCTTCCGCAACAAAATAGTGAAGATTTTTATGATGACCTTCCTGAAGTGCCTGTTTATTTTAAAAAAGGAAATGATGGGATTTTTAATTCAGGCGATTATGTTTTTTTCTTTTTGAAAGGTCCTGATGATTATTCTTATTTATCTGATAAAGAAATTTTTGAGGTAAACAAGCATCTTTATAGTGATTTCTCTTTTTATTTTATTACTTGTGATAAAGGGCCTGCTCAGAATTTGATCGAAACAAAGAACCAGGGTTCTTTAAATCCAACGGATACTGTTCGTCGGTTTGATGATTTCCGACATCATGAGGAGGACAAGGTTAATTTAATTCGTTCAGGAAAAGACTTTTTTGAACCGGTGGATCTTTATGAATCTTATTCATTTGCTTTTAACTTTCCAAATCTCGTGCATACCGAACCTGTCAAGATATCTGCCCGGGTGGCAGGACGTTCTGATGAATTGAGTGATTTTGTCTTTAAATCCGGAGGCAGCGCTGTCCTTGCACTTACAACATCTGCAGTGAGTTTTTCGGGGTCAAATTATACATATGCAACCGTTAAATCCGGCCTTGATTCTTTTTTTATTACTTCTGACAAGTTTAATGTTGATGTGAGTTTTCCCAGTACACGTCCCGGGGCAGAAGGTTATCTGGATTATATAACGCTTACGGCAAGACGGGATTTGAAAATGGACGATTATCAGATGATGTTTAGGGATTATCATTCGGTTGGGGCTGGTGAGGAGAGGACTTTCCGGATTGAAAATACATCTTCTGATTATATTGTCTGGAATGTATCTGATCCCCATCAAATCTTCTCGATGCCGGCAAATCATTATAATGGACGGCTTCTTTTTAACGCATCAACTGAAGACAAAGAGGATTATGTGGTCTTTAATTCTAAAGCGGGGGTTTCTGCTCCGGTTTATAAAAATGCATCCGGCGTTGGTGCTTTGGATAATCAGGATATACATAGCCAGGGACCTGTCGATTATGTTATTGTTACACATTCGAAATTTTTGAGTCAGGCAGAGCGGCTGGCTGATCTCCACCGGGAGCAGGGTCTTTCTGTATTGGTTGTTGAAAACGAGCAGGTTTATAATGAATATTCCTCAGGCACCCCTGATATAACAGCGATTAAAAATATGATGCGTATGTTTTATTCAAGATATACTTCTCCTGATGAAAGGATTAAATACTTATTGCTTTTTGGCAATGGTTCTTACAATAATAAGGATCAGTTTAAAGAGAATTCAAATTATATACTGACATACCAGTCAGATAATTCTGTCAGTAAAACATCATCTTTTGTTTCTGATGATTATTATGGTTTATTGGATGATTCGGAAGGAGCATCAAGCGGTTTTGTTGATATTGGTATCGGGCGTTTTCCTGTAGAGACTGTTTCACAGGCCAAGGTGCTGGTTGATAAGGTTGAAACATATATGAGTGATGAGGCAATGGGCGATTGGCGGAATATTGTTTCATTTATCGGGGATGATGAAGACAATGCTCTTCACATGAATCAGTCTGATGAATTGTCTGATACAGTGACTAAAAGAGCGCCTGCTTTTAATATTGAGAAGATTTTCCTTGATGCTTATAAACAGGTTTCAATGCCAAGTGGTGAGAGGTATCCTGATGTTGAGGATGCGATCAATAATCGTTTTGACAAGGGGGCTTTAATTATTAATTATACTGGACATGGTGGCGAAAATGGCCTTACTCATGAGCGGGTAATTGATATTAATAGTATTAAAAGTTGGAATAATCATCCCCGTTACCCGATGTTCATCACAGCATCATGCGAATTTAGCCGTTATGATGACTATAAGCGGACCACGGCGGGGGAGTATACTATTTTGAATAATAAGGGAGGTGTTATTGCTTTGCTGACAACCACAAGATTGGTCTATGCCGGGCCAAATTTTGTGCTTAATCTTGAGTTTTTCAGGCATGTTTTCGAGAGAGATTCTTTGGGGAATGTGCTAAGAATGGGAGATGTTATGGCAAGAACGAAACAAAATGTTGCTCATTCAACGAATAAGAGAAATTTTTCTTTATTAGGGGATCCTGCACTTCAAATTGCCATACCGGAAAAAGATGTTCTTACAACCGAATTGAATGATCAGGATGTAACAATACAAACTGATACACTGAAAGCGCTTAGTAAGGTAAATGTTAAAGGAGTATTGAAAGATGATAATGGACAAATTCTTTCTGATTTTAACGGGATCGTTTATCCGGTTGTTTATGATAAGGAGCGGGAGGTAACCACTTTGTCTAATGATGGAGAAACTCCTTTTAAATATAAAGTTAGAAATAGCGTGCTGTATAAGGGTAAGGCTTCGGTCAGTGATGGTGAATTCTCTTTTTCTTTTATTGTACCTAAAGATATTGCTTATTTTTTTGGGAAAGGGAAGATCAGCTATTATGCCATGGATGATACCAGGGACTATCATGGTTATTTTAAAGATTTTTATGTTGGAGGCACTGCCGATTCTGTGATCCAGGATGATGAGGGGCCCGGGATAGAGTTGTTTTTAAATGACGAGACGTTTGTGCCTGGTAGTATGACAGATCAAAACCCGGTTCTTCTTGCTCATCTGTTTGATTCATCAGGAATTAATACAATGGGTAATGGAATTGGACATGATATAACCCTTGTGCTTGACGATAAGGTGAATGAACGGATTGTGCTCAACGATTATTATGAGGCTGACGTGGATAGTTATCAGGAAGGTAAGGTGAACTATAAATTATCTCGGTTGGAAGATGGCCCGCATAAAATCCAGTTGAAAGCCTGGGATGTAAATAATAATTCATCAGAAAAGACTGTCGATTTTGTTGTGGCTAGCGCTGATGAATTAAAGCTAGAGCATGTTTTTAATTACCCCAATCCTTTTACTACTTATACCGAATTTCATTTTGACCACAATATGGCCAACCACGAGTTGGATGTGCTGATTCAGATTTATACTATCTCCGGTAAATTGGTTAAAACAATAGCGCAAACAATATATCCAACTGGATTTCGTTCAAATGATATTACCTGGGATGGATTGGATGATTTTGGTGACCGGATTGGACGCGGAGTTTATGTTTATCATTTGAAAGTGCGGACTCCGGAAGGTAAAACAGCAGAAAAAATTGAAAAATTGGTTATTTTAAGATAAATTCGCGTTCTTAAATTTTTAAACATGCATTTTATTTCAAAACGTATCTTTTCTATATTAATGATCTTTAGCTTTGTGTCGTTGATGTCATTTGCCCAGGACGGTGAACTCAATGAAGCTTACGATAAACTGGTGGGGAGAGAGAAAAATTCTAATCCGGTTCATACTGCCGTGCCTTTTTTGACCATTGCTCCGGATTCACGATCTGGTGCAATGGGGGATGCTGGTGTTGCAACTTCTCCGGATGCCAATTCAATGCATTGGAATCCTGCAAAATATGCCTTCGTTCAAAATAAAAGTGGTTTTGCCTTGACTTTTACCCCGTGGTTGCAGAATCTTGTTAAGGATATATATTTGTCTTATCTGTCTGGTTATGTTCGTGCTGATGATCAGCAGGTTTTTGCAGGATCATTAACTTATTTTACTTTGGGCGAAATTACTTTTACGGATAATGAGGGAGTGGAAACGGGATCGCATTCACCTAATGAATTTGCAGTTGATTTTGCTTATTCAAGACTTTTTTCAGATAAATTTTCTGGTAGTTTGGCTTTTCGCTTTATTCGCTCTGATTTAACTGGTGGCGGCTATATTTCCAATTGGGAAGCCAATGCCGGGGTTTCATTTGCAGCTGATGTTTCAGCGTATTACCAGAACAAGGATATTTCTATCTCAGATAAGGATGCGGCCCTGGCTTTTGGCATGAATATTTCCAATATTGGAACCAAGATTTCTTATACAGAACGAAATAAAGAATTTATTCCTATTAATTTGGGGCTTGGAACGGCTTTTTCTATTGATCTTGATCAATTTAATTCTCTTACTTTTGCGCTTGATGCAAATAAGTTGCTTGTGCCTACCCCCCCCGAATATTATACTTCACCAGTCGAGACTCCTTCCGGTGATACCGCTGATATTGGTGATATTAAGGCAGGAATGGATCCTGATGTGTCTGTTCCTGTTGGAATGATCCAATCTTTTTATGATGCTCCGGGAATTGTGGATGAGAATGGTGAGCGAAATGTGTTTAAAGAAGAGCTCCAGGAAATTGCTTATTCGTTTGGACTGGAGTACTGGTATAATAAGCAGTTTGCTGTCCGCGCCGGGTATTTTTATGAACATGAAAGAAAAGGGAATAGAAAATTCTTTACTGTTGGCATGGGGCTTAGATTGAATGCACTGGGGATCGATTTTTCTTATTTGATCCCAAGGTATTATAATAATAATCCGTTGGCTAATACGGTAAGGTTTAGTTTATTACTTGATATGGAGGCTTTCGAAATTCAGCAGTAATGATGCGGATAGGTTTTGGATTTGATGTTCATCAGTTGACTTCTGGTAATCCCTTGTGGATTGGTGGGGTAAAGGTGCCTTTTGATAAAGGTGCTGTCGCTCATTCTGATGGTGATGTGTTAATTCATGCTTTATGTGATGCTCTATTGGGTGCGGCGGATCTGAGGGATATCGGTTTTCATTTTTCTGATCAGGATGAGCAATATAAAAATATTGATAGTAAAATTTTGTTGTCTAAAACTTTAAGTTTGATTTGCGATGAGGGATATACCTTTTGTAATACAGATATTACACTCGTTATTCAGAAACCGAAAATGAAAGATTGGATTCCTTCCATGAAAGATAAATTGGCGGAGGTTATGCAATGTTCGCCCCGGCAAATATCCATCAAAGCAACAACATCTGAATATATGGGGTTTGAAGGACGGGGTGATGGTGTATCTTGTTATGCTGTTGTGTTAATTCAGCCTTCTTCCGAATAAAAACGTTTGTTTCGAATTTTAATGATAAATTGTTTATGATGTTTTATTCTGTAGATCCTGCTCAAGTGCAAAATATTTTTGATTTGATTGGCCGGGAGTGGATGTTGATCACAGCCGGTTCGGAGAATCATTTTAATACAATGACCGCTAGCTGGGGAACCATGGGGGTTTTATGGAGAAAAAAGGTAGCAATGGTTTTTGTCAGGCCAAACAGGTATACTTATCAGTTTATGGAGCAACAGGAAGGGTATACGCTTAGTTTTTTTGATGAGGCACATCGGTCTATTCTTGATTATTGTGGTTCGCATTCGGGCAAGAATGTTGATAAAATAGCAGAAACTGGCTTGACTCCTGTAGTGACTCAAAATGGTAATGTTTATTTCGATCAGGCAAAATTGGTTTTTGAATGTAAAAAAATGTATGTTGATGATATCAAACCGGATCATTTTTTGACTCCGGATATACCTGAAATAATATACAATGGACAGGACTACCACCGGCTTTATGTTGGGGAAGTTATTGATTGTCTTATTAAAGAACCGGGGAAATGATGAAAGTGGTGATTTTTGATAGTCATTGTAATTTATGTAGCCATTATGTTTATTTTGTTGTTCGCCGGGAGAAACAACCACTTTTGAAATTTGCATCAAATCGATCAGATTTTTCTGTACAGCTTTTTAAAGAGCAGCATGTGAATCATGACCAGGTTAATACATTAGCTTTCTGGGATGATGATCGCCTTTTTTGGGGATCTGATGCCGCTTTGCACATTGCCAGGTATCTTCGTTTTCCATGGTTTCTGTTGTATGGTTTTCTTTTTGTTCCTTTCTTTATTCGCGAACCTGTTTATCAATTAGTGGCCAGGCATCGCCATCGCTGGTTTGGCATCAATAATGATTTTGTTCCTCCGGAGCAAATAATGAACCGTTTTATTGATTAATCCTTTTTTTTAAGGATTAATATTGATCTATTATTATTTTTATTGCAAATTAATAATAGATAATATTATGATGATGCCTTGTAAACAAAGTTATTCCCCAAAAGCCCGGGTTCTATTCGTTTTATATTTTATTTTTCTTTATGGATTATTTTCTGTTAATGCACAGGATGAGCCGGTT
>CAZSGN010000099.1:0-9134 GCA_964606415.1 uncultured Bacteroidales bacterium
TAAAATATTGTTGTACATGTAGTTTAAATGTAGTTTAAATGTAGTTTAAATATTGCGTTTTCAGATTGATGCAATATCGTTGCTCATTTTTGGCAAACAATCTCCATTAAAATACAACATATAAACAACCTTAAACCATATTTTATCTACATATAAACAAATTGCAAGCTTTCATTAAATTAGTGGTAGAACCCACTTTTTAATACCACTTGTTTATATTAGCTTCGCTGAGCTCACCCCTAAAGGGGATTCGGTTCATGCTCTTTAGGCTTAAATCAATTATCTCCCAATTTTATAAGCCTTATGGTGAGGCTTTCATTCTTTTTTAAAGAAATTGATTAAAAATAATGATATTTTTTTTCCTGACCAAGAGCTAAGCGTAATTTTTACGTTTAGCTTGTTTTTTCAATTACTTATTGTTAGATGATACGCAAATTTGTTATGTTGAATGAGTATACTTTTTATTGATGGATGACTTAAGACTTTGGCTTTTCCCCCGTGTATTATTTTTTACTTTACCCATTGTTGATTTTTTAATAAGATAATGTTTTAATAAGAGCGCAAACAATTCTTTTTATTTTTAGAATAATGATTGAATTCAATATTTATTAAATACGTTATTAAATACGAAATAAATATTTGTGATGCCTTGAATCTTTTTATATACATAATATATTTTTAGTTTCATAATTATTATTTAACTTTACATGATCATATAATTGTGTGTTTTTATGGATTATCAAAATTTATATCTGGGGAAGCCGCTTGCTTTTCAGGTTATGATTAAGCCTTTTGGGCCTGTTTGTAATCTTGATTGTCGTTATTGTTATTACCTTGAAAAACAAAATTTATATAAGCAACAGAAGGATTTTCGCTTAAATGAGGATTTGCTTGAATCTTTTATTAAGCAACATATTGAGGCGCATGAAGTGCCTGTTGTGCAATTTGTTTGGCAGGGTGGTGAGCCTACATTGCTGGGAATCGATTATTTCCGGAAAGCTTTGCGTATTCAACAAAAATATGCTGGAGATAAGCGTATAGAAAATGTTTTGCAGACCAATGGAACGCGTTTGAATGTTGATTGGGCCCGGTTTTTAAAACAAAACGAATTTTTAGTAGGTATTTCGATTGATGGCCCTGAGCATTTGCATGATGCTTACCGAAGGACTAATGATGACAGGCCTACCTGGCGTGAAGTGATGAATGGTATTGAGGTGCTGAAAAGATATGGGGTCGAGTTTAATACGATGACGGTTGTTAATGATCTTAATGTGGCTTATCCACTTGAAGTTTATCATTTCCTGAAAGATATTGGCAGCCATTATATGCAGTTTTTACCAGTTGTTGAACGGGTTGCTGATGATTTGCCTGATGATGAATTGAGTTTGGTATCACCTACTTATAAAGGGGGGGCTAAGGTAGCTGGCTGGAGTGTTGACCCTGATGCGCTGTCTCCTTTTTTGAATACTATTTTTGATGAATGGGTGCGCAGTGATGTGGGGAAATATTATGTACAGCATTTTGACGTTGCGCTGGCTAATTGGGTAGGTGCTATGTCTGGACTTTGTGTTTTTAGCGCAACATGTGGGGATGCTACTTGTATGGAGCACAACGGGGATGTTTTCTCCTGTGATCATTTTGTTTATCCGGAGAATCTTCTTGGTAATTTAAAAACAGATTCTTTGGTTTCTTTGATTAAATCTGAAAAACAGACTCTTTTTGGTAGCGCGAAGAAGGATGCGCTGCCTATGCAATGTGTTGATTGTGAATATCGTTTTGCTTGTAATGGCGGATGTCCGAAAAACAGAATATCAGTGACTGCTGATGGTGAACCTGGTCTGAATTATCTTTGCGAAAGTTATTATGATTTCTTTAAACATATTCACCCTTATATGCAATTTATGGCGGAAGAACTTAAAAAGAAAAGAGCTCCGGCTAATGTCATGCAGTGGGTGCGAAAAAAAGACCGGGAAAAGGCTATTAGGGAAGGGCATTCTTTACCTCATTATGTTCCTCCTACTGGTAAAATGTCAGCTAAGGGAGAGCATAATAAAATTAACCGGAATGATCCTTGCCCATGTGGGAGTGGTAAAAAATATAAGAATTGTTGCATGAGGGTTATGCGTTCTGTTTAATGCTGTTTTTTTACTTTTCTTCGGTTTCTTTTGTCTTACTGGAATATGGTAGGGATACGATAAATAAACTTCCTTTTCCGGGTTTGCTTTTTACGTCAATTGTTCCTTTGTTTTCTTTTACAAAATCGTTAACAAGTAAAACCCCCAGGCCACTTCCACTTTCACCCTGCGTCCCTTCTGTTATATTCTTTTCTTTTTCAATGGAGAATAATTTTTCCACAACATCTTTACTCATCCCAACACCAGTATCTGAGACCCTGATATCAATGCATTCATCATCTTCCCTTACTTTAAAAGACACACGTACTTCTCCGCCTGCTTGAGTATATTTAATTGCGTTGTTGATTAGGTTTTTTGCAATAATATTAACCATATGCCGGTCGGCATATGCATGAAGGTTATCCAGGTTTTCAACATAAAGTTTGATCGATTTGTCTTTGGCATAAGATTTAAACTGGCGAATGTTTTCTTTAATTATTTGATTCAGGTTGATATGTTCAGGAGTGTATACAATACGTCTCGAATTATATTCTGACCAGATCATCAAATTTTCCAGGTGGTCTTTTGCTCCTTCTGCAATGTCGGTGATTTGTTTAATTTGTTCTTCTTTAGACAAAGAAGTTTTCCCGGTTTGTTTTTCATTATTTGAAATGATCTGATGGCCTATACTCACGATTTTATTGAAGGGTTTTTGTAAATCCTGACCTACAATAGCAAATAATTTATCTTTAGAAGCACTGATTTTTTTTAATTCTTCTTTCTGGAGTTGTAGTTCGAAGGTACGTTCTTTCACCTGTTCATTGAGTTTCTGGTTCTGGAATTTAACCTGCGTTAGCCGGTAAAGGTAGAGGAGCGCGAAAAGGCCTATAATAAAGATAATTGCTAAAATACGGAACCACCAGGTTTGATAAAAGGGAGGGAGGATATTTATTTCCAGGGTAGCTGGAGTCTCTGAGCCAAAACCATCGTTGTTGTATCCTTTAACCATAAAAGTATATTTCCCCGGATCAAGATTGGTATAGGTCACATTGTTTTTTTTTGTGTTGATCCAGGTATCATCAAATCCATTCATTTTGTAGATGAATTCATTTTTTTGGGGTGCATAATAGTCTAAAACGGCAAATTCCAGAGTAAAAGCATCTGCTTTATGGGATAAAGTGATTTTTTGTGTATGGGTAATGCTTTGATCTAAAATAATTTGATTATGTGTCTTTTGTCCTGGTTTAACAGGCGTGTTAGATATGTAAAATTCGGTGAAGACTACTTTCGGCTTGTGGCGGTTAAATTTAATACTATCCGGGTGCCAGACATTAATCCCGCTTTCGCTGATAAAATACATTTCTCCTGATTTTGATTGATAGGAAATACCTTTTGAGAACGAGAGATCCTTAAGCCCATCGCTTAAATTAAAATTTTTGAATTCTTCATTTTGTTTATTAAATCTGGATATTCCGCTATTAGTGCTTAGCCATAAGTGATGATTGGCATCTTCTTCAATACAGTAGATCTCGTTATCTGGTAATCCGTCATGTGTGGTATATTGAAAAACGGACTGATCCTGATGGTCATACAGGAGAAGGCCATTTTTGGATCCGATCCATAGCTCTCCTTGGCGATCTTCGTAAATAGTATTGATAATATGGGGAAATTCTTTTGTTGTGAGATTTTCCGGATCAATAATAAGGGCTTTTGAAACTCCTGTATAAGCCCATATTTGATTTTTCTGGTCCTGGTAAATATGATTAGTGTTATTAATCGTTTGTTTTACCTTTGTTAACTGATGTGCAGAATCATTTTGGTTAATTAAATATATGCCATCGTTAAAAGTGCTGATCCAGATATTATGATTGTTATCTTCGTTGATTTCCATTATTTCATGATTTGAAAAAGTGCCACCAGCGATTTCTTCAGGATATTTGATTTCTTTTTTTTTGGGATTATATTTGTATATCCCGGATCGGTAAGTGCCAAGCCAGATGTGCCCTTTTGAATCAATGAAAAAATCAAGAAAATAATCTTTCTCGCTTGGGGATTTTATAGGTATTGTTTTAAATGATTCTTCCTGTGGTTTAAATTTAATAAGGCCGCTATTTCTTCCAGCGATCCACAATACATTTTTTTTATATTGCTTAATACCCAGTAATTGATTTTCTGGTAGCCCGCTGTTTTTCTGTGTATATATTTTTGCTTTTCCTGTTTTGGGATTAAAATGGTTGAGACCGCCTCCCCAGGTTGTGATCCATATATTTCCGGATAAATCTTCAAATACGTCAGTGAGATTATTACTGCTAATGGTGGTATTAATGTCTGGGTGATAGCTGTAGTGTGATATTTTTTGTTTATTAGGTGCGTATTTATTTAAACCGCTGGCTGTGCCAACCCACATAATCCCGGATTGGTCTTTGTATATGGAGTGGATTCGGTTATTAGAGAGAGAATACGGGTCTGAGTATGAATGACGATGATTTTCAGAATGCGTAATTTCTTTATTGTTATATGATAATATGTCAATTCCTTCACCGTCAGTGCCAACCCATAAGTTGCTCTTTTCCCCATCATTGATTGCTGTAATTCTATTGCTGCTTAAAGGGCTTCCTGATTTGTTGATATGTTGATAGCTTTTGAAGGTTTGTTGTTCCGGATTATATCGATTGAGCCCATTGTTCCAGGTGCCAAACCAGTTGATCCCATTTTTTGATTGATGGATGGCATTGATCATATTTCCGCTAAGTTCTCCGGCATCTGAATCTCTGTTAAAGGTATTGATGATGTGTTTATTTTTTGAGTCATAATGGATGATCCCGCCAATCCATGTACCTATCCATAATTGATTTTTCTTGTCTTCGACTATGATTTTAGGGCCCAGTTTGCTAATGGGTGGAGTGTGTTTTGTTAATGTCTCTTCAATTAAAAAATGATCATTGAGTGCATCATAACGATGAATGGCTCTATCTGTAATAATCCATAATTGTCCGCTGGAATCTACTTCCATGGACCAAACACGGTTATGGTTAAGTGAGTTTGGATCTTCCGGATTCGCAAGATAGTTTATAAAATTTGCCTTATCAGGATTATATCGGTTTAGGCCACGTTTGGTCCCAATCCATAATCGCCCTGATGAATCCTGTGTGATGCAGGTGATCCGGTTGTCACTGATACTTGTGCTGTCAGCAGGTATGTTTTTAAATATTTTGAATTTATAACCATCATAACGGTTTAGCCCATTATTGGTTCCAACCCATATAAATCCGGTGGTGTCCTGAAAGATGCAGGAGATAGTGGCAGATGACAGACCATCCTGAATGGATAAACGATCAAAAGAAAGTCCGTTTTGAGAATATTGTACTAAACTAATTGAATGAATTATAATTAGTAAAAAGAGTTTTTTAATTTTGATCATCATTTTTTATTTGATTAAGAATCAGTTGTATTTTATTGTATTTGTAGGTTGTTAATAAACTGGTTGTTCATATTTTATAACGATCACTTTTTTGTTATGATGCTTTTGAAAAACACCCATTGACAATTTTTCTATTCTTGTATACTCTATATATCCTCTTAGGTTGCTTATTTTTTTAATAAAATGTATATTTATTCCGTTTTTTGTTTCGGTAAAATAATTTTTATTGATGTACCTTGGCCTAATGTGCTGGTTGCTTTTATTGTTCCATTGTGACGCTGGATGAAATCTTTACATAGGAGTAGTCCCATGCCCGTGCCTTTTTCTCCTTTTGTGCCAGACGTACTCAGGTGTTCATTGTACTTAAATAATTGATGTTTGGTTTCTGTGTCCATACCTTTACCATGATCTTTGACGAAAATATAATCATAATTAATGTCTTTTTTATGCCAAATGATGATTTTATTGTTTTCTTCTGAGAATTTGATCGCATTTGTGATGAGGTTTTGTAAAATAACCTTCATCATGTAGGGGTCCGCGTATATCCAATGATCATATCCTTCATATTCTATATGTATGGATTTAGAATATGCTGATAATTCAAGGTAAGATATTGATTCGTTAATGAGTGTTTTGAGATTAATATGATCAGGTCTGAATTCAATTTTTTCTGACTGCGATCTTGACCAATGCATTAAATTGTCTAAGAGAGTTTTAATGTTTTCAGATGATTGTGTGATCTGTCTTATAAAGGAATAACGTCTGTCTTCATCGTAAGTGTTATAGTTATTCAATAAAAGGTTTCCGAATCCGGATATCGCATTAACCGGATTTTTAAGATCGTGCCCGATAATAGAGAAAAGCCGGTCTTTTGTGGCGTTAAGTTGAATAAGGTGCTGGGTTCTGCTTTCAATCAATTGGGTTAATTTTTGATTTCTTTTTTTGATTTGCTTTATTCGAATTAAGTATAAGATGACAGCAGTTGAGATAATTAGAATGAATAAAATGATTCTGAACCAGAGGGTCTCCCAGACAGGAGGTAATATCTCAATATTTAATGTTGTGGATTTGCCTGTCCATATTCCATCACTGTTGGTTGAAGCAACTTTAAATATATATTTGCCAGCTGGCAGGTTGGTATAGGTGGCATGATTCATATTAGTATAGTGTTCTTGTTGATCGTAACCAATTAATTGATATAAATATTGGATGTTTTCCGGGGCATGAAAATCCATTGCGGAAAAATATAGTTTAACTACGTTGCTTTTATAGGGTAGTTGAATCTTTGACGCATATGGAAGGGCTTTTTTTAAAATAATTTTGTTGTCTGCCTTTTTACCCGGAATGATGCGTTGGTCATTGATGTAAAGTTCACTAATGTGCAGGCTCGGAGCATATCGGCTTTTATGGATGTTCGCTGGATGAAAATAATTTAATCCTTGTTGACCTGATATAAGCATGGCCCCATCGTTCAATTTAAGAAATTGACCGTTAAAGAATGAATTACTCAATAGTCCGTTGGCCATATTAAAAATAACTTTTTCTTGTCCATCAGGATTGTATCTGATCATACCCTGATCGCTAAAAAGCCATAGTAAGCCATGGTTGTCTTCTTTGATATTGTAGATTTCATATTCGGTGAGTACTGGAATGGTATCTGCTTTGATGGATGAATCATGAATATTTATCTGTATAAGCCCGTTTTTTGTGCCTGCATAAAATTTACCTTTGGTGATTTGCTTAAAGCAGTATATGGCGTATGGGGCATGTTCGATTCCGGATTGACCATTGATTCTGAGTAATCCATTTTCTGGGCTGCCAATCCATATTGTGCCATTTTCATCTTCTATAAATGAGATATAATGACTTGTGCTAAAATCAAGTTTTTGATCATGGGGATTGTATTTGTATTTTTTTATTGTATTGGCCGCAGGGTTATAACAGCTGACTCCTGTGTGCCATGTAACTGCCCATATTCTGTTTTTTGAATCGATAAAAAGGTCGAATACGTGACCGGCAAATATGCTGTCTATATCGATATTTTTTGGCAAAGAGGATTTTAAATAATTATTGTTGATTTTCATCAAGCCTTTGCCCCAGCTGTCAATCCATAAATTTCCTTTTTTATCTTCGGCTATTGATGTGATATTTCCTTTAGAAATTTGCTCAATCGAATGGTTATTATTCATGCGATATAACCCATTATTTTGGGTTCCTATCCACAAGTTATCCTTCTTGTCTAGAAAGAGTTTGTGTATACGGTTATTCGTTTTTTTATCTCCTGTTGCGAGGGGGTGGTGGATGAATTTGCCTTTTTCAGGTATGAATTGGCTTAATCCTTCACCCCATGTAGCCATCCAGATGTTTCCGTTTCTGTCTTGTAGCAGATCTGTAACTTCATTTGATGGTAGGGAAAAGGGTTGTTGGTTATCTGCTTCAAAAGCTTGAATCTGATTTTTTTGAGGGGAATATTTTTTTATGCCTCCACCTTTTAATGCGAACCAGATTACCCCGGAAGCATCTTCGAAAATATCGAAAACCCGATGATTCAGGGGATGCCTTATATTATTGCTTTGAAACCTGTTGCTTTTAAGGTGTTGGGGTGAAAGGAGGGCTTTTAATGAATAAATATTAATCCCTTCGTCTGTTGCAACCCAAAGGTTATTTTGTTGGTCAATGGTTAATGCATTGATTCTGTTACTAAGTAAACCTGAGGTGTTTTTTGTTTTAAGCCACTTACGAATCTTACCGGTTGATTTATTAATAATGAAAAGACCCGAACCATAAGTGCCGGCAATAATAATGGAGTCTTTGATTATCAAATCGTTTGTTTGGTTGTTTCCTTCGCCAAAATTGATTAATTCAATTAACGAATCATTCTTGGTGTTTATATGAAATAGCCCATGCCGCCAGCAGGTGACCCATAAACTACCATCTTTGTCTGTCTGAATAATTTTTGGCATCCATCTTTCTCCTTCATGGTAATATATATGGTGGGAGAAGGTTTTGCCTGAGCTGCTTTTTTTGTTTAGCGCCACATCAGTAACGGCCCAAATGACGCCGGTTGAATCTTCTGCTATTGACCATATACGATTTCTATATAATGAACTGTCATTAGTAAGGTCTTTATGGAAGGTTAAAAATTGTTCTTTTCGCGGATCAAAACGGTTGAGCCCTGAGTTTTCTGTGCCAATCCATAAGTACCCCTCCCTGTCTTCAAGAATGTGGGTGATATTGTTTCCGGATATATTATGGCTGTCAAGACTATTCTGGTTGTAATGGGTGAAACGATGTCCGTCAAATTTATTAAGGCCGTTGATGGTGCCGAACCAAAGAAATCCTTTATGATCCTGATAGATGCAGTTGACTGTTTGGGATGATAATCCTTCAATACTGATATGATCATTAAACTGAAGCGGGTATGTACTTGCTTTTAAAGATAAGGTGAGTGATACAGTGAACAAGAATAAATGAAGGAATGCTGTATTTTTTTTGTGCCAGAATAAAATATTCATGAGGTTTGGTTGATTATTTTTTTTGTGAATTGTTGGGTTTTATTCTTTTGTTTAATGGAAATACCAGGATGAAGGTTGTTCCAT
>CAZSGN010000100.1:0-9109 GCA_964606415.1 uncultured Bacteroidales bacterium
GTTTTTATTCAATAATCCCGGAGGGATGTCCTGTTTGTAGTAATAAAGTAAATACTTCCCAATATTCCAATGCTTGCTGAAACAGGGACAGGGAATGATGATATGTTTCTTCTTTTTTTTTTAAATAAAAAAGAAACAAAAAATCAAGACTGTCGCTTAAAAAAAAATCATCATTGAATAAATGATTAAAATGATTCAGGATAAAAAACGAATCAATTTTAGGACATTATAAATTGTTTTTATATTTTCATAAGTTATTGATTCACAACACTAGGATCAGGAGTTCTAAAAATTATTCGAAACAAAAATAACCAGGATTAATTCCTACTTCGAAATGATGTAATAGTTCTCCTTGCTGATTATAGCGATATACTTGTCCTGGCTCCTGATAATCAGACACATCAGACATGTAGAGTTCATTTTTTTCCTGATCTACTCCCAAAGCATAGATTAGCCGGTCCCCAGCTTTAATAAAAGACTCTTTTGGCAAGCTATCAGCACTTACAGACATCTTGTAAATATCTTCATTAACAAAAAAAAGCGTATCCCTGTTCTTGTTCAATGCCAGGTTAGCAGGGATATCCTTGACAGAAGGAAATAAAAAAGTATCCAGAACCTTTCTGGACGACATATCAATTTTCATTAATGCCGGTTTCTCGTACCCGTAAGTGCTTCCTTCGTAACCGCCATCTGTCAATACCCATAAACAATCATGCTTATCCAGCACCATAGAGGCAGGTTGTTTTCGGACCCTGATAGAATCAACCAATTTATCTGTTCGTGTATCAATGATTAATATCTGGTTATCAAAAGACCAGGCATTAACCAGGCAATAATCACCATAAGTAATCATTTGCTCTGAAGTATGTTGGGTAAACTCGGTATTATTGTTAGAGATATCTACTGACCCTGTTTTCTTTAAAGTTTGAGGATTAAAAATGGTTATTTTAGTATCATATAAGTCTGAAATATAAGCTTTATTCTCATTAATAACATGTATATGCCTCGGAGAAACAAGGCCGGTAATTTTCCCAAGGTACTTATAATTTGCCGAATCCATAACATAGACTTTGCCGGAATTGTTCACTGAAATAAATGCTTTTCCCTGATAAATAGTCATAGACTCGGCCACATCACCCAAAGGACTTTCATTGACCGACTGAAAAACATCACGGGACACCTTACCTGTTTCCGGGTCATAAAAAGACAAGGAAGCATTGCCAAAAGTAAAATTCCCCTCATTAACAATATATACACCAGTACTGTTTTTATCATCCACATCATCTCCATAATATGTAAAAGGATCCTTTTTTTCACAATGCGTCAAAAAAACAAATGAAAGCAATAATAAAATTAAACGATTTAAGTGACTCATATAAATGATGTTATATAAATAAAAAGCTTTACATACTTATTGTTACAAGCTGAGTTTAACAGAAAAATTATAATACCTCCCGGGCATAGGATGATATAGCACCATTTGATAATGATGATCAAGAAGATTATTTACTTTTAAGGAAGTAATAAACTCATACTTTTTGAATAACCATTTTTTACCAAGAGACAGCGTAGTCAACTGATAAGGATTCAGCACCATATTTGTACTGGATTCGAGATAACTGGGAGAAGCATATCGTTGGCTGCTGGTTTGTGAAGTAATGCCGACTGTCCAGTTATTATACCCCGCGTTAAACATAAAACTAAATTTATGCTTTGGTATATAGCTCAACTGTCCATCACGTTCAGTATCTGAATCCGGGATATCCCCATTGGTCGTTCGGGTAAACGCATAATTAACATGCGATTTAAATCTCCAGTTTCTGTATTTAAAGTGCAAAGAACCTTGATATTCGGCCCCACGTGACAATACCGTTTTAATATTCTCAGGTGTCCAGAAACGGGCATTCATCTGTGGACGCCAAATAATCCAATCAGAAATATTTGAATAAAAGCCTTTAAGCTGGTTTTTTCCTTTCCAGCTACCAGCAGACCATTCATGATCAATTGCTAAATCGCTGACCCATCCTTTTTCTGATCTCAAATCCGGATTCCCATTAGGCACCCAGTATAGATCATTTAAAGAAGGAACATGATAATTGCGTGTCACATTCCCCAGGATAGCGATCTGATGTTTCGGCCATAACTCATACTCCATTCCCACTGCAGGAATAAGTGGGATAAAACTGCCATCAACATGTTGTTGCCTAAGTGATATCAATCCTTTCAAACGCGAAAACAACTCCTGCTTGACAGAAGCAAAAACACTCATTTCATGACGCACTTTATCATAACCATTCATAACAACCGGTGCATGATCAAATACACCAACCTTATACCGGTTATATTGCAGTTTATTTTCAACTACCGTCCCCGGCCCTGCATTCCATTTAAAATAAGCATCGTTCACCCAGTTAAGCTCATAACTACGGGAATCATTGTTTATAAGCCCATTGGAGGTTGCCTCCCGGGAATAATTCAGATTATTTTGCATAATCCCGGTATTTAACTTAAAGTAGATATCAGAATTAAAGTAATGTGACCAACCCAGACGACTTTTAACCGTTTGGCCAGCCTGATGTTCATCAATCTGCATGCCTTCATCAGAGATAAGCCTTGGTAATTCCCGGTCATTTTCCTGAAACCACATTTTCGCCTCTAAAACATTTTTTTCATCCGCTTTCCAGTATACTTCACCAAGCGCCCCCTGCTCATTAAAAGCAGCATTTTCCTGTTTATCGTATTGATATGGTATATCAGCTGTATTGAGATAAGTAAAATCATTTTCCGAATGATGGCTATAGGCCCTAATTTTGATCTCAATGTCCTTAAAACCAACATTCATTTTTGCAAATGTTCCAAAAGAGCCAAAACTCCCCACCTGCTGAATCACATCAGCATGAAACCCCTTTCTCCATGAAGGATTATTATCTAATTGCACAGCCCCCCCCAAAGCACCGGAAGTATTTGATAAAGAAGCCCCCCCGTATTGTAATTTCACATTATCAATAAAAAAAGACGGGACCAGAGAAAGATCAGCCTGGCCAGTCATTGGAGAATTAATATTAAACCCATCCCAAAGCACCTGGGTATGCGAAGCTGCTGCTCCACGCACAGAAACAGTAGACATATTACCCGGCCCGTATGATTTAATAAAAAGAGGCGTGTGATCAGAAAGGACATCACTCAACGAAGCATTCGTTTTAGCATGCAGGACAGCGCTATCCATAATATTTTCAATATGAGCAGTATGCTTTAATCCAATATTTCCCCGTATCTCAATTTCTTCAATATCAATTGTATCCTGCCATTCTGCATGAGCATAAAACACCTGAAGAAATAACACCAATAAAATCCCGTATTTTTTAGGTCTATTTACCTGCATATCATCTTTTTTTGATGAATATGACCATGATCATCCGTCATTAACACAAAATAAATTCCCGGCATAAAAGAAGTTTCAATCCGGTTGTTCCCAGCCTCTATCTTACTTTCCAGCATAAGATGCCCTTTGCTATTATAAATACGGAGCGTTCCCGGCGCAAAAGAGAAGGAAACCTCAATAAAAGAGTTAAAAGGGTTGGGCCTAACACGAAAATCAATCTTTTCCATTTTATTATCAATAATAGGGGTACCTGAAGCATCCATCACCCCAATTGCATCCAGGTCAAACCCACTGGTTTCGTAACGGGTAGGCCAGGGATCATTAATAATATTCCCGGATGAATCATAAGAAGCATAATTACTATCAATTGATCCAATAACATCAACAATCTTGATATAAGACACAGCATTTTTATCTAAAAGCGCTGTATCCGGCAAATCAGCAAAATCAAAAGGTGTGCCGTATAAACGTTGATATTTACCTGCCAGGTTATGGATTTTTTGAGGATCCAACTCACCAAATGCTTCAATTTGGGCTGTATCTTGTGTTAAAGAAATGGCCGGGAAACGAAAAAAATGGCTTCCATCCGAACTTACTTCCACAAAAGCCAGTTCAAGAAAGCGCCCGTCAAAACTATTTTCAAAGACGGCAAAATCAGCTCCTTCATTATCCCGAAGCGGTTCTTCAAAAAAGAACAAAGCTTCTCCCCCGTCACCAAGACTAACAACAGCACCATCTGCCTTGCCCAGTGCATCATTCTCTTCGCCATATGAAGCTTTATTCGATCCATTAATAGACAAAGAAGAGTCCGAAATATCCATCAGCCCCCTCTTAATTTGCACATTGGTTCCCCAACGTTTAAAAATATTACTGTCCACATGCACCGCCGTAGATCCTTCTTCACCGGCAGCCGGGGCAAATTGCCCCATGGCCGGATCGGAATTCATCATTAGGAAGATTATGAAAACAAAGAACAACATGTTATTCTTTGAATATAATATTATCAATAGCAACATATTTAGGCGTATTCAGGCCGTATTGCCCTTGATCGGACCCATCAAAAGTAAATGTGATTTTGTTAACTGCATTAAAATCCAATTCAGCTTTTAACCAGTCTTTTTGTATATAATGCTCTGTTGAATCAGGTGATGTAAAATCAGCAAGCATAAACGATTTTGAGGAAACTTCTACCGTATCCATATAACCAACAATGGTCACTTCATACCAGTCTCCACTATCAAGAGGCTGGGAAAACTGGCTACCGTCTCTCATTGCTAAAGCAGCATAAGTAGTATTGGTAATCATCATACTTTCAACGGTTACTTCTTTTTCAAAATCCATATAAAATACGGAATCAAAAGCCGGAAAGAAAATACCATAAGTACTGGAGCCATTTGCTCCTCCACCAGCATAAGCACTGAACTGGTTAGCTAAGTCGGCGGTCGTGTCATCAGTCATGTTTGAATAAGCAAAACCTGCCCAGGAATCACCGTAATCGGTAACAGAAAAGGTATTTTCAAAAGTAACTCCACCACTAACAAAGGCACCTGTACTATCGGACCCATCCCAGTATGATTCTACCTCGAGTGTATTATCCTCGAAGGTGGCTGTTTGTTTGTTATTAGAATCATTGTTTTCAGAAATTTCATCCTCCTTTTGACAGGAAGCAAAAAACATTATCATTGCAGTAAATGCAAGCATTAAAATAGAAAATCGTTTCATAAAATTATAGTTTTTAGTTATACATACAAATAATTGACCCCAAGCGTTTTAAGGGTATCAAAAATCGTAAGCAAAACAGGAAACGTTGAATAGAATTCAAACTACGCTTTTGTCCCGAAAGCTTCGAAATTGTAGTTGTGGCAGGTCTTCTGACTCGCTTCTTTCCGAACGCCTTCCCGTCTGATTTAAATCACTGACAGTGGCAGGGCATTGTCCGGAACTTTTATGAAGCTTACAGCAGCGGGAACTGTCCAGGATTTTCACCTGATTCCCTTTTCATCATACTCCGTTGAAAAACGTTTCTGAACCACAAAGCTGATGCAAAAGTATGCAAATTATTCCAATTATCAAAATATTAAGGAATACAGATTGGGGTAAATATTTAACAGAAGTCAACAGATGACATGACACACCAGCGTCACTTCAATTATATCAAAGTAAAATACTATTTCGCTCAACATAGATCATAAGTTTCTTTACCTGCCCTCCTGTAAATAAGTTCTTCTGCTATTTCTAGATAACCCTTAAGAACGGATTAATATTGGCTGTCCATTAAAATTTGTATTTTTACATTCATTTTTATTCACCTGGCGTTTTGTCGATAACATCAATGATTATATTATGTCTCATACCCTTTTCATCCTTGCCCTTATGATCGCCGGCACATCCCTTCAGGCTTCCTCTCCCGGGATCAATGATGACAGAGCTATTGATTGTAATTGCCACATTTACAATTCTTATATCAATCAGGAAATAGATAAATGGGAACAACTTATCACAGAAATAAAAAAACGCTATAAAGAAAAAGGCAATAAACAATGCCTGTTTAATCTGATATCGGCCATTTACGGTTATACAGGCTTCTTGTCAAGTCATGGCACCAAAGAAGAATTCAGGAAGCACATTGAAATGGGAGATCAATATATTGCAATTATGAGTAAAAAAGGCTTTTATCCATCCCGAACTAAGGCCCTGGAAGGCGCCTTTACAGCTTTTAAAATCATATTATCCCCGGCAAAAGCCATTTCTTTGGGACCCCAAAGCATCAAATCAATTAATAAAGCCATTGAAATTGATCCATCCTGCCCATATGGCTGGGTCGAAAAAGCCAATTCGGAATATCATATGCCCAGAGCATTCGGAGGCAGTTATAAAAGCGCCATTGAATATTACAATCGTGCCATTCGCATATTTGAATCCAGGGCTGACTGGACCCAATGCAACTGGTACTATCTAAACACTATTCTTTGGCTTGCTAAAAGCTATGACCAAATCAACGAAAAAGAAAAAGCACTTCAATCGCTGAGAAAAATTAAAAAACAAGCGCCCGCTTTTGAAACCATCAACGAGTGGATTGATAATTACCAAAAAAACGGGCGACTTCCTTTATAAGATTTTTTTTAAAACGTTTTTTAAAAGAAATAATAAGCTGCAAACAAGATCCTCATATTAGAAACATCTTCAATATTTTCCGCTATCCCTTTTTTATTATAGTCATTTCCGAAAGCAGTCGTGGTATATTCACCTTCCAATGCAAGCCTTAAACTACCTGTCTGATACATCACACGTGGTGAGACACGGTAAAGTTGCTTAATATAATTACCATTTGCTTCATCCATTCCGGACGCATATAAATAAGCCGTTTCCGGATCCATCTCTTCAGTAGTACCCATATTTTCAGTAAAACCAGCAAAAAGGCCAACATTCCATTTATCCGCACGGGTAGCAATATCGGTCCACAAAGATAATGTGTTCAATGGGGTATAATTCAGCTCACCAGTTACAGGATCAGCAACACCACTAATGCCATAACCGCTAACCATCAATAAATCAGCAGTATTCTGGCCATAAACTCCCTGGAACTTAATCATTAAGGGGGAAGTAAGCACTTTAAGGAACGCTGTCCCGGATAACCCTTTCACCGACTCATTAACCTGATAGACAGAATCGCCTCCCATATTACTAGACAAGCGAGGGACGATCTCTTTATAAGCACCTCCAAGACCTGTGCTAAATCCATTACCTGTTTCATCATTCAACTTGTTATAATGAAGTTGAAGATGCATATCAGGCAAAGCAGCATTGCGAAGATATTCAGAACTACTACCATTAGGGCCTCCTGAACTAAAATCCCGCTGAGATACAGCAGCAGCAATCAAATCCAGGCCACCAAAAGACTTTTTAAATCTTATCTGCGGATTCCGGGAGAAAGGCTGAAAAGGCGCACCAGTATTGAAAGAGACAACACCAGGAAACGAATGCGCGATGAACAATGGATTCCAGGTTTGTCCGATCAATAACTCACTGGATTCCCAATTTAATTTCAGATATGCATGCCTCAACCGAAAACCATTAATATCCCCATTCGTATGTCCAAAAAATGCACCTTCAATCCGCCCACTGGTTTTAGCTCCTAAAGCATCCGGGCCAGAAATTAGTCCATTTAATCGTGACTGGACTGAAAGGATATTAAATTGAGGGGTGGCATTCAGGTCATTACCATCCTCCCCCTCATTAATTGGTGCAGGCCATAAGAAAAAATGCCCCTCACGGGCATCAACAGTTTGACGTGTATCATAAAACACATCACTTTTAACATATCCTTTAAGCCGGATACCAAAATCCGATTCTTTATCCTGACCGTATATGACAGCAGGAAAGATCAACAATAAAGCAATCAAAATAAAATTACAACGCATGATACCAATCGTTTATGGAGTTAAACTTTAAAAAAATAAGGTGGGTGGCAAACAGTTAAAATATAAATTATTCATTCTTTATATTTAATACGTAAAAATAAAAAAAAGGTTCATTGATATTTAAAATATAATAAAAAAGTCCATTTCATTAACACCTTGTTTGAACAAAAAAAATTATCTTTAAAAAAACAAAAAATTAAAGATAAAGATAAATTAAAACAAAAATAGCTATGCGAAAAAAAGTATTTTTAACCAGACACTTATTAATTGCTTTCCTGATCCTTTTGGCCGGATGTAGCGAACAAAAACCAAAAATCGGGCTACTCATGGCCGATTATGAAGTAGCACGCTGGAAACAAGACCAGGCATTTTTCGTCCAGGAAGCCGAAAAGCTCGGTTCCGAAGTTCTTGTTAGAGTTGCCGAGAGCGACAAAGCCAAGCAGGTACAACAAGCCAAAGAACTGATCAATGAGGGAGTCAAAGTAATTGTTATTGTTCCTGTAAGCAGTAAAGATGCTGCTAAAATAGTTAACCTGGCTCATCAACATAATGTAAAAGTGATATCTTATGACCGATTAATCAAGAACTGTGATCTGGATTTCTTTATTTCTTTTGACAACGTTAAAATTGGAGAGCTGCAGGCTGAATACCTGACCAAGCAACAGTCAAAAGGAAAATACGCCCTTATAGGTGGTCCGACCAATGATAATAACTCAATTATGATCAAAATTGGACAGATGAATCTTTTGCAACCTTTAATCGAAAATGGAGACATTCAACTTGTTTATGATGTCTACGTCCAGGACTGGGAAGAAGATCTGGGTTATAAACATACAAAAAAACTATTAAAGGATAACAATGATAAAATTGATGCGATCCTCTGTGCTAATGATGATCTGGCCAAAGGTGCTATCAGGGCACTGGACGAAAAGGACATGGCCAGAGAGGTATTGGTTGCCGGACAGGATGGTAGTGAAAACGCCAAAAAACTTATTTTAGAAGGCAAGCAAACCATGACCGTATACAAACCCATTGAAGGGATAGCAGCAACAGCTGCTAAAGTAGCTACCAAATTTGCCAAAAACGAAACATTAGAAGACATTACGCTGGTCCGTGAAAATAATGATCACAAAATGGTGTCGGCTATTTTACTTCCTCCCATGTTGGTCAATAAATTCAACATCAAGATCAATGTTCCAACAGAACAGTATTTGATGGATCAAAAATTAATGAAATAGAACTAAATTCTACTTTAAAAAATAGCGGAGGGAATTTTAAAACCTCCGCTATTTTTTTTAATTCATTT
>CAZSGN010000101.1:0-9028 GCA_964606415.1 uncultured Bacteroidales bacterium
ATAAACAGAGTTTTAAAAAAGGTGACACATAAATGCCTGGTAATTAATAATAAAACAATATTTAAGAAATATTCAGGGCCTCAGAAGTGTCCCTGAACGACTTTCCGTAAATAGCTCTTTTAGTATAGCATTTTGTTTTGTCCCGTTAATAATCCGTACATTTTTGACGCCTTTTGCCAAAGCATTAAGGCATGAGTCTATCTTGGGAATCATGCCTCCTTTGATGACGCTGCCTTTGAGGGCTTCAATTTCTGAGACGTTTAGTTCCCGGTAAAGGGAATCTGGTCTATCCGGATTATCCATTAAGCCATCAACATCAGTCATTGCGATGTATGCCTCTGCTTTTAATGCTCCGGCTATATGGCCTGCGAAAATATCTGCGTTAATATTATAATCAATACCATCTTTACAGGATCCAATAGATGCAACAACAGGAATGTACTGGTTGTCAGTCAGGATGTTAATTAAATCAACAGAAACATGATTCACATCCCCGACACGTTCCAAATCAATAATTTGCTCTTTGCCATCCACGATGTTTTTATGAGTTCTTTTGATTGCTTCAATCATTTTTCCATCTTTACCCGATAATCCTACGGCAGATGATCCCCGGGCGTTAATTCTTCTGACCAGGTCACTGTTGACTTGTCCTTTTAATACCATTTCAATATAGGTGAGGGCTTCCGGAGTAGTTTTCCGTTGTCCGTCTATAAATTCTGAAACAATACCTACTTTGCTAAGCATTTCTTTTATAAAGGGACCACCGCCATGAACGACTACCGTCTTGATTTTGTTCTGGTTCAAGAAGTGAATGTTACTAATGACATTTTCTTTTAATTCATCATTGAGCATGGCATTGCCGCCATATTTAATTAAAATCGTCCGGCCTTTTAGCTGTTCGATAAGCTGCTTGTTATATGCTGTATGATTCATGTTAATTTGTTAAAATGCAAAGATATAAAAAACAAGGCTTAATTTAGTGCATCAGGGCTTAATTGTGGTGCTTGAAGTGTTTGATGTGTCATTGGCGCGAGAGGAGCTCTCTCTTTTGAAATCTTCCTGGTAAAGGATGTTTTCATCCAAATTACTTAGAGAAATGCTATTAATTTGGCCGCTACCGCGCATCGAGTAATCAATGCCTGTAAGTTGACCAATGTCTTGTTTATAAGTGGTATCAAGAAGTACCTGTTTGTCGAGTGAGATGGTTACATGCTTATTGTTATTTGATATAACGATCTTCCGGAATTTATCGAATTTATGACAAAAGTCTTCATGAATAGGTGATTTTTTGGGAATATTGATTTCACCAATTTGCAACTGGATATTATCCTCGCAACCCGGATTAGCAAAATAAACCCTGATTACCTTTTTTGTCCCATGCAGTGCAATGACTATGTCACAACAAGCAAGCCCGCCGTGTTCTTTTACGTTTCTTACTTCTGTTTCAAAAATGAATTTATTGCCTGAAACCTGTAAGTTCTTGTACATCTTAAAGTCAGACCAATATAGTTTTGTGTCTAATCCTTTTTCATGGAGCATTTCTGTGGGAATGTGGAATATACTATCCCGGATCACATTTCTCTTATCAAAGAAGTGATCATCGAATAAATTACTTGTAACACCAGCTGAAAAATCCGGGGTCTCAATAACAATCGTTGTTGTATCAATATTGAAATTTTTGCTGATAATTTTTGCTTGGTAGATGCCTGGTTTGGGGTATGATAAAGAATAAGTATATTGGTCCGGATCCAGGTATTTTGGATTTTGATTATCGCCGGGAACAAGAAAAAGCGAATCTGAAACATCTTGAATATGATAATAGAATTCTGCTTTTTTATTCAGGGATTGATATGGTGTGAGGCAATCAAATTTCACACGTTGACGAATCTTTTCTTTTGGTTTATTGATGAGAGGGGGCAGAATCATGATCAGCAAATAAGCTATAATCAGTATTCCAGTGATGATGCTGGATAAAAAAAAGATTCGTTTTTCGGAAGTTTCTGATGAGAAAGCCATAATTGCAATGTTGTATTATTATGATTTAAAAATAGCCTATTTTAATCAAAAAGTCAATCATGTTAAAAAAAATAGGTTCTACTGCGAATTTAGTGGAAATACTTTTTATAATTAGAATATAGTAGTCAGGAGTCAGGAGTGAGTAAGGTAAAAGTGTATATGGGTATATGGGTATATGGGTATATGGGTATATGGGTATATGGGTATATGGGCAAGGAACAAAGAATCCGTCAGTGGACGGACAGGCAAAGAACAAAGAACAACGAACACCCCCACCCGCAGCCCTTCCATTCCCTAAAGTAAGCAGCCCGCAAGAAACAAGAAACAAGAAACAAGGAACAACGAACAAGGAACAACGAACAAAGAATCCGTCAGTGGACGGACAGGCAAAGAACAAGGAACAAGGAATCCGTCAGTGGACGGACAGGCAAAGAACAAGGAACAAGGAACAACGAACAAGGAACCCTATTCCATAGGATGACTTTTAGGTTGAGATATTTTTTCTTCGAAACCGGGTGTTGCGAAGGTTTCTATATTTCCACTGTCGTTGCTGTAAATTAAGTAGCCTTCGATTTGATCGTTTTGACGAAGGAACGTTTTGCTTTTCTCCAGGCCTGCTACCATGCATGCAGTGGCAAAGGCATCAGCAGTCATGCAATCATCTGCCAGGATCGTGGCGCTAAGGAGTCGGTGGACAGCTGGCTTTCCGGTTTGCGGGTCGATGGAGTGGGTGTAGCGGATACTGTCAATCATTATCGATTTCCTGTAATTGCCACTTGTTGCAAGCGATTTGCCCGATATGGAAACAATGGACTGCAAGTTTTGTCCGGCAATAATATTGTTCTCTTTAGGTTTATCGATACCTATGCGCCAGTCGTTTCCCCGGGGATTAGATCCTCGCGTGCGTACTTCTCCACCTATCTCGACAAGGTAATTGTCTATGCCTTCATCATGAAGGAATTGGGCAACAACATCAACAGTATATCCTTGAGCTATGGCATTAAGGTCAATGTACATTTCAGGGTATTCTTTAAATATCTGACTATCCTGCAGAGATATTTTTTCATAACCGACATAAGTCATCACGCTGTCTATGAGGGAATCATTGATGGATAGTGCTGCTGAGTCCGGCCCGAAACCATACAAGTTGACAACCGGGCCAACTGTGATGTCAAAATAGCCTTTGGTCTTTTTTGATATTTCCAATGCTTTTATTAATACGGCCTGGAGGTAAGCATCAAGCTTGGTTGTTTTATTTTGATTGATCCTTGAAATCAACGAAGAATCAATATAGGTTGATAATGATTGATCCAATTTATCAAGAAGGTCTTCGATATCTTGGTCATAATTTTGCCATGCATGACTTTCATAAGAAACATGGTACATTGTTCCTTGTGTAAAACCTTCCACCTTTTTATAAGTCCCTTGTCTGAAAAACAGAAAGAAAAGGAAAGCTATAAAAAATAAAATCAGAAATATATGTTTTTTAATCCGCATCATTAACCTCCAAAATCATCAAAAGCAATCATTTCATCAGGAACCCCAAGATTGTCAAGCATGTTGAATACAGCGTCATTCATTAGTGGAGGACCGCAAAGATAATATTCAATTTCTTCAGGTTCCTCCAGTTTAGAAAGGTAATTATCCAGTATGACCTGATGTATAAATCCAACGGGGCCATCCCAATTATCTTCTGGTTTAGGGTCTGATAGGGCAATGTGGAAACTGAAATTAGGAAAAGCTTTTTCTATTTCCCGGAAATCTTTTTCGTAAAAAATTTCCCGTTTAGATCGGGCCCCATACCAGTAAGAGACTTTTCTACCTGTTTTCATTGTATGGAATAAATGAAATATATGAGAACGGAGCGGGGCCATTCCGGCTCCACCTCCAATATATACCATCTCTTTATCTGTCTCTTTGATGAAGAAATCGCCATAAGGGCCGGAGAGGGTTACCTTATCTCCTGGTTTTAGTGAATAGACATAAGATGAACAAACACCAGGATTGATGTTCATGAATTTATTTTTAGAATGGTCCCAGGGTGGGGGGGATATGCGGATGTTTAACATGACAATATTGCCTTCTGCAGGATGGTTGGCCATGGAATAGGCCCTGAATGTCTCTTCGTTGTTTTTCATTTTAAGGTTCCACATCCCAAACCGGTCCCATTCGTCTTTAAATTCGTCATCTACTTCAATATCTTTACCAAAGTCCACTTCACATTTAGGGACATCTAACTGAATGTATCCGCCTGGTTGAAAATCCAGGTTAACGCCATCAGGCAATTTGACAATAAACTCTTTAATGAAAGTGGCTACATTCTTATTTGAAATAACTTCTGCATCAAATTTTTTAATGCCCATCACCTCTTTGGGCACCTGGATGGTCATGTCATTTTTGATCTTGACCTGGCAACCCAGACGCCAATGGTTTTGTTGTTCTTTACGCGTGAAGAAGCCTGTTTCTGTTGGCAGAATACTGCCTCCGCCTTCAAATATCTGGCATTTACACATGCCGCATGTTCCCCCGCCTCCACATGCTGATGGCAGGTAAATATCCATATTTGAGAGTGTCGATAAAATAGTACCTCCCGGTTCAACCGTATATTCTTTGTCGTTAATTTTTAAATTGACTTCTCCCTGCGGGGTTAACTTTTTTCGGGCATACAGCAATATGCCGACGAGAAGAAGAACGATGAACAGGAATACGGCAATACTTAATATAATAATAGTTGTGTTTGTAGTCAGCAATATCATGATTATACTCTTTTCAAATTAAAGTTTAATTCCCATAAAAGCCATAAAAGCAATACCCATTAGACCGGTAATGATAAATGTTATTCCAAGGCCCCGTAATGGCGCAGGAACGTTTGAATACCTGATTTTCTCACGGATAGCCGCGATGCCTACAATCGCAAGAAACCAGCCGACGCCTGAACCAAGCCCGAACGAGGTCGCTTCGGCAATGGAGTTATAGTCCCTTTCCTGCATAAATAGTGATCCGCCTAATATGGAGCAGTTGACAGCAATTAAAGGAAGAAATATACCGAGAGAAGAGTATAGGGACGGAAAAAATTTCTCGATAATCATTTCTACCAATTGCACCATGCTGGCAATGACTGCGATGAAAATGATGAAACTGAGAAAACTCAGATCAACATCGGCGAAGGACGGATCAATCCAAGAGAGGGCCCCAGCCTGTAAAAAATAGTTCTCAATCAGGTAATCGATAGGGACCGTGATACCAAGCACAAAAATAACAGCCATGCCCAGTCCTGATGATGTTTTGACGGTTTTGGATACAGCAAGATAGGAGCACATGCCCAGAAAATAGGCAAAGATCATATTGTCAATAAAGATCGATTTGACAAATATATTAACAAGATTTTCCATAATGCGTTAATTTGATTCGATAAGATCTTTGTTTTTTGAACGTTGAATCCAGATAATAATCCCCACGGTTATTAAAGCCATGGGAGGGAGGATCATTAGTCCGTTATCTGTGTAACCAAACGAATAAAAACCCTCCGGGATAACCTGGACTGGTGATGATAATCCTGGAAAGCTTATCGTGCCGCTTCCGAATATTTCTCTTACCAGGCCAACGATAACCAGGATGAGCCCGTAACCAGCACCGTTTCCTATACCATCAAGAAAAGATGGCCATGGTTTGTTGCTTAATGCAAAAGCTTCAAGCCTGCCCATAATGATACAATTGGTAATGATCAAACCCACGAAGACAGATAACTGCTTGCTAACTTCGTAAGCGTAAGCTTTTAAAAAAAGATCAACCAATACCACAAGGGATGATATAACTGTGAGTTGGACGATGATACGTATTCTTGGTGGAATTTTTGTCCGCAAAAGTGATACAATTAAGTTAGAGGCCCCCATAACCGCTATGACAGATAAGGCCATTACGATGGATGGTTCTAATTTTACGGTGATGGCTAATGCTGAACAAATTCCCAGTACCTGGACAGTAATAGGGTTGTCTTTGTTCAGCGGTGTCTTTAGCAGTTTTAAGTTTTTTATTGAAAATAATGGTTCCTTGTCGCTCATTTTTTCTCCTTTTTAAAGAATTCCTGATACTTTTTGACGGTTTCAAACATCATGCCTTCCACACCCTGGCTGGTTATGGTCGCGCCAGATATGGTACTGACCTTATGCTTGTCATCTTCTTCAACGCTTTTTTTGGTTACCTCGATGGATTTATATTGTCCATCCTCAAAAAAACGTTTGCCAATGAATTGTTCCTGGAATTGTTCTGTTACAATTTCCGCACCAAGACCAGGCGTCTCTGATTTATGGCCAAAAGTCACACCATATACCGTGTTAAAATCATCTTCTAATGCAATATAGCCCCAAATGGGCCCCCACAATCCTTTTCCGCGAACAGGAATGACATAAGCTTTGCCCCCATCCTCAATATTAGCAATATAGAGGGGCAGGTTTTGTTTTTCCAGCGGTTTATCCAATTCTTCTTTTAGTTTGACATAAAAAGGATCGATCGATTCCTGAATTTCCCCCTTGTAGTTGATGGTGTAGCTTTCCTGGATATATTCTTCATATTTTTCTTCAACTTGCTCTTTTGTTGCAGAAACATTAATGGCAGAAAGTATATTTAATTTTTTCTCAGTTTCCAAATTTTTATCCTGCAGCGGTTGTAATTGAATAGCGACAAAAGATAATACTGATGCAACGATCAGTACCATGATCATGGAAAATGTAAAAATGTATTTATTGCTATAATCTTTCATTGAGTTACGTTTTTAGCCAGTTTACCTCTTTTCAATCGTTTTTTGATATTAGCCTGAATCACATAATGATCAATTAGCGGGGCAAAAACATTCATTAATAGAATAGCTAACATGACGCCTTCGGGATAAGCTGGATTAAGAACCCTGATCAGAATGGCCAGAAAGCCAACCAAAAAACCGTATATCCATTTCCCCCTGTTGGTCTGGGCAGCAGTTACCGGATCGGTGGCCATATACACAGCGCCAAAAGCAAAGCCTCCGATTAACAGGTGGGTATAAGCGGGTATTTCCATGAAAGGATTGACAGCGAATAGATTAAGTATGCCTCCCATGACCAGGCCTCCAATTAACACAGAGGACATGATCCGCCAGCTCCCGATACCGGTGATAATCAGAATAAATGCACCAAGTAAAATGGCTACCACTGACGTTTCTCCTATTGATCCGGGGATGGTTCCTATAAACATGTCCATAATTGAATAGTCGCCTCCTGCACCATCTGCAAATGAGGAAGCTCCGTTGGCAGCCTGGGCAAGGACTGTCTCCCCGGTGTAACCATTGATGATGTTCTCTCCTTCCAGCATGCCGGAAACCCAAACTTTATTCCCAGACATGTATGCCGGATAGGCGAAGAAGATAAATGCTCTTGCCAGTAATGCAGGGTTTAAAATATTCATGCCTGTGCCGCCAAATACTTCTTTTCCTATGATTACGGTAAAGGCAGTTGCGACAGCGACCATCCACAAAGGGACTTCTACAGGCATAACGAGAGGAATCAACATGCCCGTGACCAAAAATCCTTCATTGACCTCGTGTCCCCTGATTTGAGCAAATAAAAACTCTATGGCCAGACCGGTTACATAACTAACTACAATGATAGGTAAAACTTTAATCAGGCCATGTGTGACTTTGGCCCAGAAATCAGCTTGTTCGCCTATAGCAATGAAATGTTGGTGCCCGGTATTCCAGATGCCAAAAAGCAAAGTTGGGATCAGGGCGGTGATAACCATGATCATGGTTCTTTTCATGTCGATATGATCCCTGATATGGCTGCCTTTCTCTGTTACCTTGTTGGGCACAAAAAGAAAGGTCTCAAAAGCGTCGAAAGTGGAATGAAGTTTTTCAAAACGTCCACCTTTTTCAAAATGAGGTTTTATCTTATCTAAAAATTTTCGGAGTGGATTCATAGTTATTCTAGTTCTTTTATCATCAAATCGATCCCTTGTCTTAAAATGGATTGAACTTCTGTTTTAGATGTACAGACGAACTCACACAAAGCAAGATCTTCCTCGACAACCTCGTAAATACCTAGTTGTTCCATTTGATCAATATCCTCGATCATAATTGACTTGATGAGTTGCTGTGCATAGATATCCATAGGAAGGACCTTTTCATACTGGCCTGTAATTACATATGCCCGGTAACCGCCATGAAGGTTGGTGTCCATTTTGAACCGCCTTCCGAAAGTTAATTTTGAGAGAAAGGTTCCTGACATACTATATTTATTGAGGCCTGGTTTTGCCCATCCAAACATTTCGTAATTGTCTCCTTCCGGAATTACGGTGACCTGGTTGTCGAAAAAGCCCAGATGCCCGTCCGGTTCAATTTTGCTGCCAGTCAAGACATTACCGCTGATGCACCTGACATGATTATTTTGAATATTGTTTTCCAGCAGTTGCTTGATTGATGCGCCGGCAATGAGTTTATGGTATTTGGGGTTATTGATTTCCGAGCCGGTAATGGCAATGACTTTGGATGTATCATAGATGCCTTCCTCGAATAGTCTTCCTAGAGCAATGACATGCTGAGGTTTAATCGTCCAGACGCTTTCTCCTTTATTGATCGGTTCAATATGGTGTATCTGAATGCCCACGTTTCCTGCTGGATGAGGGCCCTTAAACCAATGTTTTTCAACTCCTTTGGCATCCTTGAAAACGGGTGAAGCCGGGTATTCGGCATTCATCCCCAGGTGTATTTTTCCATCGGTTAGTTTTTTTAATGCTTCCAAACCTGTCTGGAACGATTGTTCTTCACCACGAACCAGGAAGTCAATGTCAGGAGCTAAAGGAGCCGTGTCAAAACAAGAAATAAAGATGGCTTTGGGTGGTTTTTCCGGATTGGCTAAGACATTATAAGGGCGTTGTTGAAGGGCTGGCCAGAGACCTGATTTCATCATATTGCGGATGATCTCTTCTCTTGTCATCTGCCCCGGCTTCCCTTTCTGAAAGGAAGTGTAGTCCTGTTTTTTATCTG
>CAZSGN010000102.1:0-9008 GCA_964606415.1 uncultured Bacteroidales bacterium
TTTTTTAATTTTTAAACGAAGTTATAGACGGAGGCGGCGTTTGCTGTCCCCATTCTGATGGTTCAGGCCCCATTGTTATGGACAACTTACCTCCTTTAACCATTTTT
The DNA here is from genome assembly GCA_964606415.1 of uncultured Bacteroidales bacterium. Taxonomy (GTDB): domain Bacteria; phylum Bacteroidota; class Bacteroidia; order Bacteroidales; family JBBRXJ01; genus CAZSGN01. The sequence goes on from CAZSGN010000102.1 coordinate 108, forward strand.
TCATGCCTGATCCAGCTAAGATTATATGGTTTTCCATTCAATTCTGCTTTTTGAATGAATATATTATCCGCATTATTATTTTTCACTTCGATTTCAAAAAAAGTATTTTCCCCGGTTTCTATTTTCACATGGTCAAACAAAGGACTCCCGATCAGATACACATCCTGGCCAGTAACCGGCATAAGCCCCATGGAACTAAATGCATACCATGCGGACATCGCCCCGGAATCATCTTGTCCCGGCAGACCATTTCTTGAAGGATTATATTGATTATTTAGAATATCCCGCACCCGAACAGCCGTTTTGTCTGGCCTTGACGCGTAATGATAAGCATAAGGAAGAAGGAACAAAGGCTCATTTCCCAATTGAAAATTACCAGACTCAAAAATGCGGTCCAAATACTGCATGAATTCCTCAGAGCCTCCATGTTGTTGAATTAATCCCTCCATATCATGAGGTACATAAGCACTATATGTTTCGGATCCCCCTTCGTAAAAATAAGGGTCATGCCAATGAGCTTTCAGTTTAGAATGTTTGGAAAAACCAGGCACCCACTCACCAGTACTATCTTTAGCCCAAAAATACCCAGCAGAATCATAAAAAAGATCGAGCACATTTTGTGAACGCGCAAGATACTTTTCATAATGCTCCTCGTCTCCCATCTTTTTAGCTACTTGTGCAACACAAAAATCATTATACGCATATTCCATTGTCCGGGAAACCGAGCCTGCTGCAGTAGAAGAAAGCACATACCCATAATCAAGATAATCCTGTAAATAACGGCCATAAATCGCGGGATTATCAGATGGTTGAGTTGCATTTTTTAAGACTGCCTCATAAGCGAGATCTTTATTAAAGCCATCTAAACCTTTAACCATCGCATCAGCAATAATACAATCTGCGTTTGTTCCACCCTGTATATCGCTATAATCACCAGCCACCCAGGAATCCAAAAGCCACCCTTCTTTTTTATATATATTCAGCATATTATTAATAACACGAACCTGATGTTGTGGATCAATTAAAGTATGAAGCGGCATTACCGTTCTGAATACATCCCATATACAATAATGATCCCAAAAATGAGTGCCTGTATAGTTCTTCACCTGTCCGGAGACATCTGTCGGCATCAGGAAAGTATTCCTCAAAGAAGAATAGAAAGTGCGGATTTGCTCGGGATAGCCACCCTCAACCTGTATCCTGCCAAGTTTATCATTCCAAAGAGAATCTGATATGGTTCTCACATCATCAAAATCCAAATGATCAACATCATTCAAATTATCTTTGGCCTTATCCGTACTAATATATGAAATGCCTGTACGCAGGTTAAGTTCTTCGTCCTGTTTAAACTTGTAAGATGCAAAAAAACCAACCTGCTTACCCTGACTCTCCTTTACGGCTTTATTCAGCTTGTTATCCTTCCATGTCCCGAATCGTTCAAAAGGCTTATCAAATTTAATAAAGAAGTAAATACGATAAGGATTAGGCTCTCCCCATCCGCCAGTGAAATCAGCATATCCTTTAACCGCAGATTCATTCACAACCTCAACCTCAGCCCCTGTACAACGTGCATCCTCTGGTCCGCCACGAGTCAAAGTATGACTAATATCAACAAGCACATTGGCCTGCAAAGAAGAATCATCATCCCAGGTAAAAAAACGGTAATTATGAAAGCCTACATGTTTAGCAGATGTCAAACGACAAGCAACATCGCCTTCACTCCGCCCCAATTCAACATAATAGTGAGCCGGAGACGCATGTTCTGCTCTTCTGCCCAAAGCAACCCGTTTATCAAGATCAACCTCACCCACCATAGGTGTGACCAGAATATTTCCATAACGAGGGCCACCACCGGTTCCACTGGTATGCGTATGACTAAAACCAATAATATTGTCTTTATGACAATAGCCATTTGTTTTTTGACACCCATCCATGTCCGGCCCCAGTTTAACCATACCAAAAGGTTGTGCCACACCCGGGAAAACATTACCACGATGAGAACCATAAAAATTATTTACACGGGATGTAAAATCCCCGGCTTTATTTTCTTCTTTCTGAGGTGTACAAGAAAGCAAAAGAAAGATTATTCCCGCTAAAGAAGTGAAGCCCCATCTTCTATTTAACCCTTTATTCATTATCATTGTTTTGAATTTGATTAATTGTATAATATTGAATATTTTTTGCAAATTTATTCAGATCAGGGGATTTTTCCTTGCTTTTCCATATAATTGTTCTGTTATCTCCCGGCAGCATATCAAAAAAATTATCTGAAAAATGGCCCTCCATCGAATCATTAAAAAGATAAATATTTTTAACAAGCGAAAAAGCTTTCAAGTCAATCCGTAACTGGTTTTGATCAATCGCCCTTACGTCAATACTCAAACTATCAGGAGGTAAACGAAGATTCTTCATCCGATCCATAAAGAAATTACTCTGATCAATCAGGCTGTCGCCTTGTAAAAGGCTACAATTAACCAATATATCCGGATAAGCATCAAATTTACGGAGGGAATCCATATCAAAAGAACAATACTTCCTGCTCATCATCGGTTCAACGATTGCATCCACATAAAGATGTTTCAAAACGTTTCCATGAAAATCAACAATATCCATTGAAAGCACCATTCCATCGGATTTATTATTTTCTGAAACCACGTATACCTCAACAGCATTTTTATCCTGCACAACAGAGACAATCACAGGTTTAAAGAATTTTTTTGCAAAATAATGAAGCGCCTTCCATCTCCCTCCATAGTCAATACTGCTCCATGAAGTAGCCGGCCACGAATCATTCAATTGCCAAAACAAGGATCCCATGCAATAAGGCATCAATCTCCGGTGATGCTCTGCCCCAATCCGGACGCCTTCGGCCTGAGCCACCTGGCTGAGATAAATAAACTTTCTGAAATCACTGGGACGTGAATAATAATAATCCATATACATCCGGATCTTTTGATTACCCCACGGCTGCTTATTATGCCAGTTAAGAACAGAAGATCTCATGTTTTTACCACATTGTCCTGGAAGATAATCAGCATGCCGGTCTTCAGGTTTTGTAAAAGCATTTACAGTTCGCCAATGAGCAAATCCCTGATGCCCATATTCACTAACAAACCGGGGACTAACCTCTTGATATTTCTCAAAAGGAGGAGGACCAAAGTGCACCCGCCAATCATGCATATCACCCCTATTAGCAGTATTCGGAGGCAATGCCGGGTTGCCTGACCCGGGTGAACTAGGCCAATAAGGCCTGGCTCCATCATATTGCTCAACCAATGAAGGCAATAATTTAAAACTCAATTTTTTATAATCATCCCAAAGTTTCACAGGGAAATTTTTATGCCACTGTCTTTTCCACAACCACTCTATCTCGTTATCCCCACACCACAAAACTACCGAAGGATGGTTGCCAAGCCTTTTTATTTGTTCAATTGCTTCAGCCTCTACGTTATGTCTAAAAACTGAATCCATCCAATACATCTGGTTCCCAAACATAAAATCCTGCCAAACCATGATGCCTTTTTCATCGCACAATTGGTAAAAATAATCAGACTCGTATAAACCTCCGCCCCATACTCTTAGCATATTCATATTTGCCTGATAAACATCATCGATCAATTTTTTGTAGCGCCCGGGGCTTAGGCGGTTCACCAGATTATCCATAGGCACCATGTTGGCCCCTTTAGCAAAAACAGGTTTTCCGTTAATACGAAAGAAAAAAGACTGCCCATCTTCATCATCATCCTGCACCAGTTCTACTTGCCTCAGACCCATTTTTACATTCTTTACATCCACCAAAGACTGTCCATCCCGAAGCCTCATTTCCACCCGGTAAAGCGGTTGGTCACCATAACCCCGGGGAAACCAAAGTTCAGGATCCGGGATGACAAAATTAAACCGGTGGTTTGATATACCTTCTTTAGCTTTCACTTTAAAATCGCGGGAAACAACAATACCATCATTATAAATATTGACGACAAGTTCATATTTATTATCCTGATCTGAAAAAACATCCAGATTCAACTCAACAACAGCTTTCTGCTCCGTCACCTTTTCTTGTTTTATATACGCTTCATCAATCCGGCCCTTATCCCATCCAACAATATAAACAGGCTTCCAAATGCCACAAGTCAGCAAACGAGGAGCCCAATCCCATCCATATTGATAGTGAGGCTTCCGGGTTAGGGGACAGGTCCTGAACTTTCCATCATTAGAGGTAGGCAAGAGAAATGGGATATCATTTCTTTTTGTTATCATTTTCAGTAAAGGAGACTCAAAAATAACTTTTAACTGATTGGTGTCTTTTACCAGCTGATCTTTGACAGCAACACGCCATTCCCTATACATGTTATTAGCCGAGAGCAAAGTGTCACCATTAAGAACAACAGTTGCATAAGTATCAAGCCCTTCAAATACAAGATCAATATGTTCCCTGCTAAAAACCTCGGGTGAAACCTCAAAAGAAGTTTTATAAATCCAATCTTCCCGTTCAATCCACTGCACCTCCTTTTCATTTTCCCGAAAATAGGGATCCGGTATCATTCCTGCTCTCATCAAATCAGCATGGACAATCCCCGGAATTTGGGCCGGCAAGACAGAATCTATACCAGCCTGGTGAAAATGCCATTCATTATGTAAAAACTGGACATCAGGTTCCTTATTCCCGGAACACGATACCAAAAGCAAACAAGCAACCCCGAGTAAAAAATAATTTTTCATTAATAAAGAAGATTACTCAATCCAAATAATATATTAGACGAAAATAATATAAAATAATAAAACCAACATCATAAGTCATTTAATTCTATTACAAACTGAATTTTAGTACTATCTTCTAAATCTTCATTTTTCAAAAAACGCTTTTTTATTTCACTGCGACTATGTAGATTTGTTTCTATATTAAAAAAAAGTGAAACGATACATATATAAGCACAATATGATTGTTAATCATTTATTTTAAACATTAAACCTTATTAAAAAAACCCAATGAACATAAAAAGAAGCCCATCATTTATTACATTGATTATCTTATTATTCATAGTAATTCAATGCAAACACTCATCAGATAATAAAACAACAGAGATGGATCCAGAGCTAAAACAATTTGACCTTTCCTTCATTAATGATGAGCTGGAAAGAGATGTAACCCGCAGATTTCTCAATTACGTGCAATTTGATACCCAGTCAGATGAAAAGAATGAGACATTTCCCAGCACAAAAAAACAATTGGTGTTGGCCAGGCACATCATGTCCGAATTAGAGGGCACCCATCTCAAAAGCATTCATCTTGACAGTAATGCCTATTTAACTGCCTTTCTCCCTTCTAACTGTGACAAAGAGGTCCCGGCAATAGGCTTTTTAGCTCATTTTGATACGAGTCCTGAAGTTAGCGGCAAAAATGTCTCACCCCGCATTATCAAAGAATATGATGGCAAGGCTATTCAGTTAGATGACTCAGGAAAATATATGATTGATCCTGAAACATATCCATCCTTAAAAAAATATATTGGCCAAACACTAATCACCGCAAGTGGAAACACCCTTTTAGGTGCTGATGATAAGGCCGGCTTGGCAGCCATTGTCAGCCTATTCAATCATTTATCTAAGCATCCGGAAATTCAACACGGCCCCCTTTATCTTTGCTTTACACCCGACGAAGAAATCGGGAGGGGTGTTGACAAGATAAACCTGGAGCGTTTCAAGCCAGATTTTGCATATACCATTGACGGCGGTGAAATAGGTGAACTACAATTTGAAAATTTTAATGCTGCCGCAGCCCAAATAACAATTAACGGTTTTAATGTGCATCCAGGCTATGCAAAAGATAAAATGGTCAATGCTATTAATCTCGCCATGGATATTGATCATTCCCTGCCCCGCGATGAAAGACCTTCCTATACCGAAAATTATGAGGGTTATTATCATCTGTATGAAATCAATGGCAATGTTGAAAAAACAACCATGCAATATATCATCCGGGATCATGACCGGAATGCTTTTGAATTAAAGAAAAAGAAAATACAGTCCATTAGCGACTCCCTTAATAAAGAATACAGTAATAAACCAATTCAAGTCCAGTTAAAAGACCAATATTACAACATGTCGGAAAAGATCAAACCGGTATTTCATATAATCCGTCTTGCAGAAAGAGCGATGGAGAAAGCGGGTATTCAACCCCTCATAAAACCTATCCGGGGAGGCACAGACGGCGCCAGGCTTTCATACATGGGCATCCCTTGCCCAAATATCTTTTCAGGAGGCCATCATTTCCATAGCCGTTATGAATATATTCCAACCTATTCAATGAAGAAAGCCACCGAAGTCATGATTAACATCATTGAAATTCATTGCCAGGAAGAATGAGGCCTCCTGTCAATAAATAAAGCCTCGGCCTTAATGGCATTCAGCAGATAATCAATCATATTTTGAGACTCAGATAAGATCATCAGGGATAACATACTGTTTCTTGTGCCTACTTCTTTTCCTTTGACCAATTTGATCTGCTTTTTCCGTAGCCCCTTTATTTCTTTAATTATCCCGGCATGCTCTTGCTGAAGTTCATCGATTCTTTCAAAAGCATTATCCTGATGGACTTCATATAAGTGATCAATAAATTGTTTTATGGTCGTAATTAATGCCTCCAAATCTTTCCGCTGTTCCTTCAACAAAGGCTTATGGTTATTATCCACATGTTTAAAAGCCTGTTCAAGCAATTGCTTCGTTGCCCTGGTAGCCTCATGGAGATAATCAAGTATTTCGACATAATGATGGCCTGTTTCAATATTTTCCAGTTCTACCTTAGCCATCATATCAGGAGCATTATTCTTGCTATCTATAATCTGATCCAACAGAGAACGACCTTCGTAATTACGCTGTTTAAGTATTTTACGTTTTTCGCTCATCAGGCTTCTAAGTCCATCCTGGTAGACAGCAGATATGCCTGTCAATTGGAAAGAAACGCGTTCCTTACATTTCTGTACCACATCTTCACCTGTAATCGCAGAGAAAGACTGCCTGGAAACTTCAGCCTGTTCCTGTTTCTTTTTATACATTTTATAGGTTCGGTAAACCATAAACCCGATAAGAAAAACAAGCAGTCCGATGGCCCAGACCCCTCCCCAGTTAATCAGATTCAGCATCACAAAAGCAACAACAAAAGCACTAATTGCTGTTAAAAACCATCCGCCAATGACAGTGACCACCCCGGTAATCCGGTAAACAGCACTTTCACGCCCCCATGCCCGATCGGCGAGCGATGTTCCCATCGCTACCATAAAAGTAACATAAGTAGTAGAAAGCGGGAGTTTCATCGAAGTAGCAATTGAAATAAGGATACTGGCAACAATTAAATTGACCGAGGCCCTGATCAAATCAAAAGAAATATCTTCCTGGTTTTTTCTTGCCCTAAACCTCGCATTAATTGCATTCTTCAACCTAAAAGGTATAAAACGACTAAAGCCCTGACTTATATAAACAGCCATCCGGACCAATATTTTTGCCAATACGGAACTTTGAAATCTTTCTGTTCCTTCATCCTGACGACTCAAATCAATGGTTGTTTGAGTAACCGACCTTGCCTTTTTTGACAACCACAAGGTAACCACCATAACCAACCCGGCAATCACAAGCAAATAGGTAGGCGTTTTCACAGATTCGGCAAGCACCTCCATGCTAAATGTTGAAGGGTCAGCGCCGGGAGCAGCAATAAACGCTTTAAAAGAAGCCAAACCAGCTAACGGAACACCAATAAAATTAACAAGATCATTCCCGGCAAAAGCCATAGCTAAAGAAAAGGTACCTGCCAACACAACAACCTTCAGAATATTAACTTTGAATAAACTTTTCAGAAGTTGTGAAAAAACAGTCCAGAATAATAAACTATAAAGAATAATCTGTCCAGTATTATTCTTTATCCACAAAGCCGTTTCCTCTGCAATAAAAGAAGAATGTTTTGCTCCTTTGACAAGTAAAAAATAAGTGATGGCTGTAATTCCTAAACCACTAAATAAAGCCCCCAGGTAACGGGCGGGTTTCTCAAAATGAAAAGAGAAACCCATGCGCACAATATACTGTATAATTGCACCTGCCGTGAAAGAAATAAAAATAGAAAGCAGAATTCCTGCGATAATGGCCAAAGCCTTATCATTATTAATATACTTTCCCACTTCGGCTACATCCAACCCCAAACGGTAAACCTTGATCAAAGCCATACCAAAAGCAGCACCAAGAATTTCAAAAACGATGGAGACCGTTGTACTTGTCGGCAGCCCAAAAGTATTAAACAAATCAAGCAACAAAATATCAGTCATCATCACGGCAAGGAAGATGAACATGATCTCCTCGAAATAAAACTCCCCGGGATGAAAAATTCCTTTTCTGGCCACTTCCATCATTCCATCAGAAAACAATGCACCAGCCAAAACACCTGCTGCAGCAACAACCATAATCACCTTAAAAGATGCAGCTTTTGCCCCAATAGCAGAATTAAGAAAATTAACTGCATCATTGCTTACACCAACGATCAAATCGGAAATAGCAGCAATAAAAAGAATAACGAGAACTCCAATAAAAACAGTTTCCATTTCGCAATGTTAAATTTAGATCAGCAAAAATATATTTTACGCGGCACTTTATATGTTAATTTAATGTTAATTTAATGTTAAGTAAATCAAAAACAGAAAAATGACTTATCCTGAGTTATTAAACCCCAAATTACCTAAGATGAGCGCTTGTTCGCTATGCTCCAACCGCTCAACTTAGGCAAAAATAAAAATTAATTCTGCTTTTACCCATTAAATCACCTGATTTTACATCTGTCCAAACATTTTGAAAAATGGTTCTACCCCTATTTTAATGGTTAAATATTTAAATGATATAAGACACTGTTAAAATATTGTTGTA
>CAZSGN010000103.1:0-8975 GCA_964606415.1 uncultured Bacteroidales bacterium
GAGACCGATCAAATGATGGATACAGGATGGCGGTTGTTCAGTAAGCATTTTAAGAAAGAAGAGGTGGGGATTAAAGAAGAGATTACCCAAAAGTACTGGCCGGATAACGAATAAAAGGATTATTAATCTATGGCGATCAAATTTCAATATAATAAAACGGCCCTTCAGCAACTTCAAAAAGCTTTAAATGTAAGGCTTAAAGCTTTACCGACGCTTAAAAGTAAAGAGGCGGCCTTACGGGTAGAGGTGAAAAAAGCAAAGGATGAAGCCAGTCGGCTGGAGAGAGAACTGAGCAAGATGATTGCTGAACATGAAAATATTTTAAGGTTATGGGCGGAGTTTGAAGGTGATTTGATTACTATTAGCCAGGTTAAATTTGACAGGAAAAAAATTGCTGGTGTTGATACCCCGGTGCTTGAGGATGTTGAATTTGAGATTAAGGATTTTAGTATGTTTAATAAGCCGGGCTGGTTTCTTGATGGGATTAAGATTCTTAAGGAATTAGCGAAAGTAGCTATCCTTCGGGACTTCTTCTCTGTTAAGATGGATATTCTGGCTTATGCGAGAAAGAAAACAACGCAGAAGGTTAATTTATACGAGAAAGTACAAATTCCGGAATTTGAAAAAGGCATCCGTAAAATTAAACGCTTTCTCGAGGATGAGGAGAACCTCTCTAAATCGGCTCAGAAAATAGTGAAGGAAAGACAACAAAAAACCAAAGCGTAATGATTGTTACAATGTATAAATATTCATTCCTGCTTTTCCACCGGGATTATCTTAGTTTCCTTGAGGAATTAAGAGATGCGGGAGTGTTGCACATCATTGAACGGCCTCATGAATCGTCTGAAGAAACCCGTAAGAAATTATCCACTGTCAACCAGTTGAAAGAAACAATAAGGGTACTTGAGCAGCGGGAGCAAGAAGATAAAAAGCAGTCATCTGATAGAGATGGGCAGGCTGTATTAAATGAGGTAAGCCAGGTGAGGGCAGATATTGATAATGTAAAGCAGGAAATCAATAGCCTCAAAAAACTTTCGCTTCAAGTGCAACCCTGGGGAGATTTTGATCCTGAGCTTATCGATAAACTCAATAAAAATGGCATTGATATTCGTTTCTTTTCAACAACCGATAAGCGTTTTAATGAGGAGTGGCTGGAGATGTATCCAATGGAGGTGATTCGACAGGATGGTGTTGATATTTATTTTGTTGTATTTGACAGGGATGGCCTTGATCTTGATATTGATGCCGAGGAAATGGAGAAACCTGAAATGGCTATTGGTCAGATAGAACAGGAAATTCATCGCCTGGAGGAAAAGAAGGCTGCTCTTGAACAAAAGTTAGATGAACATGCCGTCAATGATATTCCTGCCTTGCAGAAAAAGGCTAATGAGATCCAGGAACAACTGGATTTTGAAATGGCCATTAATAGCGGGGAGAAAGAAGCTGAAGACAGCGTTATTTTATTAGAGGGTTGGGTGCCTGAAGATCGTGAAGATGAGTTAAAAAAGGTGATACAGGAGAATGATGTTGTTTCTCTTAAAGCCGAAGCTAAAGAAATCGTCGAGAATCCTAAAGAGGTGCCGGTGGTTTTGAAAAACAATAAATTCGCAAAGTTGTTTGAGCCTATCGGTAATCTTTTTTCTTTGCCTAACGTGTCAGAACTTGATATGACACCCTTTTTTGCTCCTTTCTTTGCCTTGTTTTTTGGTTTTTGCCTGGGTGATGCTGGTTATGGATTGCTTTTTATTATAGCCGCGACAATAGTAAAGCCTAAGGTCAAGAAAGAGATGAAGCCTATTCTGACTTTATTGCAGATTTTAGGAAGCACAACGGTGCTTTTTGGTGCTATTACCGGAACTTTATTTGGTATTTCACTCGCGTCCGAAGAAAATCAGTTATTGACGCAGTATAAAGATCAATTCCTGACGAATCAGCAGATGTTTGATCTGGCTATTGTAATCGGGGTTTTCCAGATTATTTTTGGGATGATCCTTAAAGTGTTCAATCGTATTCGTCAGGGAGGCTCTTTTGTTTATGGCCTTTCCACGGTAGGATGGCTTATACTGATCCTTTCTTCTCTTGTCTTTTTTGGGTATCAGGAAATGAATGAAACGTTTCCACAATGGATGACAGGAGGGTATTATGCATCTCTGGGTCTGGGGCTTTTCTTTATCTTGTTTTTCTCTAATCCCGGATCCAATATTTTTATGAATTTTGGTTTGGGGATATGGGATATATATACATCTGTGACGGGGTTATTAGGTGATGTTCTTTCATATATCAGGCTTTTTGCGCTTGGTATCTCAAGTGCTATTCTTGGTAATGTTTTTAACCGGATTGCTTTTGAGATGAGTCCTGAAATTCCAGTGCTGGGGCATTTGGTCTTCGTATTTATTTTACTTTTTGGACATGGGATCAACATTTTCATGGCATCTCTGGGCGCTTTTGTACACCCTATGAGGCTAACATTTGTTGAGTTCTATAAAAATGCTGGTTTTGAAGGCGGAGGGAAAGAGTATAAACCTTTTGCAAAAATTAAATAACAAAAACTAATTTATTAATCATTAAAAACAAAGAGAGTTATGACTACAGGAATTATTCTTGCATATTTGGGATTGGGTATAATGGTTGCCTTATCTGGTACTGGCAGTGCCTTCGGGGTATCTATTGCTGGTAATTCTACTATTGGCGCCTTGAAGAAAAAACCAGAGGCATTTGGTAATTTTATGGTTTTGACAGCGATGTCTGGTTCCCAGGGATTGTATGGTTTTGGCGGATTTTTTATCCTGAATAATGAACAGTACATTTATCCTGATATGCCGGTTATAAATGGTGCTGCTATTCTTGGTGCAGGTATTGCATTAGGATTGGTTGGTCTTTTTTCTGCTATAAGGCAGGGGCAAGTTTGTGCCAGTGGTATAGCAGGTATTGGCTCGGGTCATGATGTTTTTGGACGGACCCTGGTGCTTGCTGTATTTCCCGAACTTTATGCTATTATTGCTTTTGCCGCAACGTTCCTTATTGCAGGTACACTCTGATAAAATATTTTTTCAAACAAAAAAAGCTGTCTTTTAAGGGTTTTAAACCTTAAGGCAGCTTTTTTTGTGGAATTGTATTTCCCAAATAACTTTTTAAAGACTCAAATATGTTTGTTTTCTTTCAGCAATCCGACCAGTTGGCTTTGGATTATTCCATTGGAAGCTATAATTCCTGTTTCTCTCACATTCCATCCTTCATGGTACAGGTTTCTTAATGTTCCGCCCGCTTCACTTAAAATGATACTGGCTCCTGCATGATCTTCTGGTGTACTTCCATTATCAATTAAAGCATCAAGGCGTCCGCATGCTATATTGCAAAGGTCAGGAGCAGGGGCAAAATTAAGCAAAGTTCTTCGGCTGTTTAATGCCAATGTAGCTGCAACTTTTGTTCCTTCTATGATGTCCTTTTCATCTGCCGAATAGGCTGTGGCCAGGTAAGTTTCGGATAGTTGTTTCCTGTTACTGACACGAATAACTTCGCCGTTTAAAAAGGCTCCTTTGCCTTTTTCTGCATAAAAAAGCTCTTTCATGACCGGGTTTAGTACTACGCCTGCAATAACCCCGTTGTTTTTAAGCACCCCAATTGAAACCGCGAAATATGGGACTCCGCCTATAAAATTGGAAGTGCCGTCCAGGGGATCGATGATCCAGGTATATTCACTGTCCTTATTGATGGCTCCTTCTTCTTCAGATATAATGTTATGATCAGGGAAAGTAGCCTGAATAGTCTCGATAATAACCTTTTCAGAAGCCAGATCGACTTCAGAGACAAGGTCGTGGGCTCCTTTGGCCTCCGTTCTGACAGGTTGAAGATAATATTCGCTTAATACTTTTCCCGCTTTTTGCGCGGCATTGCTTGCTACTTCAATAATGGTCATAAGGCTTTATATTTTTTGATCTTTGAAAATAATAAAAATTTATACCAGGAGTATGCTTTACTTCATTTATGTTTACCCGAAATGATTATCTTTGTGCTTCATACTATGACAGTAAGGATTTTATGAAGAATATACGCAATTTTTGCATTATTGCTCACATTGATCATGGCAAAAGTACGCTTGCCGACAGGATGTTGCAGCTGACCAAAACAGTTAATGAGCGTGATTTTCAGGATCAGGCACTTGATGACATGGATCTTGAGCGGGAGCGGGGTATTACCATTAAAAGTCATGCTATTCAAATGGATTATGAATATCAGGATGAAAAATATTGGTTAAATCTGATTGATACACCCGGGCATGTTGATTTCTCTTATGAAGTGTCAAGGGCTATTGCTGCCTGTGAAGGTGCTTTGCTTGTGGTTGATGCTTCTCAGGGGATACAGGCACAGACCATCTCAAACCTTTATCTTGCTATTGAGCATGATTTGGAAATTATTCCTGTCCTGAATAAAATAGATATGGATGCGGCTAAGCCTGAAGAAGTCAGTGACCAGATCATTGAGCTGATAGGCTGTGATAAAGAGGATATTTTGCATGCCAGCGCAAAGGAAGGTAAAGGGATTGAAGAGATAATGGATGCCCTTGTTGAGCGCATCCCCGCCCCTGAAGGTGATCCGGAGGGGCCATTGCAAGCGCTTATTTTTGATTCGGTTTTTAATCCTTTCAGAGGCATTATCGCATACTTTAGAATCTTTAATGGTACCCTCAGGAAAAATGATCAGATTAAATTTATGGCAACTGGTCATCATTATCAGGCTGATGAGATAGGGACACTTAAATTTAAACCACAAGAGAAAAAGGTGATCAGTGCTGGCGATGTGGGGTATATTATATCTGGCATTAAGGTTTCTAAAGAGGTTAAAGTGGGGGATACCATTACTCATTTTGAAAATCCTTGTGAAAATCCTGTGTCCGGCTTTCAGGTGGTCAAACCGATGGTCTTTTCCGGTATATATCCTGTTGATGCTGATGATTATGAAGAATTAAGGGCCTCATTGGAAAAATTGCAGCTCAATGATGCTTCACTTACCTATGAGCATGAGTCATCTGCAGCTCTTGGTTTTGGGTTTCGTTGTGGTTTTCTTGGGTTGCTCCATATGGAAATTATCCAGGAAAGGCTGGACAGGGAATTTAGTGTTGATGTGATTACCACGGTGCCTAATGTGTCTTATAAAGTCTATGATAAGCAGGGTGAAGTAATTGATGTGCATAATCCTTCCGGTTTGCCGGAGCAAAAATACATTGATCATATTGAAGAACCTTTTATCCATGCACAGATTATTTCCCGCTCAGAGTATATTGGGAATATTATGACATTATGCCTTGAAAAAAGAGGAGAGCTGAAAAATCAGGTTTATTTACCCAACGATCGTGTTGACGTAACCTTTAATATGCCTTTGAGCGAGATTGTTTTTGATTTCTATGATAAGCTTAAAAGTATATCAAAAGGTTATGCTTCTTTTGATTATTATCAAACCGGATACAGGCCTGCCACATTGGTGAAACTGGATATATTGCTGAACGGGGAAAGCGTGGATGCGCTTTCTACATTGATTCATCAGGATAATGCTTATGATTTTGGCCGGCGTATTTGCATTAAATTGAAAGACTTGATACCTCGTCAGCAATACGAGGTGGCTATCCAGGCAGCGATCGGGTCAAGGGTTATTGCACGGGAAACCGTGAAAGCCATGCGCAAAGATGTGACAGCGAAGTGTTATGGAGGGGATATTACGAGGAAGCGTAAGTTGCTCGAGAAACAAAAAAAAGGTAAAAAGCGCATGAGGCAAGTTGGTAAGATAGAGGTGCCACAGGAAGCTTTTCTTGCTGTCCTGAGGATGGATTAAAGCGTTCTGCTGAAGCTGTTGTTCCCCGATTTCAGCAGCTTAGCTGATTTATTGAAAACAATATCAAATTCCACCCTGACTTCTTCCTCTGCACGGATAATGCCAAAGGCAGTGGTAGGTGGCCGGATCATATAATCCGTGAGATGAATATGATGTTCTCCTGTGATTTTCACCTTGCCTTTGGTTGAATGAATCTGGGCATTTATCTCCACCTCTCTTTGTATGCCTGCTATCTGAAGATCACCTCTTGCTTTTATGTGAAAACGATCGTTGTGACGCTTAATCGTTTGAATATCTTTAAGTTCAAAAATGATGTCCGGATGGGTGGCTGCTTTTAATTTTTCATGAGCTGTTTTTTCCATTTTTTTTTTCCCGCTTTTAAGCGACCGGGCAGGGATATTCAATGTCAAAGCAGTAATGCCGGCCAGCTTATCTTCTTTTTTATCCCATTTCAGATGGCCATGAATAATCCGGGTTTCCATCTCCCAGGGATGAAAATTGGTGTTCCCTTTTACTTTAATAATAGATTCGGATTTATTGGGGAAATAGGTCGAAGCGCTTAGCAAAATATATAGTGCCAACACCAAAAGTTTTTTTATTCCTTTCATTTCCGGATTTTATTTTTAAAAATATAGATCAAATGTATAAAGAAACTTTTACATTTGTTATCAGGAAAAAGGCATAGATTCTATAAGCTTTTTTGTTTTATTTGTTGCTGATAGAAAATACTTAGATAACAAATAGTAAATACATGAATCTTATCGCCAGCTTCATCCGCCGGGCGGGACAAGTTATGGTCATTGAGGATATACATATAAACAATAAACACATGAGAAGAAATCTACCGTTTTTATTTATTCTTGTTTTATTGATTTTCACGCAATGTCAAGAAGAAAAACAAGAAACATACATTAAAAAAAAGCATTTAATACTGGATTATGTTGCTGATAATTATACTCCACCCTCGCTAAATATCGGGGATCCTGAAAAATATGTATGGCCTAAGGTTATTGCCCGGTTTGAGAAATATGGCTTGCGGGATAGCCTTGCTGTTTTTTATCTTGATTCATTAAAGAATAATTCTCCTTTTCATTTCACTTTGCTGGGAATGGCCCGGATTATGTCTTTGTACGAGGACGCTCCTTTTTTTAACCGGCAGAATAAGCTGGCCATTTTAAAAGGTGTTTTTGAACGGGAAGACAGCTTTAATCCATGGACAGCAGAGGGGACTGAGAATCATGTTAATATGAGCAGGACAAGCGGCTACTTATTGGCGCAGCATGCACTTGATTTTCCCGATGAATTCCCCGAAGCAAAAGAGAAGATGGCGCTGATGAAAAGATGGATGAAGGAGTGGGCTGGAAATATTTATAAGTATGGGAGTGGCGAATGGCATTCATCTATTTACCAGGCATACAATTTTATTGGTTGGTTAAATGTTTATGATTTTGCTGATGATCCGGAGGTTAAAAGAATTGCTCGTGCTGTTTTGGATTACTATGCCACCGAACTGGCTATCCATTATAGTTATCAGTTACCCGGTGGCTCAGAAATGCGAGGTAAAGGATATGAACTGAACGGACGTTCAGCAACCACTTATTTTAATTGGTTATGGTTTTCTCCCGATTCTACGCCTGTGGGTGGGCTGGGGGGCAGCCAGCTGATTCAGGTGATTCATGGTGCAACAAGTACTTACAGGCCTAATAAACAAATTGTTGATCTGGCGATTAATAAAAAACTGCCCGCTTATTACCGGGGAAGCAATCCTTCATACAACTTTGAACACCCCGCTTATATTAAGAAATATTTTTATGCAGGAAAAGGTTATACACTTGGAAGTAGCGTGAATAATTACGGAGGTTTTTTTGCCTCTACTTTTCAATATGTCCCATGGAAAATAATTATTCGGAATAAGGAGGGATTTCCCTTTGTGGTTGCCGGAAATGGACACTATTATAAAACCTGGAAAGCAAAGGGACGGGATCCTTATACCCAGCATGTCCAGCATGAGAATATTCTTATGCAAATCACCCGCATGCCTGCTAATGTCGAAGAATATACAAAGCAGATTAATGATAGTGCCGAAGTATGGGATGAAAGGGCAAAAGAAGACATTGAGAATCGTTTTCCAACAGAAACGTATAGACTGAACCATAACCTGGTTAATCGTTATGATAAACATGTTTTTGAAAATCAATCTTATATTAATCTCCCTAAACAGAATTTTACCCGGACGGAAAAGGGATACCTGGTTTGTTACCAGGATGTATGCCTTTCATTTATTTCACTGAATCCTGAGATGGATACTGTCATATACAAAGATGACCGGATGATCTTGTTATCAAGGAACGAAAAGGATCAATTTTGTGGCTTTGTGCTTGAAGTGGCAAGTCCTGAAATGCGCAAAAATATACACCAGACGGCCCACCTTAATGTCCGGGGTGACCACATTGCCTATTATTCGGAAGATACGTTAGATGTGCATTTTGTTGATACCGGTTCTTATATTGAAGCCCTTGTTGATTGGGGCTGGGGGCCAAAAGATCCTTCTTTATTCAGCTATTCGCCCCCTTTTCGTCAGCCTGACTGGCCTGAGGATAGTTATGGCGCCCGGATACCAGAAGTGTATATTAATGGTATTAAGCAGCCACTGGATCAGGAATGGCCTGTTTATGAAGGGCCTGATATCTCTCTTGAAAATGCAGTGCTGCAAATAGAAGGCCGGAATAAGACATGGGAAATTGATTTTTCAGGTGAAATCCCTGAATTTTAAGCGATAATACCTAAATCGGATCATTTTTATCAGACATCATTCAAACGATTCATGGTGATTTGTGTTTAATACTATGGCTCTACTCTACCTACATATAAACAAATTGCAAGCTTTCATTAAATTAGAGGTAGAACCAATTTTATTATTTAAGTGCATGCTCATTATTTGCAGAATAAATTAGAAGAGCCGTATGACGGTAAACGGTCACAGCATGCCCCGATTTTCCTGTCGGGATAAGGCTTTTCTGCTTTGCGGGACAAGTTGGGATAGGCTTTGGATGAAACTCTCTTGCCTGGTCGAAAGGGGAAAAGGTTGAAAAAAAGTGCATACAAAGATGTCGTTTTTTTCCAATTTTTAAGATAAACGACAAAGTATT
>CAZSGN010000104.1:0-8936 GCA_964606415.1 uncultured Bacteroidales bacterium
ATTCACCTATTGCTGTTCTTTTTAGAGCAGACAAATACGCACCACTATTCAATGCCACCCCTACATCCCTTACCAAAGAACGAATATAAGTCCCTTTACTACAAACAACCCGTATCTGGATTTCTGGTGGCTCGAACCTTAACAATTCCAGCTCCCTGACAAACACCGTTTTGGCTTTTATCTTAACCTCCTCGCCCTTCCGGGCGTACTCGTAAGCCCTTTTCCCTTCAACATTGACTGCTGAATAAACAGGAGGTATTTGCTCCTGCTTACCAGTAAATTGATCTAAGACATGCAAAAATAATGATTTTGTAACATGTTGTATATCAAACTCCTCATCAATATCAGTTTCAAGATCATAAGAAGCTGTTGTGGCACCAAGTACCAGAGTGGCAATGTACTCCTTATCCTGAGCCTGAAAATCATTTATCCTTTTTGTTGCTTTGCCGGTACAAAGAATCATTAATCCGGAAGCCAAAGGATCAAGCGTACCTGCATGCCCACATTTAATCTTTCGAATCCCCAGCTCATTTCTCAGCACCACCTGGACCTTGCGAACAAGATTAAAAGAAGTCCATTTATAAGGTTTATCCAGGAGCAAAACCGTGCCACTCGCGAAATCCTCTTTATGCTTGAAAATATTCAATGCACCACATTTATTTACAACATTTATCCCAGCCAAATAGCTAATCCTCCAATTATTAAACAATACACGGCAAAATAGATTAACTTGCCTTTCTTAACAAGATGTAACATCCATTTACATGCCAACAATCCGGACAAAAAAGCAGCCACAAAACCAATCACTAATACCCCAAAAGAGGACTGCATCTCAACCTGCTTGCTACTGGATAGCAGATCCATCACATTAGCGCCAATAATCGGGATCAGTACCATTAAAAAAGAAAATTCGGCTACCTTTGTTTTGTTATTCCCAAGTATAAGGCCGGTTGAGATCGTAGCGCCGGATCGTGATATACCAGGTAATACAGCTAATGACTGGGCAATGCCTATAAGCAATGCATCCCTGAATTTAAGTGGCCGATCCCTCTTGGGGACAAAATGACTTAAAGCCAGCAAGAAAGCTGTAATCAGCAACATCGTCCCTACAAACACCAGATCACCACCAAAGAACTGCTCAACCTGCTCTTTCAAAAACAATCCAACCACCAAAACCGGTAACATTGAAACAAAGATTTTAGTAATATATTTGGTTGACTCATTCCATTCCAGCCGGACAAAATCCACCAACAATGTTCTCACCGGACGAGAAAAGACAACAAGGGTACTCAAAACAGTTGCACCATGTACCACAATAGTGAAAGTCATGTTTTCTTTTTGTTGCACATCCAGCACAGCCTTGCCCAGCTCAAGATGGCCACTACTACTAATAGGCAAAAATTCGGTCAACCCTTGCACGATACCAAGGATCAAAGCTTCAAACCATGTCATAAAAAATCAGTTAGGCATCAACATTATTCCTTCTCTTCTTTCGGCTTTTTCATAATGGCATAAATCCCAAACAAAAAGCCAAACAACACCACCATGGGAGCCAGGGTGATACGCCTAAAACTGAATATTTCAGGATTAAAATCATTGGGGCTGTCAGCTTTACCGCCAATCATCAGCAAAAATCCAATAATGATAATCACCATACCGATCCCTAAAAGCATATAATTCTCTTTTGTCAACGGAAGATCCTGCTTATCCTCATTAATATTTTTTTTAGCCATAGTAAAAATAATTTAGTAATATAAACGATCAACTTTCATTTTAAGGTATTTATTGACAGCAAAAAAAGTAGAAATCGTATTAATAAAAATGCCCAAAAGCAAAACAATTCCGAAAAGCACAATCAGAATACGGTAATCACTTAAGGATAACATACCGGAAATTTCCTGTTCCGCCCAATAAATCAATCCAATCAACAATCCATTTGCAATAAACGCACTAATTAAACCATGAACCATACCCCGAAACAAAAATGGCTTGCGGATAAAGCCCCTGGTCGCACCAACCAATTGCATAGTATTAATAATAAATCTCTTGGAATAAACAGACAAACGGATTGTATTATTGATAAGGGTTATGGCGATAAGAAACATCACTCCACTAAAAATAAACAAAATAATACTGATTCTTCTGACATTATTATTAACAAGATGCACGAGTGATTCCTGATATTCAATTTCTTTTACTTCGGGGTAGGCCGCGAGTTCTTTCTGAATAACCCCAATACTATCTTTATTTGCATAATCAGCATAAAGATAAACATCAATGGAAGCCAGTAAAGGATTATACCCTAAAAACTCAACAAAATCCTCTCCCAGGGACTTTCTTAATTCATCCGCTGCCTCATCCCTGGTAATTACCTCGGTAGTACGAACATATTGCCTGGTATCCAGTATTTTTTGCAGTTTTCTTATCTCAACTTCTTTGGCATCATTTTCAATATACACATTAAAAACAATATTCTCTTTAACGTAATTGGATAATTTCTGAGCATTTAAAACCAATAAGCCGACCACGCCGAGAAGAAATAAAACAAGCGTGACACTAATAATAGTAGTGATGTAGGAAGTCTGGAGTCTTCTTTTATTTAATTTATCTTTTCTGGCCATTCGGGAAATAAGATTTCCTTTATTCAACAATGGTTATCCACCCCATCTTATCATCGACTTCACCAAACTGAATGGCTTTCAGTTGATGATAAAGCTGATCACATACGGGACCTGGTTTTCCATCTTTGCTATAAACATATTCCTTATTGAATTCCTCGTCAACAATTTTCCTTATCGGACTAATAACAGCTGCCGTCCCACACCCACCAGCCTCATCAAAAGAATCCAATTCATCAATTGATACCGCTCTTTGCTCAACCACCATACCCATATCTCTTGCAAGGTCCATCAGGCACATGTTTGTCACAGAAGGAAGTATAGATTGTGACTTTGGAGTAATATAGCTATTGCCCCGGATGGCAAAGAAATTAGAAGGTCCGCATTCATCAATATATTTTTTCTCCCTGGAATCAAGGTAAATAACAGAATCGTACCCTTTCTTTTTAGCAATATCCAAGGAACGAAGGCTCGCGGCATAATTCCCTCCAACCTTCATATTCCCGGTGCCAAGAGGCGCAGCCCGGTCAAAATCCCGGCAAATATAATAATCCCCTGGCAAGAACCCCTGTTTAAAATAAGGGCCTACCGGATTAACAAAAACCATAAAAAGATATTCGGACGAAGGCCTGACTCCTAAAACAGAGCTAATGCCAATTAAAAGCGGCCGTATATACAAAGTTGCTCCCGAACCATAAGGAGGAACAAAATGTTCGTTTTCTTTTATTGCTGTAATAATAGCATCCCGAAAAAGTTGCTCGGGAACCTTTTCCATCATAATTCCTTCGGCAGAATTCCTCATCCGCCTCGCATTCTCCTCCCACCGGAAAAGACGAATAAGCCCATCTTTCCCCCGGTAAGCTTTTAAACCTTCGAAAGCCTCCTGTCCATAATGAAGACATGTCGAAGCAATGGGAATACAAACTTCCTTGGAATCACTCACCTCTAACTCGCTCCACATTCCATCTCTGAAATAACTACGCACATTATAATCCGTATCTTTGTAACTAAAAGGTAAGTTCTTCCAATCCAATTGTGTCATCCGTGTGTTTGCTTTAAAATAATTCCGGCCAAATGTCCTGCAAAATTAATAAAAATACCCTATATTTTAGCCTTTTTATATTGTTTTTTTACAGTTCCTTTCAAATCGATTAGGTAAAGTGAGATGCACTCCTTACTGCCGGGCAAAGTCTTGCGGGTGCGTGGCAATAAGTATGCGCGGTTGCGCTCTGCTTCCGGATTTATTTGTTTTTTTGGCATTCATAACAAAAACAAGCGCATTCAAGTAAATAGTTTGTCCGGATAAGATTCAGAGAAAAGGATTTTTTATACATTTGCGAGACAAAGAATCATTTTATATTTTTTATTCTGATTGGCATGGCACAAGAAGACCTTTTAAAAAAAATAATCGCTCACGCAAAAGAATATGGATTCGTTTTTCAATCCAGCGAAATATATGACGGGCTAAGTGCTGTTTATGATTACGGGCCCAATGGCTCCGAGCTGAAAAACAACATCAAAAAATACTGGTGGGATGCCATGGTCCACCTGAATGAAAACATCGTGGGACTGGATGCAGCGATATTCATGCACCCCAAAACATGGAAAGCCTCCGGCCATGTGGATGCTTTCAATGACCCAATGGTCGACAATAAAGATTCCCAAAAACGTTACCGTGCAGATCAATTAATTGAAGGGCAAATAGAAAAGATCCGCGGTAAGATTGACAAAGAAATTAAAAAAGGACGCAAACGCTTTGGCGATGATTTTGATGAAAAGCAGTTTTTAGAGACCAATCCCCGCGTATTGCAATACCAGCAAAAGATCAACGAGATTCATGACCGCTTTACCCAAGCCATGAAAAATGAGGACATGGCTGCACTCAAACAAATTATCGAAGACGAAGGCATCACCTGTGATATCTCAGGCTCCAAAAACTGGACCGATGTCCGGACCTTCAACCTGATGTTTGATACCCAACTGGGCTCTGTTAGTGAAGACTCCAACAAGATTTACCTTCGTCCTGAAACGGCCCAGGGGATTTTTGTCAATTATCTGAATGTCCAAAAGACAGGCCGCATGAAACTGCCTTTTGGAATTGCACAAATAGGCAAAGCGTTCCGTAATGAAATCGTTGCCCGTCAGTTTATCTTCAGAATGCGAGAATTTGAACAAATGGAGATGCAGTTTTTCGTGCAACCAGGAACGGAGCTTGAATGGTTTAAATACTGGAAAGAGAAACGTCTTCACTGGCACAAAGCTTTAGGCTTAGGCGATGACCAATACCGGTTTCACGAACACGATAACCTGGCACATTATGCCAACGCTGCTTTTGATATTGAATATAATTTCCCCATGGGCTTCAAGGAACTGGAAGGCATACACAGCCGGACTGATTTTGACCTGAAGCAACACATGGAATACAGTGGGCGCAAACTGGAATATTTTGACCCCGACCGCAATGAGAGCTATGTTCCTTACGTTGTAGAAACATCTATTGGCCTGGACCGCATGTTCTTATCTGTTTTAAGTGCTGCCTACCAGGAAGAAGAGGTTAAAGGAGAGCGGCGCGTTGTGCTACGCATTCCTCCGGCACTGGCGCCTGTTAAAATGGCTATATTCCCGCTGACGAAGAAAGACGGACAACCGGAGAAAGCGATGGAAGTATTTAATGAACTTCGTTTTGACTTTAATTGCCAGTACGAAGAAAAAGACTCGATCGGAAAACGCTACCGCCGGCAGGATGCCATTGGCACCCCTTATTGCATTACTGTTGATCATCAGACGATGGATGACAATACCGTAACCATCCGTGACCGGGACAGCATGGAGCAGGAAAGAGTCCCCATCAATCAACTACACCAAATTTTATCAGACAAAGTAAGCATGAAACAATTGTTTAAGAAGATATCGTAATTTCAATGAAAAAAGTATTAATTATCGTGTACTATTGGACACCAAGCGGGGGCGCTGGGGTACAGCGCTGGGTGAAATTTGTAAAATACCTTAGGGATTTCGGATGGGAGCCTATTATTTATACACCAAAAGAAAATGAAATACCTGTCGAAGACCACTCTTTTGATAAAGATATTCCTGAAGATATTACCATTTTACAAACAAAAATATGGGAACCTTATAATCTTTATAAAAAATTCATTCGCGCAGAAAAAAATGAAAAACTAAATACAGGTGGCTTTATCTCTACAAAAAAAAAAGAGGGAGTCACGAATAAAATCTCTACTTTTATTCGCGGAAATTTTTTTATTCCAGATGCAAGAAAGTTTTGGATCAAACCTTCTGTTAAATTTTTAACTTCCTTCCTTAAACATAATTCTATTGATTTGATTATTTCAAGCGGTCCACCTCATAGCATGCACCTTATTGCTTTAAATTTAAAAAAACACACTAACATCCCCTGGATAGCAGATTTCAGAGATCCCTGGACAAAAATATATATGTATAAAGATTTAATGTTAACCCATTTTGCAGATAATACACATAAACGATTAGAAAGAAAAGTTTTAAAAAATGCGAATTATGTTACTACAGTTAGCCATGTCATTGCTCAAGAACTTAAAGAATTAGGTGCTATTAAAACAGCTGTTGTACACAATGGTTATGATGAAGATGACTTTAAAAACCTAGAGGTTCAAAAAATGTCTGATAAATTTTCTATCGTTCATACAGGAGCTATAAGCAAGTCAAAAAATCAAACTATGTTATGGAATATATTAGGCGAACTCAAAACGGAATATTATAACTTTAACAATGATCTTGAAATCATTCTTGCTGGTCAATTGGATTTTACTTGCAAAGAAGATATAAAACGGAATAATTTAGAAGAAAACACGATATTTTATGACTATCTCCCTCACGATCAGGTCATTGAATTACAGAAAAAATCTTCTGTGCTATTATTAATGATTAGCAATACATTGGCTGCGAGAGGTGCTTTAACAGGAAAAATATTTGAGTACTTGGCTGCTGAAAGGCCTATAATTGCGATTGCTCCTACAGATGGCGAAATTGCAGCCCTATTAAAAAAAACAAATGCTGGGGTCGTTGTAGATTTCGATGATGCTCCCCGTCTAAAAACAATGCTTATTGAATACTATCATCAATTTAAAAATCATTCTTTAAAGATTAATCAACCATCTCATCAAAAATTCACAAGAAAGAATCTTACAGCTAAAATGGTCGAAATAATGAATCTATGTATAAAATCAAAATAGCATATACAAACTTTTAGTGATAGTATCCTTGTCACCGGGAAAATTGCAAAATTTACTTCAATTTTACTGACTTTATGGACGAACTCTACTTAACAGTTAATTAATCGAACAACCACAATAGCAATTTTAATTATTATCAAAAAGCACATTAAAGCTTTCAGGACCTTTGTTAAACAAAAGATCAATAACAGATAAACCATGCACAAACTCCCCCCATAATTGAATGTATTCTGGATGTTTAAAGTTTGTATAATAAACATCTATTCCTTCTTGTTTAAACATTTCTTCCATATTATATTGCCTGCCCCCTCCATCACCAGAAAGATAAATATCAGCACCACAAGATTTACAGATAGCCAAGTTCCTCATATTCTTATCTACTTCATCTATTTGCAATTCTGAAGATCGAATAAGATCTGTCTTAATATTCATTTTTTCCTTTAAATATAAAATATTCGCTATATTGAAATTAGCAAGATATTCCCATTGCTTTAAAAAAAAATTTTCAATATCTAAATAATAATCATCAAAAAAGGGAGCTTTACTATAACTATCATGAATAATTTTCAGATGTTGCTTATTCCATTTTTTATCGTTTGAAATTGGAATATCCTTAATAAGTATTTCCTTTTTAGACAAGGGAACAGTTAGCCTTTTAATGCCATTAGGAGTTTTAATATTAGCCCTATTCGTGTAGCTTTTTTTTGAATGTTGAACATCATCTAAAATAACAAATAAGTCAGCCTTTGCCATTTTATAAAAATAACCTATCCATGGAATAAAATTGGGTTGATGTATCGCTATAGTCATTTTCGATATTTGTTAAGAAGTTTTTTAAATTCAGATTTTTTCTTATTATCATAGGATTTGAAAGGAAATGAAGGAGGTATGCTTTCAATTTTAATATCATAACCAAAATGCTCCCAAAGATGCGCTTTTACCCTTTTAACAATAGATGTAGGTCTTTCACATAAATCTTGATAATTAAACCTTAATATGTTTTTATTTCCTATTTTATCAAATTGTTCATCATACATAGCAGAGAGAAAAGACACCTGTCCTGCAATTTGGTTCATATACGGCAAGTCTTTCAAAAGATAATATTCTCTCGGAATAATACTCCACCATAAATTCAAGTCATCATAGAATTTCTTGCGAGCCTCAAGAATTGAAACTGCAGTATCCGCATGATCCCTTTGTATCTCAATGAATAAAGCATTAGGAATATGCTTTATTATTTTTTCAATATGAAAAGAACCAAAAATATTTTTCATACACATAGGCTTATCAAATATCGATTGCATATTTAGTAATACTTTTCGTAAACCAACCCAATCAATATGTTTTTCTATCTCCTCTCTATTTATGTGCCCCTCAATATTATCTTTCTTGAGCCAATATCTCCAAAAATATCCAAACTCATGTATATCATTAATGCCATAAGTACTTGCATAATCAGATCGAAAACTTATATTTTTATTATCACCATGAATAATCTTCGACAATTTGATTCCAGTAACTGGAGCTAGCCAAAATCTTGCCATAAAATTATTAATATAACCAACATCAAAGGCTGCAATTAACAACTGTGTCATAATGGTAGTGCCAGAACGAGGCAAGCCATAAACAAACAAGAAAGGATATCCAGATTCAATATCTTGATAATAAGATGATTCATCTTCTTGCAATACTTTATTAACATGAATAAGGAAATCCTCATTTTCTTCACTCTTATAATGTATTTCCTTTCTTCTTTTATTAAAATCAGATAATTTATTAAATTCCATTAATGAAAATTTATATTATCCATCGTATGACTTCAAAGGCTTCTGCAAAAGTTTTACTAACCATCACTCCTCTGGTTTTAGCAAGGCTATAAATGAAATCTTCAGAAGCATAGGCTCTCATTTTCTGCGAATTATATGCACCCAAAGCATACACTTTTTTTTCTATATGCCTTTTTTCAAGAGTAATAAAACATTGGTTATGAAAAGTCATATTATTCCAGGGTACTTCATAACCCAAAATAGTTGTTTGCTTAAAAGCTCTTAGTCCTTCCATGGCAATAGTATGATGATCCTGATGC
>CAZSGN010000105.1:0-8915 GCA_964606415.1 uncultured Bacteroidales bacterium
GAAAATAAAACGAGTCAACTGAATGAAATAAAATCTGATAACAGGTTTAAATAATCTGTATCTTTTTGTAACGCTCTCCTTTATTATTTACATTTTACTTGTAGATGTTGAGTAATATCCCGGGAGAATATTTTGATCATTATTAGAGACTTAGCCAGCCAGAAGTAATAACTGCCTTGGGACAAAGTGGTTTTTAACTACTAAAATCATTGTTGGTATTGATAAATATCACCTCACCAGACATCTTTACTTCGAATAATGGGGGTACATTTGTACCAGAAAGTATATTTGATAAAGAGAGGAGGCGTTATGAGACAAATACAGCGAATTTACCGGGAAAAATGCAAATACATTCTCACAAGTGTTGTTTTATTATTCTTTTTGGCTTGTCAGACCCAGATAGATTTCTCTACAAAAAAAGCAGGCAAAAGTGATACGCTAACAGATGAAGAGTTATCTGAACTTAAACAGGAATGGCAGGCTGCTGTTTTTTTAATGGATAAATACCAGGAATTACCCTGATTTTCGCTAACATAAAAGTTTATTATTATTGGTTTTTTTATTGATCAATTTCTGCTAAATGGACATTATGTAAATATTGTTTCAGGATTTGAATTATTTGGTTGTTCCTGATGGGTTTTGATAAGTAATCATCACAACCGGCCTGCATACATGCTTCTTTTTCGTCAGCCATTACATATCCTGTCTGGGCTATTATTGGTAATTCGGGATTTATCTTTTTTATTTTTCTTGTTGCCTGATATCCGTTTAAAACCGGCATTTGAATATCCATTAATATTAAATCAATCTCGTATTTAAGTGATAAATCTACAGCTTCCTGGCCATCAAAGGCTCTGATGATACGAAAGTTTAAATGCTTAAGCAGTTCAGCAAGATAAGAAAAATTTGATTCATCATCTTCAGCAATAAGAATGGTATATCCCTGAAAATTGAAATTTATACCTAATGTTTCATCTTGTTTTGTTGTTTCAGGAGCAAGCTGATCTTTTTGCACAGGTAAATATGGGATTGTGAAACGGAAACATGTTCCTTGCCCGGCTTCAGACTCCACCCAAATGTTTCCTCCAAGCAATTGAACAATGTTTTTCGAAATCGCCAGGCCTAATCCTGTACCGCCATGTTGATGTTTCATATTTTGATTAACTTGTCTGAAGTTTTTAAATATTTCATTTTGTTCTTCATGTGGAATACCTATACCGGAGTCTTCAACAAAAAAAGAGATATGATCAGGCTTAAGCTTATACCCAAATTTGATATAACCTTCTTCAGTGAATTTAAGCGCATTATTGATCAAATTAATTAATACTTGTTTTAAGCGGTTGTAATCAGTATGAATGGCTAATTGATCATCTGCATCACAAGAAGTTTGTAAATCCAGGCCATTATTAATGACCAGCGGATGTTGTTTATAAGTAGTAAGTAGTTCTTTTATTAATTGGTTAATAGGACTTGGTGTTTTTGTTATGACCAATTCTCCTGCCTCAATTTTTGCAATATCAATAATATCATCAATTAATTTAAGTAAGCTATCACTATTTTGTTTAATTATCTGGTGATACTCTTGTCTTTCTTCTTCGAAAAGTTCCGGATTATTGAGCAGATCACTGAATCCAATAATAGCGTTCATGGGGGTTCTGATTTCATGGGACATATTAGCTAAAAATGCAGATTTTAACTTATCTGATTTTTCTGCCCGCTGTTTTTCTTTTTCAAGTGCTTTAATGTATCTTTTTCTTTCAGTTTGATCAATAATAACACCACGAATTTTTTTTATTTTAGATTTTGAGATAACGCCTGAAGAATAAATGACAGCACTAAACCGGCTTCCGTTTTTCCGGATAGCTTGTGATTCTTTATAAAAGTTATTTTTATCATTTGAGATTAAAACGTTTTCGTCATCTTTTAGGAATAATTGATAAAGGTAAACCCCTTTTTGTATATCTTTTTTTGCGTATCCAAAATTATTTTGCCAGGCCTTATTGACATATGTTAGCAATCCATTTTGGTCTGCTTCGTATACGCTTAGAGGGAGCATATCTGTTAACTCCCGGAAATTGATTTCATTTTGGAGCAGGGTAGATTCGGCTTGAATTCTCGCCATTTCACGTTGATGAAGTTTTTCCATTAAATTGTTAAAACTTTCATAAAGTTTTTGCATTTCACGGGTATTGGCTTTAATTGCTGGGGTTTCTTTTTTTGATTCTTTCTTTATATAAGAGGTAACATAATGGGTAAATTTATTAAGTGGTCCGGCCATATGTTTTGACAGGTATATACTGACTATAGTGACCACAGCTACTAAAAAGAGATAAAAGAGGATATAAATAAGCCGGTGTTTCTGTTTTAATTTATTTTTTTGGCCAGCTGTTTTGATTAATAAATTATTAAGTGTTTGTTCAATGATTTGCCTTCTTTTATCAAGATTAGCTTTAAGCCCACCGTTAGCATTAATGCCAATTTTTTGATCTAATTGAACCATTTGATTAAAATGATCCTGGTAATGTTTAATCAGATTTAATATTGTATCTTTTTGTTTAGCCGGAATGGTTGGGTTATTGTTAATATCTTTGTGCATTTTACCAGCAAGTTGATTCAATTTTTGGATATAGACCGGGTCATGCCTGATAATATAATCCTTCTCATGACGTCTGAGAGATAGTACGTTCGTTTGGTTAATTGTCTGGAATTTTTCTAATTGATGCACATATTCGCGCATTTTTCCTTCTGTCCCATAATCTTTGAACCCTCTTTCAAGAATTAGTTGTTTGATTTTTGAAAATCTATTTTGATAATGATCAAGATGAATTTTAAGTGAATCAAGTTCATTGTTAATGTTAAGATCCTGAACTGTTTTTTGCTTTTTTAAGTCACGTATTTCTTTTTCTCTTTGATGAGAAAGGGCCTGATGTTTTTTTATATAAAAGCTGTTTTCATTTCTGAAAAATGCAGGATTGTCAATTTCATTTCTGAAAAATGCTGAGATGATATTTTGATCTTTGAGGACTTTAGCATGTATTTCCTGAATGCCCTGGCTAACCTTATTAAGGTTTTTAACCTGGTTAAGATAATAATGGTTAAAAATGAGGGTTAATAAGAGAATGACATTGGCAAATCCTATAAACAAGATAAAAAATCGTGATCTGAATGATGGTAATAATTTCATATATATTTAATTAAATGTTGTTATATTATTATTCTTTGATACAAAAAGTGTTAATAAAATTCAACTATTTGAGATGTCAAATTTTTTGCGGTTGACTTCATGCTGTACTTCAGTCATGTTTTTTAAATCCTTTTGGAGGTTTTGAAATAATGCTTCCATTTGTCCTTTTTGTTCCGGGAAAGAAGCTTCGATATGGATCCAATCCAGCAAATTCTTGGCAGTAAAGATAATTTTTCCAGGCTGTCCCTCTTGATTTACAGCAACATAACTTGTTTTCATAAAATTTTCATGTTGATTTGCACCAATCATTTCACATATTTCTTCATGATTTTCCCCCTGGCATATTTTCTTCCATTTTTTAGTAATAAATGCTTGCTGTTCCCTGGGGAATAATTGGAAAATTGAAAACTTTTCTGTGTCACTATCTTCAACACCAGCAAATTGCTTAAGTTGTTTATTTAAATAGATAAAAGTTCCGTCAAGTTTAATTTCACCAACCATAATAGATTGACTGATGGATTCAATTAGATCTTTCAGGTTTTTATTATGCTCATTTAGATAATCAATTTCTTGCTGACTTTTTTCGCGGGTTTCTTTTAGTATTTTGTTGAGTTCCCGTTCTTTTTCCTCATTATTTTCCTGCGTTGCTTCTAATTCTTCCATGTTTTGCCTTAATTCTTCTTCCTGGGCTTTCAGTTCTTCGGCCTGATAACGGCTTTGTTCAAGTAAAACAGTTGTTTTTTGATTCATTTTTGTGGTTGCGATAGAAGAAGAAACAGATTCAGCAACCTTCAGGATAAAATCAATTTTATATTGGTCCATATCCTCAAAAGATGCAAATTCTAAAACACCAAGGGTTATTTCTTCTGTTTTCAGAGGGACAAGTAATAATGCTGAAGGATTTGCATCTCCAAGTCCACTTGTAATATTGATGTAATTATCAGGGATATCGGTAAGATAGATGGGTTCTTTTTCAATTGCACATGTTCCTATCAGGCCATCACCCAAAGCAAATGATTTATTAAGATATTTTTTGCGATCATAAGCATATGCAGCCATTAATTTAAATTCTGGCTGCTCCTGATTTTCATCCTGGATTAAAAATATGCCACCCTGTGCAAAACCACTATATTTAACCAAGTAGCGAATTAGCTCATAGGCAAGTTGGTCAATGTTTTCATTATTATACCGGATAATATCGCTGATCCCTGCTACTCCTTCATTGATCCAATTCCGTTGTTCTGCTTCTTCTTCCTGCCTTTTTCTTTCCAGAGCAACATTTAACAGGCGATTTCTCATTTCGACCAAATTGCCGCCAAGCTCTCCCTCATTATTAAAAACATTGATATCTGTCTCTAAATTCCCATTACCCACTTCAATAGCAAAATCTCGTGTTTTTTTAAGATTGATTGTTAAAAGATTAATGGCTTCAATCATATCCCCGAATTCATCATTGTTCTTTTTTTTGATCTTATCAGGCAAATGGCCTTTTCCTAATTCAAAGATATGCTTTTGAAAATGTTTAATTGATTTTATAATATAATTGGAAACGCCTGATAAAAGCATTAAAATGCCCAGCGAAAGAAAAATTAACGCAATATAAAGATTGGTAACTGCTTGATTAATTCCTGCTTGTGCTCCTTTATAAATTTTTTCGTTTATTGTGGCTATTTGATTTTTGATTTTATGGTTAATATTGATCATTTGATCTGAAACCCCCTTTATGTTTTTGGTGCCCAGTTGTTTATCCTTTTCAATAATGCTGTGAAACAATATTTTATAATCCTGGAGAGGTTTGTTTAATCGACTGGCAATAGCTGTATTTTTATAAGGCTCTTCTTTCAATGTTGTAATAAATAGATGATGGTTTTTGTCAAACTTATCGAGGTATTTGAGGTCTTTACGGAGAAGATAATCTTTTTCATTTCTTCTTAAAGTCAACATCAAATGACTCAAAAGATAATCTTCTTTTTGGTTAATATGTTGCTCGACAAAATGAATTTTATTCCTCATTTTACCAACAAGTCCATCATCTTTAAATCCCTTTTTCTTAACCAAAATAACCTGTTGGGAAAATAATGATTTATATTCCCTGAAAAGTTTTTGGGTTTGATTTAAGGACGCCCGGATTTCCAGCTTTTCCATCCGGGGCGAATTGATTAAATAATTGATGTCCTGCTCAACCTTTTTAATGGTAGATGAGAAAAAATCAAGATACTTGCTTTTTCCTTTGCTAAAGAAGTCCGGATTAATGGTTTCATATAGCATAAAATCGCGTTCGGCCTGTTTAAGATTTAAATGGGCCGTTTTAATGTTTTTTGCTTTATTAAGAAGGTGATAATTATAAAAAGAGCGATCTAAATAATACTGGATGATTATACCAATCGCTCCCAGAATGAATATCGTTCCAATTCCTGTTAATACAAAACGCATGCGAATTGTAAACCTGTTTCCCCCTTTTTCTTTTGTTCTCATCTGATTTTTTTTAATAATTAATCATCCTGATAAAATGCGGACAAAACTTTATTTTGCTTACATATCCTTTATACGCCAAAATTATCTGAGGTTTACCAAAAAGTATTTAACAAAACATTAAGTAATGGTTAAAGCCTGATTTTTTTCTTTTCTTTTCCATTTTATCCTTGTTAATCATTATTTTTATTTCGGAATTAACCGTTAATAATGCCTATTAATATGGATCAGAATAACAAAGGATTTGGCATGGCTCCTGTATTTTTTACTGCTATCAGCACTATATTAGGCGCCATTCTTTTTCTCCGTTTTGGTTATGCCGCTGGTACTTTGGGGTTTGCCGGTGTTTTGCTTATAATCTTGATTGGCCATCTTGTAACCATTCCAACAGCCTTTGCCATTTCAGAAATAGCTACTAATCAGCGTGTAGAAGGAGGAGGGGAATATTTTATTATATCCCGGTCGTTTGGTTTTAATATTGGTGGGACTATTGGCATTGCATTGTTTTTATCCCAGGCTATTAGTGTTGCTTTTTATGTTATTGCTTTTACTGAAGCTTTTGCTCCTTTTTTTGAATGGGCCCGGGAGCAGCATAATCTTTTTTTGCCCCGCCAGGTTATTAGTATCCCGGCGCTTTTATTATTAGGAGTTTTAATTCTTCGGAGAGGTTCCAGCATGGGTGTTACACTTCTCTATGTAGTTGTAGGTATTCTGGTTTTTTCTTTAATCCTTTTCTTTATGGGGAAGACTGATTTTGCATCCACCTACCAGGGAATTGGATCTACTGGCTGGATTCGCAACAGCAGTGATTTTTTCAAAGTGTTTGCCATCATTTTCCCGGCGTTTACAGGAATGACCGCCGGGGTTGGGTTATCGGGAGATTTGAAAAATCCTGGTAAAGCCATACCCATGGGAACTTTGCTTGCTACTTTTATGGGGCTCATTATTTATGTTTTTATTGCGATTAAATTAGTTTCCTCAGCCAGCCCGGAACAACTTATGAACAACCAGTTTGTTATGGCGGATATTGCTGTATGGGGAAATGTGATGATACCCATTGGCCTTGCTGCTTCAACAATATCATCTGCTATTGGCTCTGTGATGGTTGCGCCAAGAACATTACAGGCTTTAGGAATGGACCGGACTTTTCCCCTTTTTAAGTTTAATCGTTTTATCTCTAAAGGAAAAGAGCATACAAGAGAGCCTTACAATGCATCTTTAATTACCATTGGACTGGCTTTTATTTTTGTTGTTATTGGCGATGTTAATGTTGTTGCCAGCATCATCTCTATGTTTTTTATGGTGACCTATGGAAGTCTTTGCCTGATATCGTTCCTTAATCATTTCGGATCTTCACCGTCTTACCGTCCTGCTTTCCGTTCGCACTGGATTTTGTCCCTGGCGGGATTTATTTTTTCGGTTTATTTTATGTTCCGGATCGATGCAGCATATGCGCTCTTTGCTATTGTTATTATCATTATTATTTATGGGCTGATGACTCATTATCACAAAGACAGAACAGGAATGGAAGCCATTTTCAGTAGTGTTCTTTTTCAAATGAACAGAAAATTACAGGTTTACCTGCAAAAGCCTAATACACGCAAAAAAGAGCATAGCTGGCATCCTTCCGTTGTTTGTATCACCGAAAGCCATAACGAACGCCTGAATGCTTTTAAACTGCTTAAGTGGCTTGCCCATCGTTATGGTTTTGGCACATATATCGAACTAATTAAAGGTTATCTTTCAAAAGAAACTCATCAGCAAGCCAAAGAGCAACTGGCTGATCTTATTGATCTGGTGGATATTACCAATAGTCATATTTATGTAGATACCATTGTGTCCCCCTCTTATACTTCAGCTATTGCCCAGGTTATTCAATTACCCAGTATATCAGGAATGGAGAATAATTTTATGTTGTTTGAGTATGATAAAAACAATCCTCAGAACCTCCCTCAGATTATTGATAATTTTTCTCTCGTGAATGCCGCCCAGTATGATGTGGGCATTTTAGGCGGCACCAACCGGGTTGTTAATCCTAAAGAAGGCATTCATGTCTGGATCAAAAAGCTGGATGTGAAAAATTTAAATCTGATGGTTTTGCTTAGTTATATTATTCTGGGCCATCCTGATTGGAAAAATGCGAAAATGAAAATTTTTAATGTCTTTAGCCCGGGTGAACATGATGAGTCAAAGGAGAGGATCAAAGAATTGGTTGAGGAAGGACGTTTACCAATATCTTATAAAAATATTGTATTTATAGAACATCAGGAAAACACCAACATTAAAGAAATAATTAATGAACGCTCCGCTAAGGCTGGTTTGGTAATGATGGGCTTTTTGCCTGAACAACTTAAATATGAAGGAACAAAACTCTTTGAAGGATACGATGATACAGGAGATGTGCTTTTTATTAATGCGGTTAATGAAAAAGATATTAAATAAACCCTCTTTATAAAGTTGAGGGTTGGGAATATTGCCGTCTTATTTAAAAAAAGTTAAATTTAGATCGGATTTTACAGGATATAATAAAAACTTGTTGCAAAATTTGAGTGAAAAAATATAATATTATAATATGGAAAAAGGATTGAATTCAATTATAGGAATTATTGTGATTATTATTGGGGCGGCATTAATTTTTGCGGGGTTTGGTATTATTTTATTCCTGATCAAATTGGCGTTGGGTATTGCCGTTATATATATTGGCTACAGGCTTATTACAGGAACATTTGAAGGTCAGGTGCGTGCCAATAAAAAACAAATTCTTTTTGGCGAACGACAAATGAAAGTTGAAGGGAATCAGGATATAATGATTACTGTTTTTTTCGCGCGCGGCCATATAGATTTATCAGCGATGGATCTTGCCGATATTAAAACAAATGTCAGGGTCAATGTTTTATTTGGGTCTGTTGATTTAACAATTCAATCTTCACAGCCTTGTAAAGTAATGAGCAATGCTTTATTCGGACAGACATCTCTTCCGAACGGGCATAGCACTTTTGTCGGGCCGTTGGAATACAGGAATGATATCTATGATTTACGTCATTCTTACCTGGATATTCATCTTGATACAGTCTTTGGCCGTCTTACTGTTAACGAATCCTGACCACAAGATGTTCGGGTATAAGATGTAAGCAAAAAGCATCATGATCAACTATTTAGCGCAAAGTAATATCAGAATCCCTGATCTTAGTGTTGTGAATCAATAATTTATAATGTCGTAAAATTGATTCGCTTTTAATTGTGAATCTTTTTGTGAGTG
>CAZSGN010000106.1:0-8833 GCA_964606415.1 uncultured Bacteroidales bacterium
CACTCTTAACCGTTTAGTTGTCTGTTTCATTAATCGACAGGTTTATTTTAGTCCGCGTAGCTGATTTGTTCAAAAGGGACATCAACAATTTCGGCATATTCTTCACCTGCTTCCTGCATGTCTTCATCATCCTCAGGGTAATACCATTTGACAACGATATTATTACCGTTTTCATGCAATTCTTCTAATTTCATCAAAATATCAAGCAGGGCTTTTGATGAAGCAGTGTTAAAGTAAACCAGTTTAAAGCTGAATTCTGTTTTTTCTTTTGGGTTCTCCCCATATTCATCAAGCCATTGTAATATCGGGTCGTAAAATGAAGCAACATCTTCCGGCAGTGAACGCCCCGAGATTTCGAAGAGGTCATTGTCCGGATCAAGAATGATTTTTGGGGTATCGTCCGTATCCATTATTTTGATTGTATCCATAATAAATAGTTTTTATTGTTTTGTAATAATTATTGTCTGGAAATGGTTGAGGTTAATAAAAAGAAAGAATTTTCCCGGGAAACAGGTAAAAAATGATAAAGTAATTGTTTACCTGTTTTTCTTTTAATATCAATAAATCCGAGTCCTGCCCCTCCTTTGTCCGACAGCCGGCCTTCTTTAATTTGCTTTTTATACATTTCTTTAAGACCTTCTTTGTCCAGTTCATTGATTTTTTCCAGCATGGTTTTAAGTTCATCAATTTTATGATTTTCAATGATGTTCCCTGTTGTGATGTTGTATTCCTGATCTCCCTTACTAACAAGAAAGATACCACGGCCACTGTAATTGTATGCGAGATGAGCATCATAGTCTTCGGCATGCTTGCTGATATTTTGTAAGCATTCGACCATTACATGAAAAACTTTTTTCTGGACATTGCCGGATTCTTCTTCTTTGGCCATGTTTGATTCAGCCAGTGAGGTGAAGGCTTTTGTTATTTGGTGAGTGATCTCTCCCTCATAAACCAGGGTGATTTCATGCGCTTTCATTGATTTGTAAAAATCATATACAAACTCGAGAAAGCCTTTAAGATCTTTTTCTTTTTCCATAAGTGCTTAAATTTATATAAAATTAAAATTCTATACCAATTAAAATTACGTCATCTATTTGTTTGTATTCTTTACTCCATTCTTTAAAGTCTTTGGCGAAAAAATTATTATACTGACTCATTGTATACTCATTATTCTCTGTTAAGGTTTCACGAATTCTTTTGGCAGTGTATTTTTTTCCGTGCTCACCCCCTATTTGGTCTGGTAATCCGTCAGAGAAGAAAAATATTTTGTCTCCTTCCTGAATCTTAATCTTGTAGGTTATAAAATCTTTTTCTGGTTTTTTGATGTTAGGAATACCCCCTATGGCTTTGCGGTTTCCTTTGTATTCTTCTAATTGTCCTTCACGAACCAGGTAAAGAGGGCGATGGGCACCGGAATATTGCAGTTCTTTGTTTTTGATGTCAATTTTACAGAAGGCAATATCCATTCCGTCTCTTTGTGTTGCATCTGGTTTGTCCTGATTTAACGTAACCCTAACCCGGTGGTGTACTTCATCAAGAATTTTTCCTGCAGAGAGCTTATCGTCATGGTCAACAACATTATTTAATGTAAAGTAGCCAATAAAAGAAAGCAGTGCGCCGGGGACCCCATGGCCGGTGCAGTCTACCGCGGCAATATAATAGATATCATTTTTACTGAAGAACCAGGGGAAGTCACCACTTACTACATCCCGGGGTTTATAATAAATGAAAGATTTCGGGAATATTTCCCTGATGGTTTTGGTATTGGGAAGGATAGATGTTTGGATGCGTTGGGCATAGTTGATGCTGTCTTCAATTTTTTTGTTTTTATCCTGTATCTCGTGTTCGATGCGTTTGGCTTCTGTGATATCATGGCCCACGACAAGGATTGTTTCTAATTCATTTTCATTATCACTAAATTCCGGGATGGCATCCAGGCTCATGATTCTTTCACTGACTTTATCTCCCATGGCAAGGGTTACGGTGATCTGCGTGTTAGACTTCTTAGGCATCTCCTTCATTTCAGCAATAACCTGTTCGAAGTATTCTTTGAATTCTTTTGGAATGTTAAGTTCAGGATATTTTTTATTGATGATTTCATCAGGGACAAGGCTCAGATAGTCTTCGACAACGGGGTTGGCATAGAAGAACTGTCCAGTAAGATTGAGCCTGATGATCAAATCCAAACTGTTTTCGGAAAGTGATTGCATCCGGCTTCGCATTCGTTCTTCTTTTTCTGCTTTTTTCCGGGCTGTAATGTCTTGTGAATTGAGGATAATTCCATTAATGGCCGGATCATCCAGTAAGTTTCGCCCTGTTGTTTCCAGGAAGATTTTACTGCCGTCTTTTTTAATGTAAGTATATTGTATGGTGATAGGCTGACTGTCATCTTTCAGTAATTGCTCCAGCATTTTTTTGAGCTCCAATTCTCCTTTCCGTGTTAATCGTTCCATATCCTTGCCCCTCATCATTTCTTCAGGGCTAAAACCTAAGATTTTATTAACAGAGGGGCTGACATAGGTCATTTTAAATTCCTTGTCATAGATGGAAATGATCTCGGAGGCATTTTCAAGTAAAGAGTGGAGCCTTTTTTGTGCATTTTCGACTTCAATAATTTGTTTCTCCAGCTTCTCGTTGGATTTTTCAAGTTCCTCCTGTGTAGCACGCATTTCTTCTGCGTTTTGGCGTAGCTGTTCTTCATTTTCTTTCAGCTCTTTGGTCATTTCCTGAGATTCTCTCAAGAGTTTTTCGGTGCGTTGGTTGACCTTGAGATTGAAAATGGTACGGGCAATGATTTCACCTAGTTCACGCAGGTAATTAATGGTTAATTCGGGAAAATGATCCTCTAAAGAAGCAAATTCGATGACACCCTGGAGTTTTTCATCGGTGATAAGGGGGACGATTAAAATACTTTGCGGTTTTTGATCTCCCAAAATACCTGAAGTAATAGTGGCATAGTCTTCGGGTATTTCTGTCCGGTAAATATATTG
The DNA here is from genome assembly GCA_964606415.1 of uncultured Bacteroidales bacterium. Classification (GTDB taxonomy): domain Bacteria; phylum Bacteroidota; class Bacteroidia; order Bacteroidales; family JBBRXJ01; genus CAZSGN01. The sequence continues at coordinate 2,991 of CAZSGN010000106.1, forward strand.
CTTTTCGTAGGCACATTCTCCGATCAGTCCATGACCAATCTTAAATTCCTGGTTAATGTATTTTTTCCTGTTGTATGCGTATGTTGCAATGTTTTTTAATATTTCTTGCTCATCATCATAGATATAAAGGGCGCCTTGGATAACATCAATATAATTAATCAGGTTGACAATGACATCGTAGGCCAGATTATCAAGATTATTGTGCAGGCGTAGAATATCAGATATCAGGTCTTTGCCCTCAGATATCCAGTTATCTTCTGCTTCTTTCTGATAGTTAGCCAGAAGGTTGTCCCGCATTAGCACCAATGATTTTCCCAGTATGTCCTCATCGCCATAAAGTTCAAATTCGGCTTCATAGTCGCCTTCTCCGATTCTTTTTGCAAACTCAGCATTTTTGTTGATTTCATGTTCTTTTTGCTCCAACTGGCCGGAATAACTGTGTTCGAGCTCTTTTTTCTGCCTGGCAAATTGATGAACTCCGATGCCAAAGATTAGGGGAATTGTATCAATGATGAGGTGAATGGGGTTAGTGCTGTGGATTTTGATTAGGTTGGCAATCGAAAAGGGGATTTGTTGATTGATCAGATCAATCATCCATGAAATAATAGGAAATAAAAGGCCGATGCTGATGCCGATGGCCACCTGGTAGCTTAATATTTGCCGGATGCGTTTTTTTATTTTACGGATGTCGATCATTGTTGGGGATTCTTCTCTTTAATTAAGTGGTATAATGGTTCTTTAATTTTTTCTGCCAGGTGTTCATATAATTGGATATCCTGATTCTCGAAAGGCTTAAATGCACCCAGTTCGATAATGCCAATAGTGCTTCCTTTATAAGTAATCGGGGTAATTAGTATGTGCCGGGGCTGGCTTTTGCCAAGGCCAGAATATACCGCGATATAATCAGAAGGAATCTCATTGATAATAATGGATTTTTGATTTTTGGCAACCTGTCCGGCAAGTCCTTCGCCCAAGCTAAAGGGCCTGGGTTTCTCCTGAGCTATATAGGCATAGGTTGATTGGGTAATGAATTGATTATTTTGTTTATCGAGGCAATAAAAGAGTCCGACAACAATTTCTTGTTGCCGAGAGATATGGATTAAGATGTGTTCGGTATATGCTTGCAGTCCATAGTTTTCAGGCTTTTCTTCCGGAACAATTTTATGTACCAGGTTATCAATGTCTATGGTTCGCTTAGTTTGAGGGTCTTTTTTATCCTGAGATTTTTTATTTAGGCGCAGGTAACTTTCAATTTCCGTATTTTTAGTGTCAATTAATCGTTCGAGTTCTGCTTGTCGGGCATTAAATTCTGCACGGGTTTTTAAAAATATGCCAAATAGCAGGATGGTTAAAATTGTTATCAGCATGATAAAAATGTACGAGGAAACAATAGGGTAAAGTTTATCACCACCAAGTTGGATGTTGATAATGTTACCCAGCAGGAAAAAGCAGAAGGTAATAACGAGTAATAGGGCGCCGGCGGCCAGGTATTTACTTTTGTTAAGTTCGAACATAGATGCTTATAATTGTTGCAAAAAACGGATAATATTTTCTGTGTTATAAATATAATCAACTTTTGTCATTCTAATAGCCGATTCGGTCATCGTTTTTACTTCACATTCTTTTGGATCCTGTACGATGGTTGTGCCCCCAAGTTCCTTTATCCGGTATAAGCCGTAGCTTCCGTCCCGGTTTGCTCCTGATAATATGATGCCTGCAATTTTTTGCCTGTAATTGCGTGCAGCGGTAATGAATGACAGATCAATAGATGGTCGCGAGTGATTTATAGCCTCTTCTGTGGATAGAGAGATGGAATTCCCAATTTCTACGAGCATATGATAATTAGAGGGTGCAAGATAGGCAATCCCGGGTTTTAAATGTTCTTTGTCAAAAGGTTCGACAACAGGAATAGCAGATTTGACAGATAGGGTTTCCATAAATCCCGACCGCACATGCTTTAGCCGGTGAAGACATAAAAGCATTGGGCAGGGGAAATGCTCAGGTAAGCTGCTCAAGATTTTTGTAATCACCTGAAAGCTTCCGGCAGATCCACCTATGATAATTGCTTTATACATTATTTTCTCTTTCTGTAAATACTTTCATCGTGATAAACTTTTTCATACCGTTCGGCAATTTTTTGATCGTTGATTTTTTCTTTTTCTCCGAGAATCAAAAAACCACCAGGCACAATACTTTCGTCCAGTTTATTTATAATTCTGTTTTCCATGGCCGGATTGCAATAGATTAGTTTATTTCTGTAAAGGATCAATCCGAATTGCTCCTCAAAATTATTTAAAAAAACTTCTTGTTTAACAAAAGATATGTCTTTGATAATATCATGATTCCTGTTAATTTCCTGGTTATTAAATTTGTAATATTGATTGAAAGAGGTCAGTCCGTTGGATTTGATATAGTTTTTTTCGGATGCGTCAAGTTTACTGATGGGTAGTATTCCTTTTTTTATGTCATTAAGGTTCAGGTCGCTTAAGTATGATGCTGTTATTTGATATTCATTGATCTTGTCAATCTCTTTTAATAAAATACATAAACTGAATAGTTCATCTCCTGAAACACAGGAAGGGATCCAAATGGTATTTTTTCTTTTTATAAGATCTGTACCGGAAAATATCTCTTCCCGCAAATGTCTCCATAAAGAAGGGTCTCTGAACATTTCGGTTGATCCTACGGTGATTTCTTTCATGAAAAGGTCAAAAAAAGCAGGGTCGGCTTTTAATTTATAGTTCAAGTAATCAATGCTCTTGAGTTTATGATAAAAAATAATCTTTTCAATGCGGTGTTTTAATGATGTCAACGCCCAGTCGTCAAGTTCAACCGAGTAATTAATTCTTACGGTTTGTATGACTTGCCGTGTCTCTACGATCCCTATTTCTGGTATATTTTCAGTCATAAGTTAAATGGCCGGTTTTGATTTTTTAATATAAACATGGCCGTGTTTTTCAAAATTAGCTGAAAATCCGCCTCTGAGTGTTTCTTGTTTGCCAAGAATTAAATGTCCATTCTCAAAAAGAGTTTCATTGAAAAAATTAAAAACATGGTTTTGTAATTTATGATTGAAATAAATGATTACATTTCTGCAAATGATAATATCGAAGCGGACATAAAACAAATTTGGGTCTTTAACAAGATCATGAACTTTGTAAACGGGTTTTTTTCTTAAAAAATCGTTCATTCTAATTTCGTCCTGATCTTTGTCAATGGTAAAATATTTTTCATAAGCAACATCATTGTATTCTTCAAAATTATAGGGGTTTTCTTTAATAACTTTATCAAAATTATCCAGGTATCCAATGTTAAATTTATACTTGTATACCCCTGCCCGGGCTTTTTTAATAACCTCGTCATTGATGTCACTTGCGAAGATTTTAGCCTGATCGAGCATATTCATTTCGTTTAGCAGGATCATCATAGAGTATACCTCTTGTCCTGTGCTGCAACCTGCATGCCAAATGTTGATTTGTTTTTGTTGTTCGTATTTTGGCAGTACGCGGAAACGAAGTGCTTGCCAAATAACAGGATCTCTGAATAACTCGGTGGTGTTTACCGTGATGTCTTTGACCACCTGTTCCACAAATTGCGAATCTTTTTTTATATTTTTGATGATGGTTGGCAGGTCAATGTTATAGTCAATAAGAATTTTCGCCAGCCTTCGTTTTAATGATTTCTCCGAGTAATCAGAAAGATCAAAACGGGTATGGTTTTTTAAGGTATAATTAAATAAAGCTATTTCCTGATCACTTAAGTTCATTTATCTTGCCCGGTCTATTATGGAAAATAATAAAAAAGTCATTGGTGTTTACGGGATTCAGGATACAACTCCCGAATCTTACCCTTTAAACGTGCATGACCATTCTTTGGTTTTGTTTTTTGAAGGAAAAATAAAAAAATTTATTCAAATTGAACGCTTGTCAGGAATAAAGTATGACAAGTCTTTACCTCTGGATTTTCTGAAATGGCTACAGGAAATTCATCTTTTAGCTGTTAAACCTGACTTTGATATGATTTTTGTTGATAATATTGTTGGCAGAAGTTTTATATCTGCTGATGGTAAAGTTCGCTTTGAGGCACCACTGAGTTATTCATTGTATAATAATTGTGAGGAGGGAGTGATGTGGTGGTTTGATCATAAGGAGCCAGCTTATGTGCTTAATCACGAGTTAGCTCATGTATATAGTGCGCTTCCTTTTTTTGGGCCTTTTAAAGAGAATAGTCTGATGATTCATTTTGATGGAGGAGCAAGCCAGTCTAATGCATCTGTTTGGGTTTTTAACAATGGACAGGTTCATTTATGTGATTATCACTGGGAGTTAAAATATTTGTCTTCTCTTTTTAATGCAAATGCGCTGGTTTTTCAGGTTTTAAATGCTGATATCAAGGATCAGAATGCGGTGCCGGGTAAAGCTATGGGACTTGCCGCTTATGGACGTTACGATCAGAAACTTGAAAATTGGCTGAACAAATATGCTTTTTTTAGAGATTATTGGGGGCGGAAAAAAGATATTATTGCTTTGGCCAGGCAAGATCTTGATGTTGATTTGCATGCCATTAGTGATGATCAGCCTTTAATGCAGGATATCATGGCAACCATTCAGTATATATTTACTCGTGATTTTTTGTGTTTTATAAGAAAATGGCAAAAACAAACAGGTTGTCGTTTCCTGTATTTTTCGGGAGGTGCTGCCTTGAATATTAAATTGAACAGGGCTATTCTCGATAGCCAATTATTTGAAGATTTATTTATTCCGCCCTGCACAAACGATGCCGGGCTGGCAATTGGTGCAGGTGCATGTTTGCAAATGCAAAAGGGTTATCAGATTGAATTGCATTCACCTTATCTCAATAACGCTGGTCTGGAAGATCTTCCTGTTCAATATGATATGGCCATTATTGAGGAGATTGCCCGTTTGCTTATTCATCAAAAAATAATTGGGGTGGCTAACGGGTATGGAGAATGTGGCCCAAGGGCGTTAGGAAACCGAAGTTTGCTGGCTTTGCCAGTGCCGGAAATGGCCCGCAAGGTAAGTATGCAGCATAAAAAACGGGAATGGTACAGGCCAGTCGCTCCTGTTATGCTTGCTTCTGAATTTAAGGCCAGGAAAGGAATCATCCCTCATCATCTGACAAAATATATGTTACTGGAATATTCTTTTTCCAAAGTCCAGGCAAAAGGAATGGAGGGTTGTATTCATGTGGATGGTACCGCAAGGGTGCAGTGCATTTTTGAGCGGCAGCAAAATCCCTTTGTTTTTGATCTGTTGACATATATGAATGAAGTATATCGGGTACCTGCTTTAATTAACACCTCCTTTAACCAGAAGGGAATGCCAATGGTTCATACCCCGGAGGATGCTTTTAAACAGGGTGGAGATATGGGTTTGGATGCGCTTGTTATTAATGGACAATTACATCTTTTAAGTCAGGGTTATACCTAATTAGTGTACTTGAGTTTATTGACAGACTCTTATTAGAGTTTGTCTATAATGTCCAATTTCGTCGTTGTTGCTCAAAATCTAAATTATTCGCGAGGCTCATGAGCTCGCTTCGCTAAATTCTCAAAAACACTGGTATTCTGTTGATTAATCAAGTTGAAGAAGTCAGTAAATTAATTGAAGCATATCATCAGAACTCCTGATCCGCATCAAAATATAATGTCGCATTTTTATGTCGGGAATACAGTCAAATTACAAGGCAAAGTACAGAATTACTGATTTTAAATTACAAAAGTCTCACAATAACTTATAAAACACGAATCATTAGGACTGTGCATATTAAAAAAAACAAGACTAAATCATTAACTTATTGCTATTTAAATATTCTATTTACTA
>CAZSGN010000107.1:0-8808 GCA_964606415.1 uncultured Bacteroidales bacterium
AATGATAATTGTTATAATGATCTTTGTGCAGCTGTTTTGGAAACAGGACTTGATGATTCACCTATGTATGATGGGGTCAAGTTTAATCAGGATTCATCTGTAATGGAGTTGCATGATGTTGGCTTAAATGGTTTATATGTGGCTGATTGCGAAACGCTTTCTGAGTTGGCTCTTGTTATTGGCCGGGATGAAGAAGCAGAAGAATTACAAAAACGTGCTGCTTATTTCAGAAATAAACTTCAAAAGCTTTGGGATGAGCAAGATGGGATTTTTTATAATTACGACCTGAATGAGGCTTCTTTCCATAAAGTGATAACGCCTACTTTATTTTATCCCTTAATGGCAAATGCGGCTACTGATAAACAGGCTGATAGAATGATCAATGAACATTTCTATAATGAAAAAGAGTTATGGGGTGAGTATGTGCTTCCTTCGCTCTCGCGTAGCCATCCTGATTTCCATAAGCAGAAATATTGGAATGGCGCCATCTGGGCACCACTTAACTTTTTGACTTATTTGAGTTTAAATCAATATGACATGGCTGATCAGGCCCGGGCTGATCTGGCTGAGAAATCCGGTGAGTTGTTTATGAAAGAATGGAACAGGAAAGGATATGTTTCTGAAAATTATTCTGCTATAACAGGAACTGGTGATGATCCTGAAATTAAAAGTGACCGGTTTTATACCTGGGGGGCTTTGATGGGGATTATCCCTTTAATTGAGCAAGGATATATGCCTGATCCAGCCAAATCGGTTCAAGAGGCAAAATAATGATCTTCTTGAGAGATTAAGAAAAATGGCACATGTATTTTATGTTTATAATTGATTAATATCTATGTTACGAAAAAATCTTTTATTTTTAGTTGTGCTCCTGGCTGTAGTACTAATGGGGTGTGGAGAAAAGCAATCTGCTGATTATGATGTTTGTGTTTATGGAGGTTCTTCAGCAGGTGTGATGGCGGCTTATTCGGCTACCTTAATGGGGAAAAAAGTAATCCTTGTTCATCCTGAAAAACATTTGGGAGGCTTAAGTGCCAGTGGCCTGGGAGCAACAGATATTGGCAATAAGCATGCAGTAACCGGTCTGTCAAGGGATTTCTACAGGCGTTTGGGAGAGCATTATGGAAAACTGGAAGCATGGACGTTTGAGCCTCATGTCGCTGAAAAAGTTTTTAATGATTTGATCAGCGAAGCTGATGTTGAAGTTATCTATCATCATCAACTCGAAGATGTGATCAAAAAAGGCAGTGAAATTACTTCAGTTCAGGTGAAATCTACTCAGGATGGAAAAGAAAGAAATATTAAAGCATTACGTTTTATTGATGCAACGTATGTAGGTGATTTATTGGCAGCAGCCGGGGTCTCTTATACAGTTGGGCGTGAATCAAATGATAAGTATAATGAATCTTATAACGGCGTTCAATTGATGGATGATAATCAGTTTCCACCGAATAAAAAAGAATCATGGCATGTTGACCCTTATGTGGAGCCCGGAAATCCTGAAAGTGGTTATTGTTACGGAATTACCAATGATTCCCTTCAGCCGGAAGGTACCGGAGATGATCGTGTACAGGCTTATAATTATAGGTTGTGCTTAACAAAAGTCGATTCGAATAAAGTAGCGTTTACAAAGCCTGAAGGATATGATCCTGCTCATTATGAGTTGCTTAGAAGGTTGATTGTGGAGCGTGATGAACAGGGCTGGAAACAACAACTCAGGCATTTTTATTTTCGTATTATTAAAATGCCTAATGGGAAAACAGATGTGAATAATAAAGGACCCTTTTCGACGGATTTTATAGGCATGAGTTATGATTATCCTGAAGCTTCTTATGAACAGCGTGATAGTATCGAGAAAGAGCATGAAAAATACATTCGTGGTTTGTTGTATTTTTTTAGTCATGACCCTGAAATTCCTGAAGCTGTCAGGCAGGAAATGTCTCAATGGGGTTGGGCTGCAGATGAGTTTACAGACAATGACCATTTTCCTCATAAGATGTATATCCGGGAAGCACGCAGAATGATTGGGGAATATATTATGACTGAGCACCATTGTGTCGGGGATGAAGTGGTCCCTGATCCGATTGCTTCAGCAGCGTATCAGATGGATTCACACAATTGTCAGCGTTTGGCGATTAAAAAAGATGGTAAAATGATGGTAAAGAACGAGGGTGATGTTCAGGTTGGTGGTTTTCCGCCTTATCCGATTTCTTATCTTTCATTAACGCCTAAGAGAAAAGAATGCCAAAACTTAATGGTTCCTGTATGTATGTCGGCTTCTCATATAGCTTATGGTTCTATTCGAATGGAGCCTGTTTTTATGGTTTTGGGACAGGTTGCTGGTGTGGCTGCTGCAATGTCTATTGATAATGATCAAATGGTCCAGGAAGTTGATGTAGATTTATTAAGAACAAAGCTTACTGAAGATCCATTGTTAGACGGTACGCCAAAGGACATTGTTATTGATAATGCTGATTCTAATCTTGTGGAGGTTAAGGGTGAATGGACCTTAATGGATGATTGGATGGAACAGTATCGTGAAAGTGTTTTAATTGCTGGTGATCCGGGAAGCGAAGCAAGTGTTCGTTTTGAGTTGCCTGTATATAAATCAGGAAAATATAATGTTTATCTGTATGTGTCGGAAAAACCAAAGGATAAAAGTTTTGATAAAGATTTTAGTGATGCTGTTAAGGTGAAAATTCATCGTGATGAAGATATTCAGGATTTGATTATCAATCAGGAAGCGCATCAAAATGATTGGGTGCCTTTAGGTAAATATCAGCTTGAAAAAGATAAAAAGGCTTTTGTAGAGATTATTGCTGGTAAAGGCGATAAACCAGTGGTTGCGGATGCGGTTTTACTTGTGCCGGCAACCAGACGTGAAAGGAATGAAGAGTAAATTTAACCGGCGTGCGTTTCTGGGGAAAAGCGTGGGGCTTACAGCCACAGCTTTCCTTGCTCGTTGTGGTATTAATCCTGATGAGCATAAAGATCAATCTTCTCCGGTTAAAGAAGGGGAAGAGTGGAAGAAGGTATATGTTGATCAAAAAGATGAGTTTCTTGGTTCTGATCAGGAAGTGGTTCACGAGGCGCTTGAGAATATTGAAAAATACCGGAAAAGAGACTTTGTTTTACGCTTTGTTGACGCAAACCAAAGGCCGATTTCCAAGATGCCAGTAGAAATAAAACAAGTTAGTCATGATTTTGATTGGGGTTGTTCTGCTGCCGGACAAATATGTGATGATAATCATGAACGATTTGAGCGTGATTTTTCCCGTTTGTTTAATTCGACAACCGCTAAATGTTATTGGGATGAGGGGTGGCACCAGCCTATTGAGCATATAGAAGGGCAAAGAAAAACGGATGTTTTTGAGCGCGAGATCAAATGGGGATTGGCCAATCTGCTTAAGGTCAAAGGGCATCCGCTTGTCTGGACGGTTAGTAAAGCAATTCCCGACTGGCTGGGCCGGTATCCTTATCATAAACAAATGGAGATACTTGAAGCTCATGTTCGTTCATTAATTTATTTAGGCGGATCCAGGATCAAGCAATGGGATTTATGCAATGAAATGCTTTGGGAACCATCCCTCCGGAATTTGCCAAATCGTAAATGGCCTCACCTGGAGGAAATTGAAGAGATTCTTTCTTATCTGGAACCTGCTGTTCATTGGGCGAAAGATGAAAACCCTCTGGCATCATATGTTCTGAATGATTATGGGCTGGTGAAAACATATGCACCCGGAGTTACGGCTCAGCAGCAAAGAGACCGGTATGTTGCTTTGATTGAGGAGATGGACAAAAGGGGATGTATGCCGGATGCCATTGGTACGCAGTGTCATGTCGCAGGTTGGTATTCCGGAAAGGAATTTCGTCAGCATCTTGATGATTTAAGTAAAACAGGGTTGCCCATTCAAATTACTGAGTTTTGGGCACGATTAGAAAATGCTCCTGATGCTGGTAATAAGCCTGAGAAACAAATTCGTGAAGAACGTGTTCAATATGTCAGGAATATGTATACCATTGCTTTTGGCCATCCTGCTGTAAATCATTTTACATGGTGGGGGCGTGATATGTTTGATGATCAGTTGCGCCCTAATGAAGTGTATTATGCGCTTGATGATTTATTAAATGATCAATGGAAAACACATTTAAAAAGTCAGTCGGATAATCATGGCGAAATTCGGGGCAGAGGGTTTAAAGGTAAATATGCTGTCCTTTTTAAAGATCAGAAAGGAAACCTTAGGAAAGATTCTTTTTCTCTTTCAGATATTCAATCGACAATGAATATCAGGGTTTGAAAATAGGTTTTAGGGAAAGTAATTCCCGGAATATTTGATTGAATATATGAACATAACTGTTTGAACAAAATAATATAATAAAAATGCCCAAAGAATCCTAATTTTACAGTGCAAACTTTAAAAAAACAAACTAATTTTACTTTGATAGAATACAGAAGCAAAAATACAAGCGTCAAAATTTAATGAATAAGTAAAAACAATGAATATGCGTGATATTAAAATGATTGGGATGGTAATGGTTATATCCATTGCTTTTTTAGGATGTAAAGATGTTGAGGAGCGAATTCCTGCTGATTTGAGTGTTCTTTATGACACCACTTCTGCTGTTGTTGACCAGTATGAGGGACAACAAGCTGGTGGGGGAAAAATGGTAAAGAAAGAAATGGTTAAGTTTACCAATGCTTCTGCTTCTGAATATGAAGATGGTGCGATGCTGCATTTTACAGATTCGCTGGGTGAAGTAGATGTGGTTGTTGAATCGCTGGGCTTACCTGATGATTGGATGAAGTATAAGTATCTGAAATTTAAGATGCAAAATATGAATCCTTTTGATGTGATGGTGGTTTTTAATATATATGGAGCCAGAAATCGTTTGCCGCAAAAAATTGATCTATCCCCGGGAGGCATTTATGAGGGTGAAATGTTTTTAGCAGATTTACCATTGACCGCGAGAAATAAGGATATCTATTCACCCAATTCTATTCATATTAAGGCTTCAGCTTTTAATTCCGGTTTTGATCTGGTACTGTCAGATATTGAATTGATCAAAACCAGCGATACGCTCCCTTTACCGGTAGTGGATCCTTTTGGGCAGCGAATTCGCGGGGAATGGAGCAGAAAAGTGGATAATCTTGAACAGTTTCATGCTTCACTTGAAAAAGAAAAGGAGTATATTGATTCTTTACCAGGGCATGATCATATGGACCACCACGGTGCCTGGAAAGAAGGAAAACAGTTTGAGGCTTCTGGTTTTTTCCGGGTGCAGAAAGATGATGGTAAATGGTGGTTGATTACACCGGATGGGAAACCTTTCTGGTCTCTTGGGGTTACAGGTGTCAGGACAAAACATAACCTTGCTGATGTGACGATCTTTGCTGACCGGAAATATCTTTTTGAAGAATTGCCGGATCCTGAAAAATTTCCTAATGCATACGAAGCTGATACCTGTGTGAGTTTTTATAGCTGGAATATTCAACGAAAATATGGAGATAAAGAAGGATGGAAGAAAATGGCCTTTAAGAGACTTCGCTCATGGGGAATGAATACGATTGGCAACTGGAGTGATCTGAGTTTGCTGAAAGATTCCGATATGCCTTATACGCATAGTTTTAGAGTGACAGAAAGAAAAGGTTTGTATCTTAAAGAAAGAATTGCGGATGTCTTTGATCCTGAATGGCAAAAATTTGCTGATTCTGTGATGTCTGAGGCTGCTGAATTTAAGGATGATCCTATGTTGCTGGGTTATTTTGTTGATAATGAAGGTGGATGGGGGCATTTGAATTTGTTGGAGATTTCACCGGATGATGTTCCTTTACGTTATGAATGGGAAAAGCTGATGAGAGAAAAGTATCAATCAGTTGATGATATTAATCATGCCTGGGGAACGGAACTTGCTGATTGGGCTGCCGTTAGAAACTTGAATAGCGAAGAAATAGCTGATAATGATGCTTTTAGAGAGGATGAGGTTCTGCTTGAAACGCATTATGCTAAACAGTACTTCAGCTTTATTTCTAAAACGCTAAAAAAGTATGATCCAAATCATATGTATTTGAGTTGCCGCTTTACCCGTAAGTTAAAGCCGGATCATATCCTTGAGCAGGCCGGAAAATATTGTGATGTTCTTACGGTTAATGTTTATGCGCTGGCACCGATCAAAGAACAGATGGATGCGTGGTATGAAAAAACCGGTCGTCCTATTTTGATTGGAGAGCATCATCTCCCTCTTAGGAGTGAACGCCAATTACCTCCTAAATACCAGGCTTTTACTCCTGATGAAAGACTTAAGTATTATCAGGAGTATGTGAAAACATGGGCAGGTATGCCTTATTCTGTTGGATGTCATTGGTATCAGTATGTTGACCAGCATATTACCGGGCGGGAGATGGATGGAGAGAACCAGACCGTTGGATTGGTAGATATTACCGATCAGCCTTATGATGAAATGAGAAAAGCCATCAGTTTGTCCAGTAAGGTCATGTATCAGCTTCATGACAAGGCGGAGTAGTTTGCTGGTATATAAAGAAATATTTAGAATATATTGTTTTTATATAAGGTCAATCTTAATGATAAAACAAATTTTCCTGGTCTTTATTATTCATGTTTTCTTGCTTGCAGGATGTAAATATGCCGGTGAAAAACAGGATTCCCTAAGATTTTCCCTGGATTCAATCAGTAAACAATACACTTTTGTCTCTAAAGGAGATAGCGGAATAATATTTCATCCTGACACGGAAATGGATGCGCTGAAAATTGACAGGGAGATGAAATATACTAATTGGGCTGATTTTAATTATTTGATCCTGGATGTTTATCATAATAATGATTACAGTGCAATTTTATATGTGGATTTTTTTCCTAAAACACATTTTTATGAAGATGATGATCGGCAAATTGTAGAACAGGGCGGAGCATCCGGGCAAAGAGCTGATCAGGAGCCTGCTATTTCTTTTAAAATTGGTGTTTTACCTAACTTAACAACCAGTGTTATTGTCCCTTTGAATTATCTTGATGGGCAGAAAGTTTTTTTACCCCGTTATTATCGACAGTTAAAAGGGACGGTTTTAGGTAAACGCCTGGATCCGGATGATATAGGAAGTGTCAGGCTTAGACTTGCACCTGTGGAGGAGCATTTTAAAACCAGGTTGAGTATTAATGCTATCTCATTGACCAGAGACTTACCTGATAGACGCTCCAAAATTAAGGCCCCTTATGTTGATCAATTTGGTCAATGGACATCAAGGAACTGGAAAGGAAAGATCAGGAGTGAGAGCCATCTAAAGCGAAAGTTAACACGTTTTAGTGAGAAGAGCAGCCAGTCTGACTGGCCGGAAGGATGGAGTAATTATGGTGGATGGAAGGAATTGAAGTTTAAAGGGACAGGCTTTTTCCGAACTCATTTTGATGGCCGTAGATGGTGGTTTGTCGATCCTGAAGGATATGCCTTTTTAAGTACAGGTATAGATTGTGTAAGACCTTCTGTTTCAGCTACAATAACTGGCAGGGAGGAGCTTTTTGAATGGTTGCCCGAAAAAAATGATGCGGTACTGGGACAGGCATATCAAAGACATTCAAAAATAAAGGCGATAAGTTTGGATTTTGCTAAAGCAAATCTTTTGAGGGTTTTTGAGGATGATTGGCTTCTTAACTGGAACAAAATGATTGAAGGTTTTTTAAAGAACCATCGCTTTAATACGATAGGAAACTGGTCTGATGAAGGTTTTATCAATCATTCTGATATTCCTTTTGTTTTTCAGATGAAGGACTTTCCTCGGACAAATATACTTGTTTTCAGGGATTTCCCGGATGTGTTTTCTTCAGAATATCTTGAGGCTGCTAAGAAATATGCGCAACAACTTAAACCTTATAAAGATAACCGGTATATGATTGGTTACTTTCTTCGAAATGAACCACATTGGGCTTTTGGTGATCATAATCTGGCATATGAGATGCTGAAAACCAAACAAAAATCGGCAACGAAAAAAGAGTTTGTGGCATGGTTGAAGTCAAAATATAAGAACAGGATTGATTTGTTTAATAAGTCCTGGCGGTTAAAACTTGCAAGTTTTGCTGAGCTACAGGATGTTAGCTTTAAAAGACTGCCATCTCAAATGGCTGGAGCGGATATGAAAGAATTTTCCGGACTGATGGTGGATCAGTATCTTAGCGTGGTGGTGAGAGAAGTTAAAAGAGTCGATCCAAATCACTTGAATTTGGGGATGCGCTATGCCTGGATTAGTTCAGATCTCTGTTACAGGGCAGGAAATCATTTTGATGTATTCTCCATTAATGGATATCATAAACCCGGCCCGCCACCGACTGATCTGATTATGCAAAAAACCGGCAAACCAGTATTGATTGGGGAGTTTCATTTTGGGGCAATAGACAGGGGATTACCGGCTACTGGCATTCAGGGTGTGGAAGATCAAAGGGCCAGGGGTGATGCTTATCAGTATTATGTTGAACAAGGATTTACCCGGCCTGAATTAATCGGGATACATTATTTTCAATTGTATGATCAACCAATTTCCGGACGGTTTGATGGTGAGAATTATCAGATTGGTTTTTTGGATATTTGTCATTCGCCATATAAGCAATTTACCCGTGATGCCCGGATGGCAAACGAAAAGGTCTATAAAGTTGCTCTCGGGGAAAAAAAACCTTTTGCTAAGACCGTGAAACCTTTTCCTCAAATATATTATTGATTTGTTCTCTTTGCTTTGTTTTAGGATGAAAAGTGCAAATAATATCTAAGTTGAGTAACATGAGTGAAGTGAAATAGTGATTTATATAG